>CACVKW010000483.1 GCA_902749685.1 Olavius sp. associated proteobacterium Delta 1 | reverse complement strand
GCTGCTGCAATGAAGACCATTGAAAGTATTGACTGATCCTGGATTCTGGTTTCTGGATCCTGGATGTCGTTGAAATTCACCGATAGTGTACTGTTAGATATCCAGCAT
>CACVKW010000482.1 GCA_902749685.1 Olavius sp. associated proteobacterium Delta 1 | reverse complement strand
TCGTTGCTTTTTCCGGGCAGATGCTGGATGCTTGATACTTGATGCTGGATATCTAACAGGACACTATCGGTGAATTTCAACGACATCCAGGATCCAGAAACCAGAATCCAGGATCAGT
>CACVKW010000481.1 GCA_902749685.1 Olavius sp. associated proteobacterium Delta 1 | reverse complement strand
CCTTTTTTGTAGTAACACGCCGAATTTCATTCATTCGCGTAAACCCTGATCCTGCGCAGATCTGCGGCAATTCGTGTATTTACATACCGAAAACCCAAGG
>CACVKW010000480.1 GCA_902749685.1 Olavius sp. associated proteobacterium Delta 1 | reverse complement strand
AGATATCCAGCATCGAGTATCAAGCATCCAGCATCAGCCCGGAAAAAGCAACGATCTCAGCCATAACGGCCAGGCTAGATGATAAGAATTTATGCAATGTTAGGGT
>CACVKW010000479.1 GCA_902749685.1 Olavius sp. associated proteobacterium Delta 1 | reverse complement strand
GTATTCAAACTTGTCCGTTACAATGAAGACCATTGCGGTTATTGACTGATCCTGGATTCTGGTTACTGGATACTGGATGTTGTTGGATTTCATCATTAGAGCATTACTATTTTATCCAGCATCAAGTATCGAGCATCCAGCATCTGTATAGGAAACGCAACCGTCTCAAGCATCTCGGTAATGCAAGGTGATAAAAATTTATGCAACGTTAGGGTTAATTCTGCCTTTTCGCAAAATCCTCTACCAGTCCTGCGACTCCATTCGGTATGAAATACACAATGAGAAGAAATGCGGCCCCCAACAACAGAGTCGTCTGATTTGGGAAATGGGCTGAAATCAGGTCCCAGAGTAAGGTGAACGGGATTACCCCTAAAATCGGCCCCCATAACCGATGCATTCCCCCAAGCAATGCCATAATAACAACCTGGAAGGAGATCATCGGACTGAAAGCTAATATTGGTTCCACGTAAGTCCATCGGGGCGCCAAAACCGCTCCGGTGATGGCTGCAAAAGTACCTGAAATTATGAAAAGGATGACCTTGGACGAGGCAGTATCAATGCCGCAGTGGGATGCAACTATCTCATCATTTCCAATAATGCGTAAAGCAAATCCCAATCTTGAACGACCTATCCACCAGCCGATCAGAAAGACGATCGCGGCCAGAACTACTAATTGCCAATAAATCATCGATTCTGTAATATCGGTAAGAACATAGAGCCCGCTACTTGCGCCCATAGTGGTCTGTACCCAGGTCATGATCTGCCGAATGAGCTCTGCCAGTCCCAGTGTAAAAATTACAAAATACACTCCCGATAACCGCAATGTAGCCAGGCCGACAACGGCCGCGAGAATCGCTCCTGTCAGAGCTGCCAGCACGATGAGTACGGGAAAGGCGATAATCTCTATAAAACCACCGACCACATACATGCCGATCCCGAAAAACGCTGCACTGGCCAGGGAAATATAGCGAGTCGGTCCTGAGAACAATGCCCAGGAGGTAGCTAAAACAGCATACATGGCAATTGTAACGCCGATCGATACCCAATATCCTGAACGGGTCAATGGGAGGAGTGAGGCAATTGCAAATATCAGAATGCCAATGATAAGATTGCGCTTTTCTTTTCGAGTCAAGATGATTGTCTCCCGAAGAGACCTTGTGGTTTTAACAGCAGGATAATTATGAATAGCAGATAAGCAGCAGCAAGCGTCAAGCCCGGATCGACCCAACTGGCAACAACGGTTTCCGCCAACCCCAGAATAAGCGCTGCAATGATCGAACCACGTATATCACCCACACCGCCCATGATAACGATGATTAATGCTTTCATGGTGAAAACAACACCGATGGAGGCATCAAAGGTAAGAAACATGCTTAGTAACGCACCCCCCGCAGCGGTTACTGCTCCTCCGAGTGAAAAGGCCAGAGCCAATACCAGCGGCACATTTATACCGGCAAGTTCTGATGCCTGTGAACTGACTGCAACGGCTCTGAGGGTCATGCCCGACCGTGTCCGATAAATCCATAGATACAATGCAACACCCAGGAATGCAGACACCAGGAATGCCATGATGCGATTTAATGCATATGGTTTTCCCAAAATGTTAAACGGCACGGACAGATAGGAGTAGTTGAAATACTCACCTCCAAAAATCGCCAGCATGAGACCAACCATAATAAAGGTTATTCCGAAGGTAGCAAGTATACTGTCGACTTCAAGTTGGCCATGGCTTTTGGCCCGTCGAACGAGCGGCCTCAGTAAAAACCGGTAGATGAGCCAGTTAAAAACGAACGCTAGCGGCATCACAATAAAGATCGAAAGAATCGGACTCAACTTTGACCCGGTATAAAGCCAAAAAGCACCAAAAGAGCCTGCCACAAGAATTTCTCCGTTGGCCAGATTCATGATCCGTGCGACTCCGTATTGGAGTTGCAGTCCCATGGCGATCAACGCATAGGAGCCTCCGAGCAGCAATCCGGTGATAATCACTTCGATCATTTAATCATGCACCTAAGGGGTAAATACCCGACGTGTAATGAAATACCTCGTCGGGCATGTTTGTTAATTATTACCTGAATTTTGCACGAGTCGGAGGCTTTCATATGCAAGGCACTTAAGGGTGAGGCTATAGTGGCCTATGCCGAATCCTTAATACTAAAGGCGCTGTTAGCGCTGCCTGTAAGGCATGAAAGCCTCCGGCTCGTCCGCAGGGCGAAAATTAATGAGATAAAATCGACCATTATCCTTTTTTCTATTTGGATATTTTACTTTACTTCTTAAATAGCAACAACCCACTGTTATTAAATATTATTACACCATCTCATTAATTTTCATGCAAGATTCAGGTATTACCAACCGGTTTTAATCTTAACCGGTTTGGATCCAGGCCTTCCTGTCGAGCTTACACCATAAAACTTGCCACCCTGCCACTGGCCCACGGTCCAGAATTTTTCATTGTTCTGATTCTTGAATTTTACCGGACCGATAACCGTATCAAAGGAACTGCTCTTCAGGTATGCAATTACTGCCTTGCGATCCTTGGAACCGACCCCTTCTATGGCCTTTTCCAGAATCTGGAGACTGGCATAACTGACTGGACTGGCCCAGCCATCGGGGGCCTTTCCCGTCACCTCTTTGTGTGCTTTTATATAGGCCTGCATCTCGGGCGTGTCCGGATTGATCCCGCCTGCCCCCAAGACACCTTCCGCCGACTTTCCGAACTTTCCTCCAAAAGCCGGAAATGCGGTAGCAACCGCTGTATAAAAGGCCTTTACATTCAACCCCTCGATTTTCGCCTGTTCTGTAAGGCCGAAGGTGTCCGGCGGGTAGGACCATGCCACAAATGCGTCAGGATTCGACGCCTTGGCACCCTTGATGACCGGCGAGAGATCCTGGGTGCCGAGGGGATAGGATTTGTCATAGACGATCTCGAGACCGGCTTTTGTGAAAATGGGGCGCGCGGCGTTGGCAAGTTCGATTCCAAAGGCATCAGCCACATTGACCATTGCGACACGCTTGCCGATTTTACCCTCATCCCGCATCTTCGACAGGATCTCGGCGACGGAACCGGCAAATGCGGTCGTATCGCCTAAAGTAAAGAACATACTGGGATATCGCTTCGTGAGTTCGGGAATTTTATCGGTTATCGCTGTTACCGCAATATTGGGGTATCCGTACTTGGCGAAGATGGGCGCAGTCGCCAGAATGAAGCCTGTCCCATAGGGCGGTATGATAAAATCCACCTTGTCCTGGGTCGCCATCCGTTGGACATTTTTAATCGCTTCTCCCGGTGTAGTGCGATCATCATATTCGACCAGCTCAATCATAGCCTTCCCGCTTTTCAGTTGTAAACCGCCGCGTGAGTTAACCTGGTGGACCCAGAGCTTGATATTCGGCCAGTGGGTGACTGCTGTGCCGCCGGCCAATGGACCTGTTTTGGCCGCCGATGCACCTATCTTGATCACGTCGGCAGCAGTTGCCGTCCCTGGGATCAGCGAACCGGTGAGAGCCACCGCCGCTGCAATGGTGATTAGCGTCACGTTAAACAACCATGAAGAACTACCTGAGTTTTGTTTTTTCATAATATGCCTCCTCTTTTTGTTATTTCTAATTTATTCCCTAGTATTCCGGTATCGAATAATTCTATAGTCAGGTTACCGTAAAAATGTCAACTCGAATACAGAGCATTCAAATTGTCGACACTGGATTCTTCAAAGTTCTGCGGTAGATAAATCACTTCTTTAGTGTTATATGCTGCTCGGTGAAGTATTCAGGTACTAATTTTTTTTATGTTTGGTTCTAATTCAGTGCGGCAGAAAGCATGCAGGAAACAAGTCTGTTCTCCCATATCCAGAATGTCCCGGGCAAAATCGTCATCCTCTGATGTTTTCAAATAAACGTGAGTCTCAACCGGATCGGCTTCCCCTCTTTTTCCGGTTCCCCCGGTTGCGCCGCCTTCCGAAAAGTGGGTGTCCTGCACGACCCTATATTCAGCGAGATTTTTCCTGAGTATGGTCGCGTAACGACCTAATTGAGTCATATAGCAAAAGCCGATTCCTGCTGATATGTATGATACGGCATCGGGTGCCTTACCCTGACCGCCATGCTGCTGGGCTTCGTCAGAAAGAAAACGGAATTGAGATCCTAAGGGATTAATCAAATATTGATCTATCTGCTTAACCCCATCCTCTCTAATCGTGCAAATGCCGCGCACATGAAGTTTCCGATTTTGCTCAGACGTCAGGCTGCTGCCGGCCCCGCCCGCAACTCCGGATTTTGTTGCAACCTGTTCCAGTTTTTCCATCAACGGTCCCGCAACAACCGGGTCCCCACTGACCTTGACAAATGGAAAACGATCGTCCGGGTCAGGTTCTAGGGGTCCATCCAGCGCCGCAACGCGCCCGACTTCAACGGGTTTTCCGTTTTTTGAAAGTGTAAATACCGAGCTTAGTGACTCACGCATGAGCCCGGTGATCGGAGAAGTATAAATGGCATCATATACGAGCTTTTTAACCATGCTGTCAGCCGCATCAGCTTCAATTTGAATGTCAAGGTCAATTGGCATAGCGCCCCCAATCATGGTGCCGCGTGGTAAAGAGCCTTCCATAGAATAATAATTGTCCAGTACCAGTTTGATATTTCTGATTTTTATGTTTTGTATTTTTGCAAGAGCCTGAATTTCGTTCATATATGATGACACCATACCGGTCGTAAAGAATGCCAGGGGGCAGGGTGCACTATCAAACGAATTTAAATAGGGCCCTTCATCACTGGCGAAGCGCCATACCAGTCCCGTTGTGTCGGAAATTACCAGGGCTTCTTTCTGCATAACGGATAATGAGCGTACCCAGGTGCGCACCGCCAGACCCTTACGGTTTCTGGGCGCGCTGATTCCAACTTCATCCGCATTGCCCACCTTAAAAAATATCGGAAGCCCGCAAGTTTCAAGTACATTAATTCCTTTGTTAGCCATGCTATTCCCCTTCATTTTTGCGCTATTTCATCCTCTGCGGAAGGGCCTCATGGACGATGCGTTCGGATAGTGATTTTGTTTCGCCCCATGATATGCAGCGCGTGGGACAGACCGAATAGCAGGCCGGGGTTTGATCGTTCTTGAGTCGATCAATACACAGATCGCACTTGACCGCGGTATCCCGCTCATCATTATACTGCATGGCCCCGAAGGGACAGGCTTCCAAACACTCTTTACACCCGATGCACAGGCCCTCATCTATCAGAACCAGGCCCATTTCATTCCTTGAAATCGCATCCACCGGGCAAGCCTCCTTGCACGGTGCGTGGGCGCAGTGGTGGCAATAGACCGGAAAAAAATCAGATGATCTTTCGATGACCCGCACCAGACGCGGACCGACACCCAATTCGTGCTCCTGTTTGCAAGCCACCTCACAGGCGTGGCAGCCCATGCAGTCTTTTTTGTAAAACATTAAAGAGACTTTTGACATTGCGACTCCTCCTCTTTATCGTTGAGATCTTACTATAAGGTTTATTGTTATATAATAATGTCTAGTTATTTATTTCCGCATCAGAATTTCAGCCCCGCACGCAACGGACCTGATATTCGTTCGTCTTATAATAACTGAGCACATAGGCACCATCGAACATCACGATCCAGGCATTATTTTTATTGGGTCCGAAAGTGGTGGACGACCAGTAACTTAGGTTATCCCGAAACGGAATTGTTTCCCGCATCACCGGTCGATAAATCGTTCGGTCCAGTAAAGTTTCCAGTTCTTGTGCCGTTGGCAGGCGCCAATCATCTTTCCCGGTCATTGATAGTGACCGGGCATAGGATTGTGCAGCGTGCCAGTTCATCCGACCCGGAGATTGGCACTGCCATTCCAGGCCGGTCGTAGGATCGATCCAGGTGACCGCTACTTGGTGTGTTGTGTTCAATTGCTCCATCTGTCATGTCGATTACTTCTGTATGCATCGCTAAATTAGGTTTCAGGTGTCGGGTTTCAGGTGTCAGGACAGAGAAACGTAAAAACGGAAAAGCCGGTCCCAATCCTAATTTTAGTGTATCAACAGCGAACCGCAGAACCGCAGAACCGCAGAATATCGAATATCGAATGTCGAAGGATGGATTCGCTTCGCTCAGGCCATTTATAAAATCACGAAATACATTTCTTCGACGTTCGATGTTCATTGCGCGATGTTCAATAGTTTCTTTCCCGATCAAATTGGCCGTTTCGGTTTACATTGGCGTCTCCTGACACCTGAAACCTTCTTTATTTGCCTTTTTCTACCAACTCAATACTGCACAAACAGGTTCTTAGATTGGTGGCACCGATGGCCGGATCCATGGTCTCGTGGGAGTTATCCGTCAGCATGTTGATATTGGAAATATCCCAGCCATGACCGTGCTCTTTGATCTCCGGGTACCACCACCCATGTTCGGCAACAATTACCCGGGGATCGATACCGTCGTTAAACTTGGCCCGCTCCCTGGCGCCGCCGCGCGGAGATTCGATGTAGACCCAATCCCCTTCCTCGATTCCGTGCTTTTCGGCAGTGTCCGGATGGATCTCCACGATGGGATCGGGTCGAATTTCCCGCAGCCAGGGAATGTTGCGGTTGGCTGAATGAAAAAAGGTCGGGGTGCGCAGTCCCGCATTGAGAATATAGGGGTAGTGATCCAACAGCTCCGGTTTGGAAACCGGGCTTTCGGGCAGCTCAGTGTATTTGGGCAGCGGATCATAGCCCCATTTTTCCAGCACGGTTGAGTATAGCTCAAATTTTCCCGTGGGGGTTGAAAAGCCACGCTCTTTGTATTTGTGGTAAACCATTTCCCCTTTTAAATAGCCAACCTTTTTAAATTCTTCCCAGGTAAGTCCGGCAGGCTCCAGCAGGTAGTCAAGGCCGTCTTCGACCGTGTCCCACCATTCCTGGCCCATTTTTTTGCCGAGCTCCTGGAAAATTTTGTGATCCTGCCAGGCCTCACCGATCTCCACGCATTTCTGTCTGGCCAGAACATACCCGTGCCGCTTCCAGTTGTCGGCTACATGATTCTGCTCAAGCCAGGTGCCGGCCGGCAGGAAGATGTCGGCCAGATCGGCGGAGGGGGTCATGAAAAAATCAATAACCGCCAGAAATTCCAGTTTATCGAGAGCCTCGTAAACCTCCTTGGCGTTGGCCCGGGTCGATACCGGATTGGTGCCGCACAGCAATCCGGCTTTCAACGGGTAGGGCTTGCCGGTCAGAATGGCTTCCCAGGCAACTTTCGGGGTGATAAAGGCCACCCTGGCACCAAGCTTATACTGATCACCACCCAGCCGCTTGGCCCGTTGTTCTTTGGAAAGATCCTTGTGACGGGAAAATTCAGCCACCGTGCGGGTGGGTGGATTGACATACAGGACGTTGCCGCCGGGAGTATCCAGATTGCCGGTAGCCGCCATCAATCCGGCAATCGCACGGGTGCAGTCGGCGCAGTTGTTGGTCTGTTCGGTGGGAACGCCCCAGTGGATGCAGGCCGGTTTGGTTTTGGCATACATCCTGGCGGCTTTGCGGATGAGTTCCTTGTCGACCCAGGTTATCTCCTGCACCTTTTCCAGCGGATAGTCTTTGACCCTTTCCTTGAAGGCATCCCAGCCGTTGATGTAGTTTTCGGTAAACTCCCGGTCGTAAAGTTCTTCTTCGAGGATGACCCGGTGGAAACCCACGGCCAGGGCGGCATCGGTGCCCGGCCGCAGTTGCAGCCAGAGGTCAGCTTTTTTAGCCGTAAATCCTTTGCGCGGGTCGATGCATATCAGTTTGGCTCCTTTTTTATAGGCACGCCAGAAGCCCTCGCCCTTATATTCGTCCGGGTTGGTCCATTGCGGGTTGCAGCCCCACAAAACAATGCATTTGGGTCCGCCTGCATAGTCGCAAATGGGCAGATTTCCGAGGGTGACCAGGGTTGAGGCCACTCGGGAGACATAGCACATATGCCCGGCGGTCAGCACATTGGGGGTCCCCAGCTGGTTGGCAAACCGGTACAGATGACTTTCATAATCTCTGCCGGTGCCCTGGCCGATGACAATTGACTCCGGTCCGTAATCTTCGATGACCGTGTTAAATTTTGCGGCGATCGTGTCCAGGGCTTCATCCCAGGTGATCCGTTGCCAGCCCTGGGTCGTTTTTCGCATGGGGTGAAGAATTCGATCGGGATGATAGGCCAGCTGGGTAACCGATAATCCTTTACTGCACAGCGTGCCGTGGCTGATCGGAGACTCCGGATCTCCTTCGACCTTGATGACTTTACCGTCCTGCACATGGGCAATCACACCACATCCCCCATGACACTGACGGCAGGCAGTCCTTACTTTGTTGACATCACCCATATTTTACCTCCTTTATCCGGGTCCGCCTGAGGCGGAGAATTGACTATTGAATATTGAAAATTGAATATTTATGGAAGTCGCTACGCTCCGTCATTTTATTGATAGGTCTTTTAAAGTTGATCTGTGCAAGTGGACAAGAATACAGGTTTTTACTCGTTTTTTAATAATGATAGAATTCCATATTTTATCAAGTATCCAGAATCCAGCATCGAGAAACGGCCACAATTGTCAAGGAATTACCTTACAAATAGCCACCACAAGTTTTCGATACTGCGCGGCTAAGCACCGTCGGTCGTCATATAAAACCGATGATTTATTTCATCCGCAATTTTCTTCAGAAAGTTGTTGATTTTGGAGATACTTTCTTTTGAAACCTGCTGTTTAAGTCCCACCGTCCAGATGGCGGCCTGAAGGTCCGGTCGATTGGTATTAAGCGGTGCCGAAAAAGCGACAACGCCATCGATATACTCCTCATCATCAAAGGCAATGCCTTCTTTTCTGATACTTAAGACCTCTTTTTTGAATCTTTTTTTATCAATGCAGGTTTTGGCGGTGAACTTTTTTAAGGAATTTGTGTTCAAAATCTGATCAATCGCCCGATCTGAAAGTTGACTCAGCAGTGCCTTGCCGCCGGCACCGGCCAATAGCGGCAAACGCATGCCGATCTCCGACGAGATTTTGATGTCATGAGCTGTATCGACTTTGTCGATAATTACGGCTTGTTGTCCGGAACGAATTCCCAGAAAAGCCGATAGTTTTGTCTGCTGGTTTATTTTTGCCAGATAGGGGTGAACCGTTTGAAGGAGTTCCGATTTTTTTCCATTGGCGTTTCCCAACAGATAGAGGAGGGTGCCAAAGTGGAATTTACCGTCTGGATATTGTTCGAGAATCTCTAAGTTTTTGAGGGTGTAAATGATGTTGAAGACCGTGCTTTTGTTCAATTCCAGCTGTTTTGAAATTTCACTGATACCAAGCTCTTGCTTTGACTCTGCAAAATGCTGCAGGATTGAAAAGCACTTTTCGATGGCAGGGACATTTTTAAATTCA
Organism: Olavius sp. associated proteobacterium Delta 1; assembly: GCA_902749685.1. Lineage (GTDB taxonomy): Bacteria > Desulfobacterota > Desulfobacteria > Desulfobacterales > JAFDCJ01 > JAFDCJ01. The sequence goes on along the minus strand of CACVKW010000479.1, from coordinate 34,717 downwards.
TTCGGCATGGCAAGAATAACCTTGAGGTGTTCTGTATAAAGAACATTTGTTCTGAATAGTAAACGAATGAATTGGGTCTGTCAAGACAAAAAATAATCCGGGCCGGAAGCCCCAAAACCATTCCTCCAAAATATGTTTGACCCCGCAGAATTTAATGATATACATGATCTAATTGATCTGGAGCGCCTCCGCCAGCTGGTCGAATGCACTTTTTCAAGTGGAATCGAGTCAGGCCCTGTATCGCATCTACATTTCTTAAATTTTTTCATGATTTAGACTTTGAATTTACCGCAAAATGATTGGGAGGCTCCCATCTTATCTCATGTTTTTTTATAGTATGCTTGCCTGTACACTGGTACACGAAAGAGTGGAGAATTCCGCATTGTCGAGAATACAGATAAGAGATCCCGCCCCAGATGGGAGATAATGGATACAGGGTAAATTTGAGAACCAAAAATTGGTGTAAACTGGTCTATCCCATTGATTAGGTTGAAAAAAGGAGGCAACATGAAAAACTATGCAAAAAGAACTTTGTGGATCGTATTTTGTGTGTTTACAGGTTCGGCTTTGTTCTTTGCTTGTGCTCAAACGGCCGGGCAGGCGGATAAGTCGGCTCCGGGTTCCAAATTGGAGCGGTATGCGGACAAAGCGATTGGTTTTTCCATTGAATATGATGCTGAAAAACTAACCAAGAATCCAGGGCTTGCCGGCCCCTTTGTATTCAGAAGGCAATCGGCCGAGGGCATGCCTGTCCTGGGTATTACTGCCGGGCCTTATCCGGCGGGGACAACATTGGAGGATACGGCGGATCTAATTTCAAGCTCGCTGCCCAGGATGATACCCGGCAGCATAATTCATCAAGTGAACAATCAACAACTAATCAAGCTGACGGATGGCACCGCGGCCAATTATTTTGAGATAGAATGGAATGTCGGCGGCATGGAATTAATAGCCGCCTTTGTCGCCGCCAAAATGAACGACCGTCTGATTGTCTCTGGTGCGTCGGATAGCCAGGATCGGCCCATGGAAAATCTGACGGCCATGGTGAAATCCCTGAGGCTCGACGTGGAAGTGGATAAAGCGGCTCTGGAGGCCAAAGGTTTTGCCAGAGACGGGAACTTTGTTCGTACGGATTCTCCGGCCTTTACAATAGAATATCCGAAGGAGTTTCAAAACCGGGTGCTGCAAGCCAATCAGATTTTTAGGGCCGGTATTCCCCGGGGGTCGCCATCCATGTCGATAGCGATTTCATCGCTTGCGCCCGGTGAAGATGTTACTAAACAATTAAAGGCATTGGCAGAGGGATATGCAGATGCGCTGAAGTACGTGGGCAGTGATATCAAAATTATCTCACAAAATCCGATAAAAAAATATGAAGGATTCGATGCCTATCAGATTCAAATCGTGTGGCGGTACCGGGGACAGACTACCCTGACCACAGTCGTTGACATAATTGCAAAAGAGGACCAGGCGATACTGCTGGCCGGACATACGATATACGGTATTGATGAACTGATGGACATCTTCAAAACGATTAACCTGAACCCATGATATAGATTCAGGAACGTAAATTGTTAAACCAAGGACAATATTTGATAGGAAAAAATCAGGCAAATCCATTTTATCCTGTTTAAAACGACCACACCATGTTTGAGTTGACTCATCAAACCAAGCCTTTGAAATGGACCACCAGGAGGTGACATGAACGGATATGCAGGTAAAATACTGAGAGTAAACCTGACCAAAAGAAAAGGAACAACCATTCCCACCAGCAAGTATGAACACTGGATTGGCGGGCATGGTATGGGTTCGGCCATTTTCTTCGATCTGGTGAGAGACAAGACCATTGACGGTTTCGATCCGGCCAACGTCGTTACAATCATGACCTCTCCCCTCTCAGGGACTCTGGTGCCCGGGGCATCCGGAAGGACCGAGGTCCAGGGAATCGGCGTGCAATCCGTCCCCATCGGTTGGTTCACCAGAAGCAATTTTGGTGGAAGATTTTCATCCATGCTCAAGTTTGCCGGCTGGGATGGAATCGTGATAGAAGGTAAAGCGGATGCGCCCGTCTGGCTGGATATTAGAAACGACAGGGTTAAGATCAGGAATTGCAGTACATTGTCTTTATGGGGCACCGATACCTGGCAATGTCAGGAAAAGATCTGGCAATATGTGGCCGGAAAACAGCAATATGGTGACTGGATCGAGGCGGGCGGCAATGATGGAGAACAAACCACCCAACGGCCGGCTGTTCTCGCAATAGGACCCGCAGGAGAGAATTTAAGCAGGCTGGCCTGTTTGATACACGATGCCAGCAACGGATCCGGCCAGGGCGGCTTTGGTGCGGTCTGGGGATCAAAAGGTCTGAAGGCCATCAGCGTCATTGGAACCGGTAGCATCAAAGTCAACAATCCGAGGGCCTTGGTTGCAGCTCGCCTGTGGCAGAAGAAGCACTATGCCTTTGACCTTGGAAATCTGAAAAACACCCGTCTAACTCTTGATTTTCAAAGCCCTCCCATACCGGGTGTATTGTGGAGAGGGGGCAGGCCGAAAACCGGGCATCGACCTCAGGCTTGTACTGGCTGTCATTCCGGATGCCGGGCAAGATTTGAAGATGGACTCGGTAATGAGGCAACCTGTTTTACAACATTGGTCTACGCCGCATCCCGGAATCAGGATATTCAACGTTACACCAGCGACCTGCTCAACAGATTGGGGTTGAACGCGGCCGAGATTTATTGGGGCGAGATGTACCTTAGAGAACTTAACCTGTACGGTATTCTTGGATTAAACAAGGAGATTGACTGTCCGCTCATGTTTAACAAGTACGGCCGGCAGGAGTATATCGAGCAACTGCTGAAAATGATGGCTTATCGAAACGACGGGCTGGGAAATCCGCACCCCTTTGGCGACGATCTGGCCGAGGGGTTCGTGAGGGCGGCCGAGAAGTGGGGCAGGCTGGATGGTGATGAGGGAGACTTGAAAAACGGCCGGCTGAAGTTTCCCAATTGGGGATTGCCGCAGCACAAAGAGCCGCGGTCTCAGCTTGACTGGGCCTATGGCAGCATTCTGGGCGACCGGGACATCAATGAGCACGGTTTCGATCAGCTTAGAAGCCATCCCACGTATTCCAAAATATATGGCTTTAAGATGTACGCATCGGCGGAGGAGTTGGTCAGGATCTATACGGACAAAATGGTGCCGTTTCAAGGAGACCTGCTGATGCTGGATTTCAGCACAGAAAATATGTATTCCGAACACATCGCGAAACTGGTGAGCTGGCACCGGTATTATACCAGGTTCTGGAAGCAATCGACCCTGTTCTGCGACTGGCGCTGGCCGGATTTTCTAAACCTGCTCGCTCCCGGAAAGATCGGATCGACTGGAATTTCGGAACCCAAATTCCTCAATGCCGTCACCGGCAGGCATTTCACCTTCCTCGATGGCATCAATCTGGGGAAAAAAATATGGAATCTTGATCACGCAATCTGGACCCTACAAGGCCGACACCGTGATATGGTTCACTTTTCTGATTATCTATATAGCCAGTCCGGTTTTGTCGATCAATATTTACCCGGCCGAAAAAACGGAAAATGGGATTACATTAACACCCGGGGCAGGCATTTTGAGAGGGATAAATTCGATGAGTTTAAAACCCGATTTTACACAATTCAGGGCTGGGATACGAGCACCGGCTATCCGACCAGAGGGACTTTGCAATCTTTAGACCTGGGTTACGTTGCAGATGAACTTAAAAAAAATGATAGGCTGGGGAAGGGATAAAAACCACTCATTGAGCGATAACGCTCAATCGGAATGATTGTGAATATGAAAAATTAATACCGATTAGAAATCGGATGGGTGTGAGAACACGCCGGTGCAAAAAAGTGGTTAAATTTGAGATTGGAGATTTTTTCAGGAACCCACTTTGAGATCTATGGCAAAGGCTGCATGCCATCAATCAAGATGGCCATTGAGTGGTTCGATAAGCATCTTTGAAAAAAGGAACAAGTATGGGATCGGCGGGTATTTTTCAGCGGATACTGAGCTTGAGATTATTGGCGTTGACGGTTGTAGCGGTGATGTCTATCGGGTCCAATGGGCGGATAATTGCATCACAAAGCCTTCCTGTGATAGTGGCCGGCCTCACGCCCAAAGGCTGGCAAATTTATGATGAGGTCAAGCAGTTTACGCCGGAAAACCTCTACGAACAGATCAATGGCCGTGCTTCATTCTTCCTGGCCTATGACATGATCCGGATGACATATGCCAGTTTCACACCTGGCGACGAAACCGCCAAATTTATAAATCTGAGTATATACGATATGGGCACGCCGACCGACGCCTTTGGGGTTTTTTCTGCCGAGCGATCCCAGGGCGAGCCTCAGTTGAACCTGGGCCGGGCCGGCTATCGCTCGGACGCTAATTTTTTCATCTGGCAAGGCCAGTACTACATTCAGATCATTAGTTCCGAGGCTACAGACGAATTTGAGCGGATTGGCATGGGTTTGGCTCGAAAAGTGACCGACTTTCTGCTGGATTCGGGCGGGCAAGTCTGGGGTTTGGCCGCACTGCCGCTGACAGACCGGATGCCGCAGTCCGTCCAGTATTTTAAAGTCGACGCAATGGGATTGGATTTCATGGGCAACACCTACACGGCCGCCTACCGCAAAGGCAACACCCTGGTGACGGCGTTTCTATCTCAGCGGGACTCTACGGAATCAGCACGGGCCACTGTGGTTCGGTACGCCAGGCATGCTAAAAGATATGGCAAAGGAATTGAGCGCCTCAAGGCCGGGCAAGTGGACTTGGTATTCTGCGACATGGGGGGGAGTTATGACGTGGTTTTCCACAAAGGTCGTCTAATAGGCGGTGTGTCATCCGTTGGAGACCGGGGCCTGGCCATCCGGGCGGCAGTCGAAATGTGGCAGCAACTCCGCTTAGAACAGTGAGAGAGGTGAAATGATGAAGAAGAAAAAGAATCGCGATTCCTTAGACCGGCGTGAATTTATCAAGATTGTTGCAACAGCGGCGTTTGGCGGGCCGACCCTTTTGACTGCGGCGTGCTCGGAGACAAATGAATCGATCGGGACCAAAGAGACAACCCACCGCAATGAACAGCCAACCATGACCTATCGAAAATTAGGTCGCACCGGTTTTTTGTCCAGCCGTTTGGTCTTCGGTTGCGGTGCTGCGCTGATGGGCGGAAGGGCCGTGCGCTTGCTGCAGCGAGCCTTTGAGGCCGGGATTAATCATTATGATGTGGGATCAGACATTTACTACAAGGGCAGTGAACGCCACCTGGCCCCTTTCCTGAAGGACCATCGCGACCGGGTTTGGGTCGTATCAAAAGCACCCGCATATGTACATGCCCAATCCGCTGATTCGATCACGCTGGAGCAGGCTAAGTTTGCCGCAAAGTACTGGACAAAATTGCTGGATGCAAGCCTGAAAGATTTGCAGACCGACTATGTGGATGCATACTACCTGATGGCCGTCGATAACCCGTCGCTTGTCCGCAGCGAAGAGGTGTACAATGCGTTCCTCAAAGCAAAGGCCGCCGGGAAAGTGGGCTATTTTGGATTGAGTACTCACCAGAACGCCCAAAACGTCCTGGAAGCAGCCATCGAAACGGGTTGGTATGATTTGGCGATGATCGGAATTACGCCTGCCGGTTGGTATGACTGGAGCACAAAAAGCCTGGCGCAGGATACATCCACGCTGGTTGAACTCCAAGGATTGCTCAAGCGAGCCGGAGAAGCCGGCATCGGTCTGGTTGGGATGAAAGCCGCCCGGTATCTAGGGCCCTTTTGGTCGCTGGGCAAAGGTGACCCGACCGCCTTCGACAATCTATACGGCGATAAGTTTGGCTCATCCCCCCTCAATCCATTCCAGCGTGCCTATGCCTATGTTCTCCAGCATGGGCTGGACGTGGTGAACGCTGATATGCAGAACTTCAAACATCTTGAAGAGAACATCATCGCCGTGGCGACGTCTGCTCGCTACTTCAGTTGAATCTCGCTAATCTTCCGAATATAAGGAAAGAAAAAATCGTGGTATAACCCAACGTCCTATGGATACATAATTAAAGATGATCGCAAAATCATATTGGGCAATTCCTGGATTAATGTATTATCTGAGGATATGATGGCAGAAAGCGATATCATGGATTCTACCTGGCTGAAGGAAATTATTGGAAATAATGACGAGAAATTCGGTTATCTGGTCAACCGCTCCGCAGATCATGCCAATGTTAAAATAATTGACGAGAATACCGTGCAGTTATACTACCATTATGTCGCTACCTCAGGTCATTAATGAAACTAATTGAATTGCAGCTCTTATCTTTGAAAATGCTCTAAATTAAACCGGCGTGTCTAGGGGGCTCGCGCAAAAATAACTTCACATTTTAACCGCCGATGCATCCCGCCTGGCGGCGTTGCGAAAGCTCGGAATATGCCTGATATTTCTGACCCCTTATTTCATGACCTCATAATTCTGTTTGAGCTGTTAACCGGTTCCGAGGATAATCGTTTCAATCTGATCGACAACATCAAAATGTTTATCTCTAGTCAACAGTCGGCCACCCACTTCCATGCAGCTTGCTGCTATCCAGACATCATTGATCGGTATTTTAGTCCCCTTTTTCTGCAACGATAAGTAAATGGCAGCATATTTTCGCGCGACATCTGCATTCACATTTATCACCTCAACCTTTACATCAGCTCCGTACTCATCATAAAAATAGTCTAAATTGAGTTTTAACGCCTCAATAGGCGAATCGCGTTGCTAAAAAAACCTTGCTTGTGCTATCAACTTTTGGCACATTAAATAAGGTGAAAACGACTAGGCGTATGAAAGGGGCAATCACATGGAGAGTATGGAAAGCGGTCGCAAACTTCTCGAAGCGGGTCCCTGGGGCGAATGGCTCAAACAAGATACAGATCAACGCAAGAAGCTACCGCCGCCGCCGCTTCAAAAACCGTATCCCGAAAATGCCAAACTGATCGATTTGGTAGCGCCCAAAGACTTGACGGTGGGCCAAATACCGCTGATTGAAGCCATCAACCGCCGCAGAAGCCACCGCAGATATACGGCCGAGGCTTTGACGCTGGAAGAACTTTCATTTTTGCTTTGGGCCGCCCAGGGGGTGCGTGGAATCGCTGAAAAAGGGGCTGCAACCCGCCGTACCGTGCCATCGGGCGGATCACGGCATCCCTTTGAGGTCTACTTGGTTGTAAATCGCGTAACCGGGCTTGAACCGGGACTTTATCGGTATCTGCCCCTGGATCACAAATTGTGCTTCCTGTGGGCCGACTCGGAGTTGAACAAAAAGACAGCCCAGGCCTGTCTAAAACAGGCCTTTGTGGGCAAAGGGGCGGTGGTCTTTATCTGGACGGCCTTGCCCTATCGCGCGGAATGGCGCTACACCATCCTAGCCCATAAAATGATCGCCATGGATGCGGGTCATTCCTGCCAGAATCTCTATCTTGCCAGTGGGTCTATCAGCGCAGGAATATGTGCCATTGGCGCCTATAACCAAGAGGAGCTGGATACTCTCCTGAAGGTGGACGGAACGGAAGAGTTCGCCATTTATGCGGGTGTGGTCGGAAAAATTAAAACTAAAGTTTAGCACCTCTTTTGCGCACCGGTTCAGGCCCAAATTCTGAACTTGATGACCGATCTTCAGAAGCAATTCAAGCTTACCTATCTGCGGAGGAAGGCCGGCTCTATAAACAGGGGCTGACCGGCGCGGCGGCATAAGCAGCACAAGAATTTGTCGCTTGACAAAGCAACTAGACATGGATAAGGAAAAATATGTAAAAAATTCGAGTCGGAATCATTGGCCTTGCGGAATCGGGCGGCAGTTTCTCGCCGAGATGCAAGAGCCTGACTGCTTCACCGTCGCCGATGCCCTGGCCGTGCAGGAATTCATCGAAGAGATCCTCGGTTAGCTCCACCGGCCCCCGATCGCCCGTCCTGAACGCGTAACGCACCACCGACAAACATGGCAAGGAATATGACCTATTGCCCAAACAGTGACGAAAACTGGGAAACTCTTTCGGCGCGGCAAGCCGGATTTGACCAAGCGCGCCTCGCCGAGGCAATCGCCTTTGCCGAAGCTCATGAATCGCCCTGGCCGCGCGATCTCGCAAAGGCGGGCGACGTTCCCGGATTGAGCCAATTCGAGAAGCCGCCGTGGAATGAAGCGCTCGGCCCCTTCAAACCGCGCGGCGGCACCAACGGTATCCTACTGAAAGGCGGACGCATTGTCGGGCGCTGGGGCGATCCGGGGCGCGTCGACATGACCTTCAGCATTGCCAAGAGCTACCTCGTGGTGCTGGTCGGGATCGCCCTGGGCGATGGCTTAATCCCGGATATCGACGCGCGCGTCGCCGAAACCGTGCCGGGCGACTATTTCGCCTCGGCGCATAACAGCGGTATCACCTGGCGCCACCTGCTCAATCAGACCAGCGAATGGGAGGGGACGCTGTGGGATAAACCGGATCTGGTCGATCGCAACCGGCAGATCGGTCCCGGTTCAGACAACAGCCGCAAGGGCGAGCATCGCGACCTCCAGCCGCCGGGGACCTTCTGGGAATACAATGATGTGCGGGTCAACCTGCTGGCGCTGTCCCTGCTCCACGCCTTCCGGCGCCCCCTGGCGGAGGTCTTAAAAGCGCGCGTCATGGATCCGATCGGCGCATCCCAAAGCTGGAGCTGGCACGGATACCGCAATTCCTTCGTTGAAATCGACGGCCGCCGCATGCAGTCGGTACCCGGCGGGACCCATTGGGGCGGCGGCCTGCAGATCAACAGCTTTGACCATGCTCGCTTTGCTCTGCTGATTCATCGCGGCGGGTTGTGGAACGGCCGGCGCTATCTGCCCGAGGGTTGGACCGACGCCCTGCGCACGCCCTGCCGCATCAATGCCGGATACGGGTATCTCTGGTGGCTCAATACCGACAAGCGCGAATGGCCCGCGGCGCCCGAATCCAGTTACGCCGCCGTCGGCGCCGGCACCAGCATCCTATGGATCGACCCGGACAACGATCTGGTCCTTGTGGCACGCTGGATCGACCAGGAAAAAGTCACCGGTTTGATCGGCCATGTCGTCGGCGCGCTCGTGTGATCGATCTGGCAGGCAAATTGGCCGGCCTTCCCCGGTTCGCGTTTCTGGACCCGAAATCCCCTAACCCGGATCCGCCAGAGGCGGAGAATTGAAAATTGAATATTGATTCGCCGGAGACGGTCGACCATTCGAAGCAGAGGGTCCAACGGCAATTCGAGTTTCGAACCACCATACCAAGCCATATGCATCGCTGGGGACGATATTTTGACAGGGCAAAAATGCAGAAGAATCTGATTACGGAGGGAATAGCATGAGCGATAGTAAAATAACTTCGGCTGACATTGCCGCAGGGGAAAAGCTGGTGGGAATCGAATATACGCCGGCAGAACGCGAATTAATGGTCGGAGACCTGGACGGTCAGATCGCCGCCGCCGGAGCGCAGCGCGAGGTGATATTTCCAAATTCCCTGCCGCCAGCGACAACATTCGACCCGCGCTTGCCCGGTAAAGTGACGCCCACGGAACAAACACCATTTATTCGCTCGGGCAGTGACCCCGGTCCCCTCCCGCAGACAGAAGAGGATATCGCATTTGCGCCAGTCACCGCTCTTTCCGAGTGGCTGCGTACCGGTCAAATTAGCAGCCGCCGGTTGACGGAAATCTATCTCGGGCGGCTAAAGACGATCGGACCGAAACTCGAATGCGTCATGACCTTGACCGAGGATTTGGCGCTGCAGCAGGCTGACGCCGCCGATGAAAAATTACGTGCCGGTCATTATCTCGGACCCCTGCACGGCATTCCATATGGCTTGAAGGACCTTTTTGACACCAGGGGCATCGGCACGACCTGGGGCGCTGCACCGTTTAAAAACCGGGTTGCCGAGCGTGACGCGCGCATTGTTGAACTGCTGCGTGATGCCGGTGCGGTTCTGCTTGCAAAAACCACTTTGGGTGCCCTGGCTTATGGCGATATCTGGTTCGGCGGCACCACCCGTAATCCTTGGAATTTGAACGAAGGGGCCAGCGGCTCGAGTGCCGGGTCAGCCGCGGCCACTGCCGCGGGACTAGTTGGATTTTCGATTGGCACGGAAACTCTGGGCTCCATCACCTCTCCCAGCCAGCGCTGTGGTACGACCGGGTTAAGACCAACCTTCGGCCGGACATCTCGAATCGGTGCCATGGCCTTGTGCTGGTCCCTCGACAAGATCGGCTCGATATGCCGCAGCGTTGAGGACACCGCCCTGGTATTGCAGGCGATCAACGGCCACGATCCGGCGGACCTCGGTTCACTCGATGTGCCCTTTAACTTTGACGCCTCCCGGCCAATCAAGGACTTGCGAGTGGGTTATATCCCCGCTGCTTTCGAAAGTGAAGATGCCACGGATATCGACCGGGCCGCGCTGGAAGCCGTGGGCCGCCTTGGCGTGGAACTGGTGGAGATTTCACTGCCGGAACTGCCGTATATGTCGTTGATGAATATTCTGTTTGCCGAGGCTGCCGCTGCGTTCGAAGAACTCACACTTTCTAACCGCGACGATGAACTTGCCTGCCAGGACGTTGGCGCCTGGCCCAATGTATTTCGCAAGGCCCGCTTCCTGTCTGCGGTCGATCACGTGCAGTTGGATCGTCTGCGTTATCAGACGATGCAGGTAATGGATGACGTGTTTAAAGACGTTGATATTATGATTGGTCCTTTTGCGATCGACACCATGATGGTGATCACCAATTTCACCGGGCATCCCTGTCTGTTGCTGCGTGCCGGGTTTGTGCAATCCAAATCTCGCGGGGCGGCATCTCTGGGAGACGGCAAACTGACTACGGGCGATGAAATACCGGAGGACGAAAACATTTATGAAGTTCCCCAGGGAATATCCCTGTGGGGCCGGCTGTTTGACGAAGGATTGATCTGCAGCCTGGGGATGGCACTGGAAGCAGAGCTGGATGTCTGCTCGCGACGCCCGCCGATAGCGTGAAGCGTTAATTGAATATTTTCAATTGAATATTGAATATTTGAGGAATTCTTACCATTTTAAACCGGACGGAGCGCAGCGACATCAATGAATCTTCAATCTTCAATCTTCAATCTTCAATTCTCTGCGGATCCGGATTAGGGAGTCGGTGACGTTATTCACCTCTCGCAAGCAATAAGGAGTTCCTGCAATGAAGCCTGATCGAGTTGTTGAGGTAAACAACCTCGAAGTTCGCTTTCGCCTGGACAATGGGATTGTGGTCAACGCCGTTAAAGGGGTTTCATTTCATATTGCCAAAGGGGAAACCCTGGCGCTTGTAGGAGAATCGGGCAGTGGAAAGTCAGTAACCGCCATGACGCTCATGCGTCTGACCGAGTATGCCGGCGCTGAGATAGCGGGTGGCTCGATGCAGCTGCGCAGAAATGACGGGCAAGTCGTTGAGCTCAGAGATCAACCTTCTGCGGTGATGCAGGATATCCGCGGTGCGGATATATCCATGATTTTTCAGGAGCCCATGACCAGTCTGAATCCGGTTCTCACCATCGGTTACCAAATCTCGGAAGCGATCATCCGTCACCAGAATAAGAGCAAAAAAGAGGCCCGCAAACTGGCGTTGGAAATGCTCCAATTCGTGCGCGTGCCGGAAGCCGAAAAGCGCCTGAAGCAGTACCCTCACAACCTGTCGGGAGGCATGCGTCAGAGGGCGATGATTGCCATGGCGTTATGCTGCCGGCCTGCTCTTATGATAGCAGATGAGCCGACAACGGCATTAGATGTGACGATCCAGGCGCAAATGCTTGATCTGATGAAGCTGTTACAAAAGGAAATCGGTATGTCGGTTCTCTTTATTACCCATGATATGGGCGTGGTAGCGGAGATCGCCGACCGAATTTGCGTGATGTTCCGGGGGCAAATTGTTGAACAGGGTGATGTTTATGAAATTTTCGAAAAATCCAAGCATCCCTATACTCAAGCTTTGTTGGCTGCCGTGCCCCGTTTGGGAAGCATGTCTGAGAAAGATGGACCCGAGAAGTTTCCCATCTTAAAAATGAGGGATACTTTTGAAATGAATACCGCCTCTGATGGAAAGGCCGATTGAAGACTGCCATGACAAATTCTCCATTGGAAGAACCGCTGGTGAGTGTCAGGGACCTGGTAACCAGGTTTGATATCCGCTCCGGCGTGTTTCGCCGAGTTTCCGAGCGGGTTCATGCCGTTGAAAACGTGTCGCTGGATATTGTGAAAGGAGAAACACTGGGCCTGGTTGGCGAATCGGGCTGTGGCAAATCAACGCTTGGCAGGAGCATATTGCAGCTCGACAAGCCGACTTCCGGTTCGGTGAAGTTTGAGGGAGTTGAAACACTGGGTCTTTCATACGAACAGATGCGGCCCTTTCGCAAACAGATGCAAATGATTTTTCAAGATCCATTCGGCTCCTTAAACCCACGTATGCCGGTGGCGCAGGCGATCGCAGAGCCAATGGTGATCAATGGGGTTGCGAAGGGGAAAAAGCTGCGGCAAAGGGTTCTTGAGTTGCTCGAAAGGGTAGAGCTTGGCCGAGAGCACCTGTCACGCTATCCCCACGCATTTTCCGGCGGCCAGAGACAACGGATTTGTATAGCGCGAGCGCTGGGTTTGAACCCGAAACTGATCATTGCCGATGAATCCGTTGCTGCGCTGGATGTTACGATTCAAGCTCAGGTCATCAATCTCATGATGGATTTGCAGGCCGAATTCGGTATTTCCTTCTTATTTATCTCACACGACATGGCAGTTGTTGAGCGCATTGCACACCGTGTTGCAGTCATGTACATCGGTGAAATCGTCGAAATCGGGGACCGACGGTCCATTTTTGAAAATCCGCAGCATAGCTATACCAAAAAATTACTGGGTTCGGTTCCAATTGCCGATCCCAGAAAGCGGCCGGAAAACCGTCAATTGATGATCGATGAAATTCCCACTGTGATCCGGCCGGTGGGTTCTGAACCGATCCTGCTTCCGATGAGAAAAGTTTCCGAAAATCATTTCGTGCGCGAAGAAAAATAAGGAGGTTGAATTGATTGAGGCGACTATTTCCGATATTCATCAGACCATTCGTTCCGGCGAAATCACCTGCCGCACACTGGTCGAGGGTTATCTTGAACGCATCGGGGTTTATGATCAAACGACCCGCTTGAACGCCATCGTGGTAACCAACCCGAATGCCTTGGCCGAAGCTGACAAGCTTGACGCGGAATTTAAACAGACCGGTAAACTCCGCCGGTTGCATGGGATTCCGGTCATCGTTAAAGATAATTTTGATACAAACGATCTACCGACAACCGGGGGTTCACTGGCGCTCAAAGGCTCAATTCCCACTGACGATGCCTACCAGGTGAGCCAGCTGCGCGAGGCAGGAGCGATCGTTCTGGCCAAATCGAATATGGCTGAATGGGCTTTCAGTCCTTTAGTGACGGTGAGCTCGATTTCGGGCATCACCCGCAATCCCTATGATCTGGAACGTGTTCCGGCAGGCTCAAGTGGCGGGACGGCAGCAGCCGTTGCTGCAAATTTCGGTGCCGTGGGGTTGGGTACGGATACAGGCAATTCAATCAGGGGTCCTGCCTCTCATAATTGTCTGGTTGGCATTCGTTCCACCATGGGGTTGACCAGCCGTGATGGTATTATTCCGCTCTTTCTGCGAAATGATATTGGGGGACCGATGGCAAGAACCGTTGAAGATGCTGTGAAAATATTAGAAGTGATTGCCGGCTATGACCCGGCGGATCCAATCACCAAAACCTGCCAGGGTAAGGTGCCGCAAAATTATACCCAATTTCTTGACAAAAATGGCCTTCAAGGGGCATGCATTGGGGCTTTTAGAAAATATATCGATGCGCCAAGCATTGACCCGCAAATAAAAGCACTAACGGAAAAAGCCATTGAAGATTTGAAAACCCAGGGGGCCGAAATCGTCGACCCCTTTGTGATTTCCGGCTTTGATAAACTGATAGAAAACATCTGGAGCGATTCGTTTCAATTTGATGTCAATCGTTATCTATCCTCACTCGGCGAAAATGCCCCTTACAAAAATCTGATTGAAATCGTGGAGTCCGGGCTATATTCTCCTTATAACGAGGATAGACTGAACACCGCCCTCAAAGAGAATAAACCCCCGGAAGAGCGAAATCCGCCCTGCCTGGATCTGTATCATGATGCTCGCAACATTGCATTTCGAGAAGCGCTCCTGCAAGCCATGGAAAAAGACAAAATAGATGCGATCATCTATCCTACCTGGAGCAATCCGCCAAGGAAAGTAGGTGATACCGAAAGCCCACCTGGAGATAACAGCCAATACATATCACCGCACACCGGATTCCCGGCCATTACCGTACCGATCGGGTTTACCTATAATTCCCTGCCGGCTGGTTTGACATTCGTGGGTAAACTTTTTGCCGAACCGGATTTGATCAAATTTGTATATGCATACGAGCAGGCAACAAAACACCGCCGTCCGCCGGAACTGTTTCCGTAATACCTAATGGTACGTATAGGTCGGATCCAGCACATCTCGCAGGACATCACCCAGCATATTCAAGCCAAGCACAGAAAGCGCTATTGCCGTTCCGGGCATAAGTGCGGTCCATGGGGCCGCGTCCAGGTAGCTGCGCGAGGTTTGGATCATCAAGCCCCATGACGGGGTGGGCGGCTGAGTCCCTAATCCCAGGAACGAGAGTCCCGCTTCCGCCAGGATCGCAAAAGCTACGCTGATCGTTGCCTGCACAATCACGGGACCCATGATGTTTGGCAAAATGTGGCGCATAATGATACGCATATGCGAAGCCCCCGCTGATCTGGCGGCTTCCACATAGGGCAGACTGTTCACCTTCAACGCTTCGCTGCGCACAATACGGGCCAGGTAAGGAGCAAAAGCGACGCCTATCGCGATAATTGTGTTGCGCAGGTTAGGCCCCAGAATCGCACTGATAGCCAGGGCCAGCAGCAGGACAGGGAAGCTGAGCAGGGTGTCTACCACGCGCATCAGGGCCAGGTCAGTCCAACCTTTAAAGTGACCCGCCAGAACACCGAGCGGGAGCCCGAGCAGGAGGCTGAGTGAAACCGCGGAAACGGCAATCAGCAAAGAGGATTGCGCCCCCAGCAGTACCCGGTAAGAAATTTCGCGTCCCAGGTTGTCGGTCCCCATGGGATGAGCTAAAGAAGGGGGCGCATGTCGCGCTTTTATATTGATCATCGTGCTCAGGTCCTGCCGGATGAGCAGCGGGGCCAGGATGGCCGTCAGCGTAAAGCTGACAACCAGAAAAAGCCCGATCAACCCCTTGGAGGTTTTGAGAGCCCTCAGCAGGCGCCTGGTCTTAAGCTGGTCACCGTCAGGCCCCATCGGGGTATCTAAAGGAGGTATTGGCGTACTGGTCATACGAATCTTTAGTCGAATCTCATACGTGGATCGAGTACTTTGTATATCAAGTCCACAATCAGGTTGCTGGCCATAAACACCGCGGCAATTAAGAAGACTGAAGCTTGAATGAGTGGAACATCCCGATTCAGCAGCGCCTGATAGGTCAGCCAGCCCATGCCCGTGTAGTTGAAAAGACTCTCCACCACGATAATGCCGCCGAAAAGGTAGCCAAGCTGCAGACCTAAAACTGTAATGACGGGGGCCAGGGCGTTGCGCAGGGCATGTTTTAAAATGACCGCGCTCTCGGAAATGCCTTTGGCTCTGGCCGTGCGAATGTAATCCGCCTTGAGCACTTCAAGCATCGCCGAGCGGGTCATGCGGCTCAGCTGCGCTACCAGCCCGAGCCCCAGGGTGATCGCCGGCAGCAATGCGTGTTTCAGGGACAACCAGAAATTATCCGCTGGTGAGACATACCCACTGGAAGGCAACCAGCCTAAAGTGCGTGAGAAGAGCAGGATGAATACAATTCCCCAAAAGAAATCTGGCAGGCTGATCCCCGTCAGGGCTGCGCCGCTGCTCAGGGTGTCCTGCCAGCGATTGTGCTTGATCGCACTGATAATGCCCAATGGTATCGCGAATACCAGTGCAATCATGAGTGAAAGGATGATGATCATGCTGCTGGCCAGCATCTTCTGGCCGACAAGTTCGGCGATGGGGACCTTGAAACGCAGGGAGGTTCCCCAGTCCCCTTGCACCATGCCGCTGATCCAATGCCAGTATTGCAGAAAAAGCGGATCGTTGAGGCCCAGCTTTTGTTCCAGGGCGGCAATCGCCTCCGGTGTCCCCCGGAAGCTGAGAATCATCACGGCAACGTTGCCGGGCAACAGGTTGGTAATCGCGAACGTGACGATGGATATAAACAGCAGGGTCAGAACAAGGAGTGCGAGCCGGTTTAAGAGATAAGCCATATGCTTTAGCGTGAATCCTGAATCGAGTCGGGATGCGACAAGACCGGGCAGCGTTTGCTCCCCGGTCTTCAAATTATTTCCAGGAGGATACCCGTAACCTTAAATCTTCCTGGTTATCAACTTTCCAACCAGATATACTTGAAGTGAAAATTATTGCCATTTGGATCAACGAGCTTGTCCAGACCTCCCACATTTTTCTGGGCAGCAACCCAACCCTTGCGCCGCCATAAAAACACATCGTGGGCCTGGTCAAAAATACGTTTCTGAACATCCTGGTAGATTTTATTGCGCTGGTTCAGATCGACGGTCCCACGAGCCCGTTCACACATCTCATCGATCATCGGGTCATTGATGTTCCGGTAGTTGAACCCCCCGGTGGTATGCCAAAGGGTGTAATAGAGGAAGTCGGGTTCCCATAAAGTAAAAAAGTTCATCATGGTGACGTCGAAATCTCGATTGGTCCAACACTGGGCCAGCCAATCACTCCAGTTGAGCTGGGCTATCTTGACCTTCATGCCCGCCATGCGGAACCATTCCACCATAATCTGGGTCGCATCCACATGCCAGGGATAGTTGGTGGTAACCTTGAAGGTGAACTCCAGATTGCTGACACCGGCCTCCTTCAGTAAGCTGCGGGCCTTGTCGAAGTCCTGGCTGCGTGCCTTGAGGTTGTTATTGCGGTCCCCAGCCCCCGGATAGCTAAATGTGGTGGTTACCTCCCCCTGATCCCATATGGCCCCTTGCTGCAGCGTATCCTTGTCAATACAGTAATCAAAGGCCAGGCGTACGCGTGGATCGTCAAAAGGCTTCACCTTATGGTTGAAGTTCAGAAACGCAAAGGAAACCGGATCCCAGGAATGCGTCTGGATCTTGCTTTCTTTTTGCACCTCAGCGATGCGGTCCATGGGAATGTCGTTGATGAAATGAAACTCACCCGTGCGCAAACCGGTGAGACGCACGGTCGGCTCGGTGACTTCCACGGAATGAACCGCGTCCAGATAGGCGGGCTCTCCCCAATAATCTTCGAAGCGCACCAGATTGTTCTCACTGCCCATTACCCGTCCGGTAAACTTGAACGGTCCTGCGCCGATAGGATGGCTGCCCTGCGTCTCGCCGCTGCCCTCGGGCATGATCGTGCCGGCGCCAAGGTCACCAAGCCGGGCGAGCAAAGGCGCGTGGATTTTTGCCATTTTTATTTGTACCGTGTGCTCATCAAGGACAACGATCTCTTTGACATTATTGAAAACTTCGCGGGTTGTCGCGCCCGTGTCCGGATTCATAATTCGCTCGAACGAATATTTTACATCTTTGGCGCCGAGCGTTTTGCCATTATGAAATTTCACGTTTTTCCGCATTACAAATGTGTATGTCAAGCCGTCATCGCTGACCTCAAAACGCTCTGCCAGCCCGGGAACGATTTTGAAATTCTTATCAGCCTTAACGATGGTTTCGTGGATATTGACCATAAATCGAAGAGTTGAGGCAGTACCTGTCTGATGAATGTCCATGTTCTGGGTAGTTTCCGAGTGCCCCCAGATCAAGGTACCACCGCGTTTGGGTGTCTTGCTTTGAGCAAACCCACTGAATATAGGTACGTTACCAAACACCACGATTCCACCGGTGATGGTTCCAGCCTTTTTGATAAACTCTCTACGTCTCATACTCATAGCAACCTCCTCTAGTTTAATCTAACATTGAAATCCTGGTCCTATGGGCCCGTCGAAGATCCCGCTCTGCCAGGAACAATCCGCCTGAGGCGGGATTGCTGTAATTGAGTGCCATAGGTTATTTAACGGCAATTACGACCCCTTTGGGGGTGCAATCAAAGGATCGTCCATATTGGCAAAAATCTTGTTTAGTTCAGCCGGATTTGGTGATGGTTGCTTTCCTGGCGTATTTAACTATATCGTATAAATAAGAAAAAATTTGATTGATTAGAGATAAGAAATTACTTTCTGGAAGAATAATGTATGGCGAAAGGGTGGCGGTTTGTCAAGAAAAAATGCCAATATATGATGTAGAGGTCTCCATTCCGATGCACAGAGATGGCATCCATATCTGGAATTGTGTAGCGAACGAAGGCGCCACCGCGCAGGCTGCATTTGACCCAAGAATTTTTTCTAAATTACAGATTATAAACTCCCGTTGCGGTACCGCTGAACATCATATTTTTTTCCTCTTCCGAGAAATCAGCCACAATTTTCTTAAAACCGTTCCAGACCACGTGATAGGAGATTGAAAGTCTGTCCACCGGAAAATTGCTCTCGAACATGCAGCGAGCAGGGCTGAAACATTCGATGGTGTGAAGATAATATTCTTTCTGCGCGTTGACAAACTCGTCGGAGGCCGGCGGCACCGCCCGCAGATGCCAGCCGAATCCATTGTCCGGCATGGCCATGCCGCCTAATTTGGCGTACACATTGTCGCACCTGGCTAACTCAACGATATCCTTTTTCCACTCCCGGAAAATCTCGTCTCGTCTACCCTTGTAAGGTCCAACACCCAGGGGCGTTCCAAAATGATCCAGGATTATTACCGTATCGGGCACTGACTTGGCCAGTTCGGTAAAGGATTTGATTTGATGATGATAGTGCCAGGACTCATACGTCAGTCCGCGGCCTCCCAGCAGTCTAACGCCTTGTCTGAAGTCTTCCCGATTGAAGAGATCTTTTTCTCCAATTCCCGGAATCATCAGCCCATTCGAGTCTTCCTCCCGCGCTCCGGCATGGCGGATCCCCCGAAAGAGACCAAAACCGGCTTCTTCGTGAGCATCGAGAATTTCTTCAACCAGATCTCCCAGCGTTAGATTGGCATGAGAGACAATACCCGCAATTCTGGCATGGTGCTCCGGACCTTTCCGGCTTTCCGCCGCGATATTAGCTACAAATTCGGTTTCACCAACGGGTTTCAGGTGTTCGGGTCCCTCAATCCGGTAATTGGAGCGACACTGGACAAAGACTGTTTTTTTAACATTATGCCCCGAACCCGTGTCGGCCCATAGGTCTTCCAGCAGGTATGGAAATCCTCTCCTCCTTCGCCACAGGTGATGATGGGGATCGACGATTTCGCGCTCAGGATCGATTATTTCTTCCTGCACTAGGTCGAGCCAATCTCTGCTGCCAGGATCATGATCCGTCAATGGACACCTCCTCAATTATTAGCGGTCGAAAAATCCATTTAGATGTGTGGTAGTCCGACGTAATTCTCTGCAAGGCTGCGCGATGCGGCTTCTGAGCCGCAGACGTATTTCAGTTGAGAACGCTGAAGTCGGCTTCTGAACCCGTCGTCGTCGGAATAGCGGTGCAGCATTAAACTCATGAAAGAGGAGAAGTCCTGGGCCCGCCAGACCCGGTCCAGACAATTTGAGGAATATTGTCTCAGAGGTTCGTCGGATCCCTCGCGATACCAGGCGATGAGCGCTTCGGAAAGTTGATGCACATCGTGAACTGCCAGATTCAATCCCTTGGCGCCCGTGGCGGGCACAATGTGCGCTGCGTCGCCCGCCAGGAACAGGCTTCCGTACTGCATGGGCTCGACAACGAAGCTTCGCATGGGTGAGATGCCTTTCTCCAGAACGGGGCCGGTTTCAAGGGTCCAACCGTCCTCCGTGGCCATGCGTGTGCTGAGCTCCTGCCAAATGCGATCATCCGGCCAATTATTAATATCTTCGTCGGGTTCTACTTGAATGTACAGGCGGCTGATTTCCGGTGATCTGAGGCTGTGCAGGGCGAATCCCCGCTCATGATAGGCGTATATCAGCTCTTCGGTTGATGGGGCCACGGCTGCCAGAATTCCGAGCCAACCGAACGGATATACGTGGTGGTAGGTTCGCAGAATGCCGGCCGGAATCGAGTCCCGCGACACACCGTGGAATCCATCGCAGCCGGCGATGAAATCGCAATTCAGTTCGAAGTCCCGGCCGTCTTTTTGGTAGTTCAAGATAGGACTGGATGAGTCGATGCCGGACAGGTTTACCGTATCAACTTCGAAGTGAATTGTGCCCTCCGCCGCCAGTCGAGCATCGATCAGGTCTTTGACGACTTCGCGCTGGCCGTAAATCCAGATCGACCGGCCGCCAGTAAGATCGCTCAGGGCGACCCGATGACCACGGCCGTCGAAGCGCAACTCGATGCCATGGTGCACCAGCCCTTCACGCCGCAGCCTGTCGCCAAGTCCTGTATCACTTAGCAGGTCAACCGTGCCCTGCTCGAGAACGCCGGCCCGGACACGTTCCTCAACATATTTGCGGCTGCGCGCTTCCAATATAACCGAATCGATGCCCTTCAGGTGCAGCAAATGGGAGAGTAACAGGCCGGATGGACCGGCTCCGATGATGCCAACTTGTGTTTTCTGATTCATTGGAAGAACTTCCTTTCTGATAGAAGGTTCACTGGAATAGGTTCAAAGGTTCCCCCCTTCGCTCTCGGGCTACGGAGGGCAGGTAGGGATCAGCGGTTCGCTTTTAACTTCGTGTAGTTTCATATAAGCGTCGCCTTTGACCCGAAAAACGGCCAGTCTACTTCGATATTCTGCTGTTCTGCGATTCGCTTTTCAACACTGCGGAGTCTTATACGAGAAGTTAGTACATGTATTGGCTGCAGCCGGACTTTACATATTTATCCTTTGAACGCTCAACCATGAACTCTAAAGCATTTCCTAACCATTATCGTGATAAAAGTCAACTTTCCGATTTTGCCCGCAATTCAAATATACTTCATTGCACGGAAGAAATTCTCTTGCCGACCACTTGATAATTCTTCGCTAGTGTTTAGCTTGCAGATATATTTATTCGCTTTCTTCAATCAGAGTTGATTTTTCTCATCTTTGAATAACCATCTTCGAGTTCCGTACTCGGATTGCCGTTTAAGCGGGATAGGTATTCAAACATGCCATTTATTCCGGTTGATAAAATCGTTCATTATTACACCATCGAAGGTGCCGAAGACGCTCCGGCGCTGGTATTTGCAAATTCTTTAGGATCGGATCACCGCATCTGGGATCCGGTACTCCCTCATCTCAAAGATAAATTTCGGATCATCCGTTATGACCAGCGGGGACACGGACTTTCGAATGCTACCCCACCGCCATACTCAATTGACGACCTTGTCAATGATCTTGCCGGTTTGCTTGCGGGGCTGAAAATCGACAATGCAGTTTTTTGCGGTTTATCCGTCGGCGGTATGATTGCACAAGGTCTGGCGGCTTGTTATCCCGAACGTGCTCGTGCACTGATCCTTTGCGACACTGCCATGCAAATCGGACCACCGAGCATGTGGGATGAACGAATTGCTGTCATCCAAAAGGGCGGAGTCGGTGTCTTAACCGAGCCCATCATGGAGCGCTGGTTTACGCTGGCGTTTCGCGAAAGCCGTGCCGCGGAGTTCAGCGGCTATATCAATATGCTTGAAAGAACACCGGTTGAAGGATATATCGGCACGTGTTGCGCCATTCGGGATGCTGATCTGCGTGAAGCTGCCACTTCAATTGACCGGCCGACGCTGGTTTTGTGCGGTGATCAGGACATGGCCACACCACCGGAGCTTGCCGGTAAACTCGCTGACGCCATCACCGGCGCAAAGTTTACTTTAATTGAAAATGCCGCGCATATTTCCTGTGTCGAGCAGCCGGAGATATTTTCACGCTTGTTGCTCGACTTTGTGGAGGGGATCAGCAGTGCCTGACGAAAAATATGAAAAAGGTATGCAGATTCGTAAATCCGTACTCGGTGAAGATCACGTCCGTCGTGCTGAATCCAATAAGTCGGATTTTGACGCAGACTTCCAGCGCTTCATCACAGAAGCCGCCTGGGGATCCGTCTGGGCCAGACCCGGTCTGGATAAAAAAACCAGGCACCTGCTCACCATCGCCATGCTGGCGTCCCTTGGCAATCATGAGGAGTTGGCCATGCACATCCGGGCCACCCGCAACACCGGTGTTACCCGGGATGAGGTTAAAGAGGTTTTGCTGCAGGTAGCCGTATATGCCGGCATTCCGGCCGCCAATGGGGCTATTGCCATTGCCAAGCGAGTGTATGGCGAGATGGATGAGTAGAGAAGATAAGGTTAAAGGAAAAAGGATACAGGCGCACGGCTCACGGCTCAAGGCGCACGGTATATGGGGTATGGTTTAAGGTAGACGGTAGATTCCTGGGAGCAGGTTGAAAAATTCCGATTCCACATTCCATGTTCAAAATTCAAACTATCCATGGAGATCTGTGCAAATCTGTGTCCTATTTTGAATGAAATGTCTTTATACAGTAAAGGGAGCAAACCATGAATTTAAAGATTAAAAGTTACGGACCGCGGGACTGGAAGGTCCATCCACCGTATCTCTACGAACACTACCGGTCAACACCTCTCCGTTCGCCGCGCAAACCGCTCATACCGTTAACCCAGACACTTTCCGAACTCACAGGTCCTGTATACGGCCACGATTCCGTTCAGCCGGGCGACGGTGATCTGACCACCAACGCGGGCAGGGGCGGGGAAGCCATTGGTGAACGGATCATCGTTACCGGCCGGGTGTTGGAAGAAGATGGCCGTCCGGTATCGAATACCCTGATTGAGGTGTGGCAGGCCAATGCCGCCGGTCGCTACCACCATAAGCGTGATCAGCACGATGCACCCTTGGATCCAAACTTCACCGGTGCCGGCCGTTGCATGACCAACGAAAAGGGCGAATATCGATTCGTCAGCATCAGACCGGGGCCGTATCCGTGGGGCAACCATTATAATGCCTGGCGTCCATCTCACATTCATTTTTCGCTTTTCGGGCAGGCATTTGTAACGCGTCTAGTAACGCAGATGTATTTTCCCGGTGATCAATTGCTGCCGCTGGATCCCATATACAATGGAGTTCCGGATGAGAAGGCCCGGCAAAGACTGATTGCCAAATTTGCCCACAATGTGTCCGAACCAGGCCAGGCCCTGGGCTATCGCTTTGATTTTGTACTCAGGGGGCGCAAGGAAACCCCATTTGAGGTGAAAAAATGAAACCGTATAATCCGATGATGATTCAAAGCCCGTCCCAGACGGTCGGTCCCTATTTTGCTCTGGGGCTTCTGCGTGAAGGCGATCGGGTATTTACCAATGTTCTGGTTTCTGAGAATACAGAAGGTGAGCGAATCCGGATCGAAGGCTGTGTAACCGATGGCGAGGAACGACCAATTGAGGATGCCATGATCGAAATCTGGCAGGCCAACAGCCACGGTCGTTACAATCACCCGTTAGACGAACAGGATAAGCCGCTTGATCCGGAATTTATGGGACATGGCCGTGCATCCACTGACATCAAGGGCAATTACTGGTTCAAAACCATCCGGCCGGGATCGGTTCCGGGATTGAACGATGAAACGCAGGCCCCCCATATTAATGTCATCGTATTTGCACGCGGCATGCTGGTGCATGCCTTCACCCGAATCTACTTCGAAGACGAAGCCACCAATCAGAACGATCCGGTGTTGATGAGCATTGACGACGAAACGCGGAGACATACCCTGGTTGCCAGGCGCGAAGATTCGGAAGACAAAGTTATCTACCGCTTCGATATTCACATCCAGGGCGAGAATGAAACCGCATTTTTCGATGCATGATGATACAAAAACATGACCTTAGCTCTTGATTCTAAAATATTCGGTCCGCTGTTCAAGGATGATGAAGTTGACGGGCTTTTTGACGACGCGGCCTTTCTGCGGGCCATGCTCGAGGTTGAAGGCGCTTTGGCACGGGTTGAAGCGGACCTGGATATCATTCCTTCTTCGGCGGCAGAGCGGATTTTTGAGATCTGCCGGATCGCTGTATTGGACCCACAGCAAATCGGGCAGGGCACCCAGCGTGATGGTGTCCCCGTGATTTCACTGGTCAAAGATTTACGGCAAGCTGTCGGAAAGGAAGCGGCGCCATACGTCCATTGGGGGGCAACCACGCAGGATATTGTCGACACAGCGATGGTACTTCAAATCCGCTCAGCGATTCAGATTATGGAGCAACGTCTGATTTCAATAATTGATCGACTTGCCATTCTGGCGGATCGGCATCGCCCAACGGTTATGGCGGGAAGGACCCACGGACAGCAGGCGCTCCCGATCAGCTTCGGTATCAAGGCCGCCGGTTGGCTGGCGCCGCTTGTACGACACCGAAAGCGCCTGGTTAAACAACGGGCCGGTTTGCTGCAGCTGCAGTTCGGTGGTGCCGCCGGTACTCTGGCAGCCCTTGGCGAAAACGGACTGGCAGTCATGCAGGGGCTTGCGCAGGAGCTGGGCCTTAATCTGCCGATCATGCCCTGGCACAGTCAGCGGGACGGATTTGGTGAATTCGCCGGCTGGTTGAGTATGCTGACCGCCGGTTTGGCCAAGATCGGTCAGGATATTATTCTGCTGGCGCAGAATGAAGTCGGGGAGGTCATGGAATCCGGTGGGCAAGATCGCGGTGGGAGCAGCGCCATGCCGCAAAAGCGCAATCCGATTGTCAGCGAACTTCTCATTGCTGCAGCCCGCACCAATGCATCGCTTTTGTCAGCCATGCACAATGCCATGATTCAAGAGCACGAACGGGCCACCCATGGCTGGCAGATGGAGTGGCTGACGCTTTCCCAGATGATCCAGCTAACAGGTGGTGCCCTCAAGAACGCACTGTTTCTGGCCCAAAATCTCAAAATCAATGCAGCCAGGATGCGCCAAAATATTGATCGCTCGAATTATCTTGTGCTGGCGGAAGCCGCAGTTCAGGCCTTGACGGCCGAGATCCCGCGAACTGATGCGCACGCCCTGGTTAAAGGAGCCTGCGAAGTTGCGGTCGCAAAAGATCTATCATTGATCGATGTTGTCCGGCAGCAATTTGGTGCGATTGCACCACAGAATAAAATAGACTGGGAGGCGTTGGCCAAACCGGAAAACTATCTCGGTCAAACCGAGCATTTTATTGATCGCGTCCTTGAGCAGGTCAAGAATATAAATCCTACAGATCAAAAAATATAGCTGAATGGATTCAATTTTAGCTATTTTCTGTTAATCTTGTAGATCCTGTCTTATAAAATAAATAAAATAGAATCCATTCCTTTCACTTAAATGCAAAGAGGTCATTTCCATGGAAAAACTCATCATCACCGCGGCTATCACCGGCAGCCGGATTACGCGCGAAATTACGCCCCATATTCCCATCACACAGGCAGAAATCGTCCAATCTGCCTATGAATGCTGGCAGGCGGGAGCCTCCATTGTTCATATCCACGTGCGGGACCCGAACACCGGTCAGGGAACCCAGGATGTGGGGGTGTTCAGGCAGGTGGTTGAACCGCTGCGCGAGAAAACCGATCTGATCCTTTGTCTGACCACCAGCGGGATTCCGGGCAGAAATCTGCCCACCGAAGATCGAATTGCGCCGGTTGATTTAAAACCGGAGCTGGCTTCTTTTGATGCCGGCTCCATCAATCTGGGCGGCACGGTTTTTATCAATTCACCGGAGTTTCTGGATCGGGCAGCAGAAAAAATGAAGGAAACGGGCGTCAAGCCTGAGATTGAGATATTTGACCTCGGCATGATCGTTACCAGCCTGCGCATGCGGGACCAGGGAAAATTGGACGAGCCGCTTCATTTTCAATTTGTTCTGGGAACTCCCTGGGGTGCGCCGGCAACGCCAAAATCGTTTCTCCACTTGCATGAGCATATCCCGGACAATGCCACCTGGTCCATCATCGGGATCGGTAAAGGTCATTTGCCGATGTCCATGATGGCGCTGGCTATGGGTGGCCACATTCGGGTCGGCCTGGAGGATAATATATACTATTCTAAAGGCGTTCTGGCCGAAACCAATGCTCAATTTGTAGAACGTATTGTCAAAATTGCCAGGGAGTACGGGCGTGAGATTGCGACTCCCGACGAGGCGAGAGAAATACTGAGTATAGAGTAATTGCAGGTAGAGTCTTAAAAGAAAGATTTTCAATCCCTCTTATGCCACATTCCAATATCGATTGACTTTTAACACACTGCGTACTATAGAATACACATCACGTTACTAACTCATAGTTTATTATTAATACCCATTATGTTACTAACAACTGGCATAAATATGAAAAATCCTTTTAGTTATACCAGCATTGTCAGAGGGGATGCTTTCTGCAACCGGCAAGCCGAACAGGAGGAATTGCTGAGGTTTATAAATGCGTCTCAAAATGTGCTGTTATATTCTCACCGACGATTTGGAAAAAGCTCGCTCATATATAAGCTGTTCAGCCGACTGGAACGCCAACGACCCAAAATAGATACGCTTTACGTTGAATTATATGGAACGTTGTCTGAAAAGGACTTTGTTTCCGCGATCCTGACCAGCCTGAATCAAGTTGAAACCAAGCTTGAGAAACTTGCAAAACTCGTCCAAAGCGCTATTCGAACGGTCCGGTTGGGGATGTCTATAGATCCTGTCACAGGTTCTCCAGGTGTTTCGGTCTCATTTGATTCCGATTACAATGAAACGATGCTTAACAATGTTCTGGGGTTGCTCGGCAGGATTTCAGAAAATCGTAAGCTCATGGTGGTCTTTGATGAGTTTCAGGAAATCGCCGAATACAAACAGGGAGGATTTGAAAAAAGGCTCAGAGCAATAATTCAACAACACAGTAACATCAGTTACTTTTTTTGCGGCAGCCAGCGCCACATTCTCACTGAAATTTTTACCAATCGGAACCGGGCTTTTTATAAGCTGGCCCAAAGCTACCCGATGGATAAAATTCAATCCAGGCATTATTTGCCCTGGGCTAAAAAACTATTTTTAAAGGCCGGTCGCGAGATTGAAGTGGGGATCATTGAGGAGGTCGTTTCTCGGTGCGAAAATCACCCAATGTATGTCCAACAATATTTATTCTACTTATGGGAGGAGAAGAATTCGGAGTTCTCCATCGATACCGTCGATAAGATCGAAATGAGGATTCTTGAGAGCAGCCATAATGAATTTTTAAATCTATGGGATTCTTTGACTTTAAATCAGAAAAAAACACTCAAACTTATCATTCTGACGGGTGGCAGGGATATGTTTTATGCAAAAGCTCTGCAAACCGTTGACCTGAACGCCGGTTCGCAGGTTACCCGAGCTTTAGAAAAACTGGTCCGATCCGACGTCGTAATCAAAAACGCAAACTTTCAATTCCAAGATGTGATGTTTAAGAAGTGGATCGAGACCTATTTATCATAATTGCCCTTGCTTTAGGCTATTGCAATAATTCGTGGTTATTCGTGTTAATTCGGGGCCAACTAATTCTTAAAAGGTCAAAATCATTTCTTTTTTCGAATTTGTTCCCGTTTTTCATCCTTTCCAGCTAACTCCGCCAAACCTCCCTGACCGAATTTTTTAATCTTTACACCACCGGACAGTTTGGGGAATTCCTCCATGATACAAAGCTCGTCGGGAAGCTTATGCGGAGCGATCTGATCCTTCATTATTTCCCGAATTTCTTCCAGGGTTACGGTTTGACCCGGCAGGGGGATGACACAGGCACAGATGGATTCGCCCAGGACGGGGTTGGGGGTGGCGACGATGCAAACCTGTTCGACTTTCGGGTGGTCAACGAGCATGCATTCAAGTTCATGGGGATATATTTTGTATCCTCCGCGGTTGATCAAGTCCTTGGTGCGGCCGTAGATCTTCATATAGCCGTTTTTATCCCTGGATGCCAGGTCACCCATGTGCAGCCATCCATCAATGATTTGATTTTTGGTTTCGGCCGGATTTTTCCAATAACCTTGCATGACGTGCCAGCCGGTGAGGGTCAATTCACCAATTTCACCGTCGGTCAACTCCCGGTGGGTGACGGGATCCACCACCCGCATGCGGGTGTCGGCCACAGGTTGGCCGATGTACTTTTCCCGGATTTCCAGCGGCGAAGGATAGGGACACATGGTCCCCAGGCCCGGACCGACCTCGGAAGCCCCCCAGAAGGAGGTTATATAAACTCCCATCTCTTTTTCGACCCGTGTTATCAGGCCTTCGGGTGCGATCATGCCGGCGATTAAGCCGGCTCGCAAAGAGCCAAGGTTATATTTTGAGCGATTTTTATTATTTAGTTCAAGGATATAGTGGGTCGGAGCGCCCAATTGCAGGGTGACTTTTTCCTGTTGGATAAGTTGGAACGCTTTTTCCACCTCAAATTTATCCATCAATATAACAGTTGCCTGGAGCAATATGGGCTGGATCAGAATCGATCCACAACCGTAAGAATGGCTCATGGGTAAAAAACCGATAAAAATATCCTCGGAGGATGCCTGTACACCTAACGAGTACTCCCAGCCCGCTCTCACCGCCGCATAGTGGGTGATCATTGCCCCTTTGGGTTTTCCCGTAGTCCCGGAGGTGTAAAGCAGCATGGCCAGATCTTTTTTGGGATCGATAGCCACGGCAGTAAAAGTTTTATCAATTCCCCTGTTGACTAAATCATAGAAGGAATACACGCCCTGGCTATTATTGTCGCCCACAGCGAAAATAAACTCCAGATCAGGCAGTTCGTTTTTAAGGCTTAGGAGATCAACATGGAAATTTCTTTCATCCCAATCGTTGAAAATAAACACCGCTCTGGCTTCAGAATTTTTAAGGATGAACCGGGCTTCGGTTATGCGATATATTGGATTCACCCAGGCGACGATGACGCCTAATTTCTGCATGGCATAAAATGCAACCATGAACTCAAGGGAATTTGGCATATAAATGGCAACTCGATCCCCTTTTTGTAAACCGATTTCTGTCAGACGGACTGCCAGGGAGCTGGCCATGGAATTCAACTCGCTGTAGGTTTTCCTTTCTGCCCCATCGACCACGGCGATTTTATCCGGAACTTGAGCAGCGCCTCTTTCTAAAATTTGTCCCACGGTAACCGATTCGTAGATCTTCATTTTAATACCTTTCCTGTGAAGGTTCAGAGATTCTCCTTAAAAGCGAATATCGAATATCGAATCATGAATGTCGAATATTCGAAGTAAGGTATTCTATCTTTTTTATTAAAAGCTCTGAGCGAAGCGAAACCTTACTTCGACATTCTGCGGTTCGATATTCTGCGGTTCGCTGTTTGATCAATTTATATCTTCAAATATCCCAGATCCGACGATATCAAATCACATGTTTTTTTCACTAAATCGATCGTGTGATTCAATCCTTCCTTGAGGTTGCGCTGACCAACGGGCAGCGCAATACCTAAAGCGGCGACGACCTGCCGGCTGTAATCTTTTATTGGGGCGGCAATACCAAATAGACCTTCAACGGCTTCTTCTTTTTCGACAACCGAACCTTGAACGCGAATTTCTTCCAACCGTAGACTGAAGGCATCGAAATCGGTAATCGAAAAAGGTGTATGGGCTTCCAGGGGGTATTTTTCCAGAATACGATCAACCTCCTTAGATTCAATGTTGGCCATCAGCACCATACCCAGCATGCCATAGTGCAGCGGGCGGCGCCAGCCGACATCCGATGATATTCGGATCATTCCATCGCCTTCGCGTTTGTCGACGTACACCAGTTGATCCTCCATTCTGACCCCCAGAAGTACGGTCGCGCCGGTTTCATTTTGAAGACCGGTCATCGGGGAGGAGGCGGCCCGGCGTAAGGAAAAGGAGGAAAAAACCACTCCGCCTAATTCAAAAAGGCGCATGCCCAGCTGATATTTCCTGGTTTGTGGGTCATGCTGCAGGTAGCCGCGGGTTGTTAGATTCGAAATCAAGCGTTTGGCAGTTGTCTTATTGAGTCCGGTCCGATTGACCACATCGGACAGACTCAATTCCCTGTTCTGGAAATTGAAACAGTCCAAAATATCCAACGCCCGTTCCAGGGCTTGGACCCGGTATATTGAATTATTCGTACCTGGTAGTTTCATATTATGAACCCTGTATTTATAATATGATATCTATATCTATTTTTTTTTAAGGTCAATAAAAAAGTATGATGAACCTCCTCATAAATTTAATTGTTGACAACAAAATCGGGAATATATTAAAAATAGATATTTTGAAACTTTATTTCATAATATGAAACTAATGATTTATTGCCTAAATTACAATTGACTATTTAAGATACCTTATTCTTTGATGTTGCGGTGCCATAAAATTTTGATTAAAAGCATTTAGAATGAGATAGCATTCCTCGCACTATTTATTATTCAATCTACAATTTTCAATTTATAACGGGGGGCAGTTTTGAGACTACCGAAATTTGAATACTTCGAACCAAAGGATATCGATGAGGCTGTTTCCATTTTGCAAAACGAGCCGGCAGCCCGAATCCTCGCCGGTGGAACCGATCTTTTAGTCAACATGAAGCACAGGGTCGAATGTCCTCCTGCTGTTATCAACATTAAACGGATAGCTGACCTGGATTATGTTCGGCAGGACAACGGGAATATTCGGATCGGAGCCCTGACCCCCCTGAAAGGTCTTTATATGACTGGCCGGGTTAAGGAAAACTTGCCGGGCTTGGCTCAGGCGGCCTCTGCTGTAGGGTCGTATCATCATCAAGTCATGGGAACCGCTGGTGGGAATATATGCCAGCAGAACCGTTGCAAATATTTCAACCAGTCCCAATGGTGGCGGAGTTCACGGCCGACATGCTTTAAAGCGGGTGGTGAGATCTGTCACGTGGTCAACAAAAAAGAGATCTGCTATTCAACCTATTGTGGTGACCTGGCACCGGCACTTCTGGCGTTGGATGCCGCAATCAGAGCGGCGGGCAATGGGGGCGAGCGAGAAATGTCAATCCAGGAGCTTTTTACCGGCAATGGTAAAGCGCCCCTCAATCTGGGTGCTGCAGAAATCGTCACCGAAATTGTGATTCCCGCTGAGGCCGCCAAAGGCGTTTTAACTTATATGAAGTTTGCCAATCGAGCGAGCATCGATTTTCCCATCGTCGGGATTGCCTTCTGGGCATCCACGGAGCAAAACGAATATCGGGTTGCCTATACGGCCGTGGATCGCAAACCCTTGCGAGGTCTGAATATTGAAGCCTGCCTGCAGGGCAAGGAACTTAGCGATGAGAACATCGCAGAGGCCTGTGACCTTGCCGCCAAGGAGGCCAAACCGGTTAAAACTTCAGTTTACGCTGCTTCCCATAAACGCAAAATGATGGGAATACTGCTACGCGGCGCAGCAGAGAAAACCCGCACCCGGCTAAGCCGCAAATAATGAATAATTAAGGAATTCTATCTTTTAATTTAACATAGATAGAATGCCACAAATCTTAAATCTTCAATCTTCATTTCAAAGGGGGAAAATATAGTGAAACGGGCGATAGAACTCAATATCAATGGTGATACCCATGAATTATTGGTTGCGCCAAACCACACCCTGCTGGAGGTGTTGAGAGAAAAGTTAGGATTAATGGGTACCAAACGGGGCTGTGACCTGGGAGCCTGTGGGGCCTGTACCGTTCTTATCGACGGGGAAGCTCATTTGTCCTGTTTAATGCTCGCCGTTGATGCGATGGGAAAAGAAATTATGACCATCGAAGGTTTAGCCGCCGGCGGTGATTTACATCCATTGCAAAGTGCCTTTATAGAACAGGGTGCGCTGCAATGCGGCTTTTGCACGCCCGGGATGATTTTGACGGCCGAAGCGATACTTAACGAAGAGGAGAATCCAAGCGAAGACGTGATCAAACAAAAGCTGGCCGGTAACCTCTGCCGTTGCACAGGATATAAGAAAATTGTTGAGGCGATTATGAGTGTGAATGAGCCCAAATGATTGTATATTTTAGATTGAATATTGAATATTTAAGGTCCGCCTCCGGCGGATCAGATTTAAAATCTACTATTAAAATATGACAGAGCGTAGCGTATTCCACAAATATTCAATTTTCAATATTCAATTCCGGCCTGTCCGGAGTAGGAGACTCAGATGGAAAAAGACTTGAATGTTGTCGGAACCCGCGTGCCGATGTTGGATGCGGCGCTGAAAGCTAAAGGTGCTGCTCTGTTTACCGATGATCTCGTCCTGCCGGGGATGCTCTATGGGAAGATCTTGCGAAGCCCGGTTGCGCATGCCAAAATTATCAATATCGATACCTCCCGGGCCGAGAAATTACCGGGTGTAAAAGGGGTGGTGACCGGCAAAGATATTCCCGACCGGCAATACGGTATTGTACCCATGGCCAAAGATGAGTATGTCCTGGCCAGGGATAAGGTGCGCTACATCGGCGATGACGTCGCCGCCGTCTGCGCCATTGATCCGGAAATTGCCGAAGAAGCGCTCGAACTTATTTCCGTGGAATATGAAGAACTACCGGCCGTATTTGATCCCCTGGAGGCGATAAAGGATGGTGCACCGGTAATTCATGATGGTGTCAAGAATAATACCTCTTTTTTCATCAAAAAGGAGTTCGGCGATGTGGCCCAGGCCTTTGCGCAGAGTGACGCCGTATTTGAGGATACCTTTTACTCCCAGCCTGTCAATCATGCGCCCCTGGAACCCCATGCGGCCCTGGCCCAGTTCGACCCGTTAAGCGGCGATCTGACCGTCTGGTCATCCACCCAGATCCCGTTTTTTTTGCGGCGAAATTTGTCGAACACCCTTCAGATACCGGAAAGCAAAGTTCGCGTCATCAAACCAAAGGTCGGCGGCGGATTCGGGCAAAAGATTGATTTATTTGCCAAGGACTTCTGTGCCGCCTGGTTTGCCATGCAGCTCGGCCGGCCGGTAAAATTTTTATACGATCGTGAAGAAGTCTTTATTTCCACCCGGCAGAGACATCCCATGTATATTACGGTTAAAACCGGTGTGAAGAAAGACGGTACCATTCTGGCGCAAGATTTCAGAGCCCATGCAGATGGCGGTGCATACAACAGCACGGCCCCGACCATGATTGCCCTGTCATGTTTTTTTCTCATGATCCCCTATCATGTACCGAATTTAGTTTATGAAGGCTCTCATATTTATACCAACAAACCCGTGGGCGGGGCCATGCGCGGGCACGGCATCCCCCAGGCCCGTTTTGCAGTGGAGCGGCAACTGGACATGATCGCGGATCGTATCGGTGTCGATCCGGCCGAAATCCGAATTAAAAACAGTATCCATGCCGGAGAACCCCATTCCGCCGGTTTCGTAATAAATACCTGCGGATTTTCCGAGTCGGTGGCCAAAGCCGCCGAAGCGATCGGCTGGCAGCAAAAGCGCGGGAAATTGCCGCTTGGCCGCGGCGTTGGTCTGGCCGGGGCCTCATTTCCCAGTGGCGTATCGAATATGAGCCACATCAGTTCCGGCGCGGTAGTCCAACTGGGCCGGGATGGCGCCGTCAATGTGCTCTCGGGTGCAGCCGACATCGGGCAGGGTGCGGAAACCGTGATCAGTCAGATAGTGGCCGAAGAACTTGGCGTGCGTATCGAGGACATTCGGATAACCGCGGCCGACACTGGAATTACGCCATTGGATCCCGGCACATTCGGCAGCGGCGTGACGGTCAGGGCCGGCAATGCCGCCAGACTGGCGGCGATCTCGGCTAAGAATAAGATATTCGAATTTGTGGCCGAAAAAATGGAAGCCAATGTAGCCGATCTGGTGGCGCGGGATCGCCAAATTTATGTCAAAGGTTCGCCGGAAACCGGGATGAGCATGCCAGAGGCCCTGAAAGCCTATCAATACGCGGATCTTCCCATGCCGATTGTGGGCCGGGGTTCCTGGATGGCCCCCGCCTCCGAGCCGACCACGTTGTTTAAAGAGGACGGAAATTTTGCGCCAAATTACTCTTTCATGACCCAGGCCGCCGAAGTTGAAGTCGATCTTAAGACGGGCAAAGTCAAACTCTTAAAGATGGTGACGGCGCATGATTGCGGTCAGCCCATTAATCCGATGCTGGTAGAGGGACAACTCGAAGGGTCGGTGGTGGGCGGAATGGGGCAGGCCCTGTATGAAGATGTCATTGTGGAAAAGGGCCAGGTGATGAATCCTTCATTTCTGGATTACGGATTTCCAACGTTTCTGGAGATGCCGCAAATAGAAGCCATTGAAGTGGAGACGGATGATCCGATCGGACCTTTCGGCGCCAAGGAAGCCGGGGAGGGCACCCAGCTCTCGCCGGCACCCGCGATTGTCAATGCCGTTTATGACGCCATCGGTGTCGATTTTATGGAGCTTCCGTTAACACCCGAGAAGATCCTTGGTGCTTTAGAGAAGAAGAAAAAAGAGTAAGGGGAAAGCATAATCCCAGCCGAGTGAAAATTTTTCTTTTCTAAGGGGGTCGCCCATTAAAGGGCTTGTCACCCATTAAAGGGCTTGTCAAGAGAAAAAACACCCCCCTGCAAGAAAAAAAACATACTTTTTTTCTTTGACACTTCAGTTGTTATCGTCTCGGTCT
>CACVKW010000478.1 GCA_902749685.1 Olavius sp. associated proteobacterium Delta 1 | reverse complement strand
TATCTCGATCAGAATCATCCTTAAAAATGGCTTTGCGCTCAATACCTCTTATGATGATATGTTGTAGTGCGCCAGGCGCCTCTATGCGGGCTTTACGCGGCATACAGGATCAATATCACAGCTGCTTTTATATGTAATTATATAACGGACGTCCCTCTTTTTCCAAAGAATTTGTGGCTGAAAATTACCAGCGATTTAGACATCTATTTCACTCAAAGCACGAAAAAAAACCCAAACCGATCAAAGGCTTGGATGGAATGTATTCGTTAAAG
>CACVKW010000477.1 GCA_902749685.1 Olavius sp. associated proteobacterium Delta 1 | reverse complement strand
CAGCATCGAGTATCAAGCATCCAGCATCTGCCCGGAAAAAGCAACGATCTCAGACATAACGGCCAGGCTAGATGACAAGAATTTATGCAATGTTAGGGTTTATCCTGCCAGCTGCGGATCAGGGTCTGCCGGGCTTCGTCCGGGCTGCGGCCGGCCGGATATTTTTGACCCAGCGCCGTAATCGCCTCCGTCCGGTATTCGTTTAGTTGGCGTTTGGCTCCAGCGCCGCCGGACAGCAGTTCGCTATCGAGCCGGTCAATATCGGCTGCCGTATAATCTGCCTGGTTCTTGATCTGGGCCCGCTGCTCAATTTCTTCCAGTACCGCCACAAGTCCGATGTCCACCTGATTGCTTAAAAAATATCTGGTTCTCAGATTTAATCCCAGGCCGACCATCACTGCCAAAGCCAGAACTAGAATAATTCTAATAAGTATTGAGTTTTTTAGACGCTTCATATTTGACTCAAATCCTATCACCTAATACGAGACTCCGCATTCGCATTTTTATCCTTGCCTGAAACACCGCCTGCCCGCCGTATCCTGGAAGGCGAAGGCGGCAACCTTTAAGCTCTGAGCGTTTAAACTGTTTAATTTAATTATAAATCGAATCATCGCAAAATTGCAAGGTTGACAACGCGGCCCGCCTTCGATATTGAGGTGATAATAGGAGCACTGAGGCCGCCGGAAGACTGGGTCCTCCGATGTCGGCCAACTCAATTAGCATAAAACAGGCGAATCGATGAGTAAAATCAGGCTGCAACCCGTGCTCTGGTATTTTTGTGAAAGGAGATTGGCTGCCCATGGATGAAATGTTTGAAATAGGTAAAAGTTACGTTTTTTATTTTTACTATGGGGATAAAGTGGGCTACCAGCAATTGAGCGGTCAGGTCGTTTCCTATGAACACCCTTTCGTCAAAGTTGAAACCAAAGGGTTAATCCGTATCATCAACTGCTCATCGAATTTCTTTATCGAGGCTATATCACGGAATCAAGGTGAAGAGCCGGCGGAGCTCGTATTAGAAATAGATAGCCTGTAGTATTTTTGAAAAGGCTGCCTGCCATTATTTTTCAACCAGATGAAACACGAATGTACCCAATATTTCCTGCATTTTCGTTCCATTCTAAAGTTTTCCCATAGATCTGCCGATACACTTTATCAAATTTCCTATTCCTAAAATTCCAGGTAATTAGTCCGAATAGTATTGAGGAGCACATGATCGACGGGTCGATTGGTATTGATTTTATGGAGACAAAAGATAAGGTTTATCGAAAATCCAATATCGGTGCCGGTACGACCAGCCATACCCGGGATCGAAAGGATGCCGCCCCGCACTCCTGTGCCCTCCTGCCGGAAGAGATAGAAATATGCAGCAATCAAACTGATACACTGCCGGCCGATAACCGCACCCCCCTTTACAACAGCCGGATTATCAATAACTACATTGAATTTCTGGAAAAATTTTACCCGGAAATTGATATCGATGCGGTTTTGCGGCAAGCTGAAATAACCAGACATGAAGTGGAAGATCCCGGCCACTGGTTCAGCCAGTGTCAGGTGGACTGCTTCCACGAAACACTTGTCGCCCGAACCGGCAATCCTAATATTGCCCGGGAGGCAGGTCGGTTCACGGCTTCTGCCGAGCGGCTCGGGGCCGCCAAACAATATGCGCTGGGTGCGATCAGTCTGGTCTCAATTTTTTTGAAAACCGGAAAACTTACGGAAGCAATGTCGCGCGGTTCCGCAATGACGACCCAAAAGTTGGGGTCCAATAAAGTTGAAATCACCTCGCGTCCCAGGCCGGGGATCATTGAGAAACCCTATCAGTGTGAGAATCGAATCGGCACATTTGAAGGCCTCGCCAAGCTGGTTACCAGCAAGTTTGCCGAGATAGAACACCTCGCCTGTGTACACAAAGGCGACGACTGTTGCCGCTATATCCTGACCTGGGAAAAAACAGCGGCTCTGATCTGGAAACGGATCTGCAATTTCATGCCCCTGGCCGCTTTGCTGATGTGTCTGATGGCCTTTCCTTTCATTGGCGGTCAGGCATCAATTGCGCTGGGTCTGTCCTGTGCATTTTTATGTTTGATATTTTTTCTGTATGCGGCTCATCTCGAAAAAAAAGATCTTGTCAATACTATTGAAACCCAGGGCAATGCAGCTAAGGACCTGCTGGATGAGATGAATCTGCGCCACAGCAATGCCTTGCTGATTCAGGAAACCGGCCAGGCCGTATCCAAGATTTTAAAGGTGAGCCGGATTATGGATACGGTCCTGGCGGTCGTCAAAAAGCACCTGTATTTTAATCGCGGCATGATTATGCTGGCGGACCGGACCAAGAGCCGGCTTGAGTTTATTTCCGGCTTTGGCTACTCGACGGAGCAGGAGAAAATCTTACTTAATACGGAGTTTCATCTTGACAAACCCGATTCCAAGGGACATTTCGTGAGAGCTTTCCGGGAACAAAAACCGTTTCTGGTCGGAAATGTGGCTGACATTGAAAAGGATCTTACGCCGCGAAGTCATGAATTTGTCAGGCAGATGGGGGTCCAGTCATTTATCTGCGTGCCGATCATTTACGAAGAAGAGAGCCTGGGTGTGCTGGTCGTTGAAAATATCCGCTCCCGCAATCACCTGGCCCAAAGTGAAGTCAGTCTCCTGATGGGTGTTGCTTCCCAAACCGCTACCGGCATCATCAATGCCAGGTCTTTTAAAAAGATCCAGGAAAGTGTGCGCCAGTATCGGCTTCTGGCGGATAATATATCGGATGTAATCTGGATCCTTGATATGTCACTGGCCAAGTTTAGCTACGTCAGCCCATCAGTTGAACGCGTCCAGGGGTTTACGCCGGAAGAGATAATGAAACTCGATCTGGCAGATATGTTGACAACCCGGTCTTTTGAGATGGCCAGGGAAGCGATTACGGAGGAGCTGGTCAAAGAAAAGAATCGATCACCTGACCCGTATCGGTCACGTACCCTGGAACTGGAGCAGTACCACAAGGATGGCTCCACCATCTGGGTTGAAGTGACGGCCAGCTTTCTGCATGACAGCACCGGCAACGTGGTTTCGATACTGGGGGCTTCCCGTGAAATAACCGAGAGGAAGGAAGCTGAAGAAGAGAACAAAAAGCTGGAGACACGACTGCAGCAGGCCCAAAAAATGGAGGCGATCGGGACGCTGGCCGGCGGCATTGCCCATGATTTTAACAATATTCTGACCGCTGTTCTCGGCTACACCGAGTTGGCTGCAGAGGATTCCGAAGATGGGACATTGCTCCATACTAACCTGCAGGAGGTAATATCTGCCGGGAACCGGGCCAAAGATCTTGTCAAACAAATCCTGGCCTTCAGCCGCCGGGCCGATCAGGAACTCCAGCCCGTCCAGGTTGAACTCATTGTCAAAGAAGCCGTTAAGCTGATCAGGGCTTCGTTGCCCAGCACGATTGAAATCGATCAGAATATCGCAAGCAAATCCGCAACCCTGGCCGATCCGACTCAGATTCATCAGGTGCTGATGAATCTTTGCACCAATGCGCACCACGCCATGAGCGACAGCGGCGGCGTGTTGACCGTGAGTCTGCGCGACGTTACGATTGATGACGGTTTTGAATCCCGCAAACTTGATCTATCCACCGGAGGCTATCTGTGCCTGCAGGTTAAAGACACCGGGCACGGTATGCCGGAGGAAGTCAGGGCACGTATCTTTGATCCATTTTTTACCACCAAAGAGCGGGAAAAAGGAACCGGCATGGGGCTTTCCGTGGTTCATGGAATCGTCAAAAGCCACGGCGGTGCCATTACCGTGCACAGCAAGCCGGGCAAAGGCACATCTTTTGCCGTCTATTTTCCCATTATTCGAAGCGAAGTAAAAACCGCTGCGAAGACCGGCACCCCGCTTCCCACCGGGGATGAGCGCATTCTTTTTGTTGACGATGAGAAAACCCTGGTGGATTTGGGACAGCAAATGCTGCAGCGGCTGGGATATAAAGTAGTTTGCCGCACCAGCAGCATAGAAGCCCTGGAGTTGTTCATAAAACGGTCGAACCGGTTTGACCTGGTGATTACCGACAGGACCATGCCGAATCTGACCGGTGACAAGCTGACCCGGCAACTCATGCGTATCCGGCCTGATATACCGGTGATCCTGTGCACCGGGTTCAGCGAGCAGATCAGCGAAGAAAGTGCCAAGGAATTGGGCATCCGTGAATTTATCCTCAAACCCCTGGTGATGGACACGCTGGCCCGAACCGTGCGGTCGGTGCTGGACAACCGATAAAGTCGATTCAATATCCAAATGCATTCGTTAATGTTGCTGTGGTCAACGGCTGGCGTGGTAGTTACGGCTGGGCTCCTAATCGCCGGCGATGGGATCGTTGGGCCGGATAAAACTCAATTCAAAATCCGCAATCACGGCACTTTGGTAGGTGCCTGAGCCGGTTGCGCCGGTAAAGCCGAATAGGAAGCTGTCAAATTCGGTGTGCTCGGTTGGGGATAATTCGATCGTCTGGGCCAAGTGCGGTGTCTCTGTGTATTCTATGCGCGTGTCTGCATAAAAAGGATGATCTGCGAAGAGGTTGCTGCAGGTAGAATCACACTGCCGAATCCAGGCGTGCAGGGTGTATTCATATTGAGTCGGCTGGCTGCGCATCACTTCCAGTCGAACAGCCCAGGGACCCATGGAACTGCCACCGTTTAACCAGTCCTTCCTGCTATCTACGGTAACAATTACGCCGGCAACCAGGACATCCGGGGCGGCATCTTCGGAAGTCACATATTTATCTTTAATATTGCGGGTCGACAGCGGTTGTCCAAAGCCGACGCCGTCGTCGTGTTGGTTGTCGTCGTAGGTCGGATGATCTGTGACTGTTGGCGCAGGGTCTAACCTATAATCACGACACGGTATCGCCAGGCTGTTAA
The DNA here is from genome assembly GCA_902749685.1 of Olavius sp. associated proteobacterium Delta 1. Classification (GTDB taxonomy): domain Bacteria; phylum Desulfobacterota; class Desulfobacteria; order Desulfobacterales; family JAFDCJ01; genus JAFDCJ01. The sequence goes on along the minus strand of CACVKW010000477.1, from coordinate 16,019 downwards.
ACCCCCAGAAAACATACTGAACGACGTCCTGATTGACGATGTCCAGGTCAGGATCATTGCGGTTACTGTAAACCTTTGTTGAGCCACTGCAAAAGTTGAGATTGTCGCTGTCGGTATCGGTGTCAAATTCCAGGGCCATTTTGGGGGGCGGCAGACCGGTGCCGCTGCCGTCCAAAAAGTCCGATGCGTCGTTCGGATCGGTGGTAACCGTGCGGCTGTCGCCGCCATACCCCAGCAGCTCGCCCATTCCTAAATCACCGCCGCTCGAATCTGCCGTGTTGTGGGCGGCATTGATCAGGGCAAACGTCAACCCAGCGGCGTCACCCGAGTAATCCAATGTGAAAAAGACCCTCACACCTACCCCAAACTGGCACTTGCCTGCATTACAGACCTCCTGCTTGCCGCCGATGTTTTGGTTTGCGTTAAACCATACCGAGCCAAATTCAGGATCAGCCGCGAGTGCCGGCCCACCCCCGATGTCAATGGTTTTATCTGTGTTATCAATGCCGATAAAGTCCGGGTTGGTAGCCTTCGGGGTTAAGACAGTGTCCAGGTCTTCTCGATTAAAATCAATGTCGGGATTGCGGGTCATGGGTTTGACGGTGGCCAGATCAAAAATATTTACGGCGTTGTCGAGGGTGCCTGCCACCGTCACCGTATCCGAGGTGGCCGTGGGGATGACAATGTGGTTGCGGGGCGACAGGACGATAAGGTCCCTAAGGTCCCAGGGCCCGGTGTTCTTCACCGAAATTGAAGGTGGTGTTTCCACATTCGGCATGGCCGAGACTGACACCTTTTCAAGCATCACCCGATTGTTGGCCGGTTCATGGTGCAACTTTTTGTAGACATAGTCGACTCGATTGATATTGATGGTGCCGTCATACTCGGGGAAAAAATCCTTAGCCTCTTCGGCCACATAGAGATCTTCGCCGTCGATGATGGTTTGGTCTGAAGTGGGTCTGACCGCCAGGCAGATGCGGTTGTCTTTGTTGGCATTGAAATTGCCGCCTACCGTAATCGTCAGGGTGGTATCGTCGATTTGGGTCCAGCCGGTAATTACATCCCACGCAGAAGTTTCATCCAATTCGAGGTAATCATAGTTGACCGCCCAGAGGCCGTTTGGGTTTTTGGCCATCCAGTCCGCGGTCAGTTTGCCCTCGGGGACCTTCAAGTCCAGCGTGCCCCCTATTGGTATTTCCTTGGTTTCATCCGAATCAAACCAGGGACCGAATATGTTAACCGTAAAATTACCTTCCGGGTTGACGTTATAGGTGGTCGTATTGAGGGTATTGATGACAGCGGTGTCGAAATCTGAGTTTCGCAACTCGCTGAAAGCGTAGCGCATGGCAGACTCGGCTACGTAATAGGCCCGCCGAGCCTGATTGGGAGTCGCAGAGCTAATAGTTGAGGTTCTAAACAGGGAGGTTATGATGACGCCCAGAACGCCGAAAATTAAAATTAATACGACGATAAAAATAAGAACACTGCCCTTGGAGGATGATGGTTTCATTTTTTAATCAGAATTTTAGTGAATCATAAAACAGCTATTTTTTTTCAACCAGATTTCTTGGGAAAATTTGGGTTTTAAACTCTTTCCCGACCCCCGCTACGTTAAATCCAATCCGGATCGCAGCCACCTCATCGACCAGGGGGTCTTCATTCAGGTTTAAATAAGTAAAATTAAAATCGTCGAATGATGAAACATTGTTCAGCAGCAGGTAATCGGCACCGTCGACACTGATCAGAATCTCGCCGGTTCCCGTGCCGGTCTGGTATTGAAGGGTGCGGGATCCCGGAAGTCGAAGATCCATACTTCTGTATGAAACTGAGGTGGCTGTCGGCGCACTCGTAAAATAACTGATGTTTCGCAGTTCCAATGTCAGCCGATCCAGTGCCGTTTGTGCCTTGATTGCACCCTCTAGGGCATTTTTGGCATTCAGATACCCGTTCAAGCCCGTGTAAAGGAAAAAGCTGGTAAACGTTGCGATAATTCCGGTCAGCACAATTACCGCGATAAGTTCGATAAGTATCAGGCCTTGTTGGTGTTTCATGGCATCAGTCTAAACTTTATGCTTAAAAAATTCGGATTTAATCCCACGGCGATTCAAAATCAGTATTTTACGCTTGGATCCTCGTTTCTGGTTCGGCTTTTTGTCAGTAGGGTCGTCAGGTCGTTGCCGGGCGAATTTATCGTGACCTTGAGGGTTGTGCTTGTGCCCGATGACAGGATGGTTTCGGTTCCCGCCGGAAACTCGACGTATTCCATGGTCACGTTGCCGCCGAAATCGTTGATTTTAACTGCATTCAGGGCATTGTCAGGGTCGTCGTTAATCTTGGAGGTGAAATAGGCTATAATTTCCTCCAACTTCCCCTCCGCCTCGGCTTCACCCGCCACCAGTTCCACTGATTTATAGCTGTCAGTTACTGCGGTTCCCATGAAGTGAATGAAAAAAACGGACAGAATACCCATGACAATAATAGTGACAATAATTTCAACAAGGGTGAATCCTTTAGGAGCAACAATTTTTAACTGAGAACACTTCATGGGATCGCAACAATTAATCCTGTTTCAGGGGTGATGGAAAATTTCCGCTCTAATGTTTCGTCTTCCTCGGATGTAATCGTGATAATTAGCGGACTACCTGCTGATACAGCTTCAGTTTTGACGGGATTGTCGAGTTCGGCAGGGTCTATTTTTATATAAGGCTTGCCGAAATTGTCAAAGTATACCGGTAGCATATCTAACGTAACGCCGCTGCCCGCAAAAACAATCATAGAATTTTTTTCCCCGGGCAGTTGTATCTTCTCAAAGGTCGCAGGCGCAATCCCTTTGAAAAGAAAGTAGGCAGTTCCGGTACTGAAAATTCCCCAGACCTCATTTGTTTTCATTGCCATCGACTGGGCATAGCGGATATGGTTTTGTATTTTATCCGCCTGGCTTATTAGATTTATATCATCTGTGGTGATGGAGCGTGTGAAGACAGTCGCCGCAATGATGCTGATCAGCACCATAACGACGACAATTTCGATTAACGTGAAGCCGTGGTCGTCTCGTTTCATTTGACTATCAATCCAATTACCGAAGGCCAGGATGTCTTAGCGTAACAGATTGTATTTATTGTATTATTTTTACAGGTTGAAGTCAAGAAAAAGCTGTGGCGCCAGATGCTTGTGAAGTTGTTGAAATACCACGATAAAATTTGAAGTCGCCCATTAGGAGCATGTGGAACGATTGTCACGGGTCTATCTAATAACCATAATCACCGCTGGCGATACTTCTGACGATTCCATTTTCCAGCCGCAGGTGGTCCAGGAAACGGGTGGGCCCGTGGTTGTAGGTCCACTCTTCCACAATGACCAGCTTTCTAGTGCGATAGGGGCTACCGGCTCTGTCAGCCGGATTCACATATTCATAGTTATCATACACGCCATAATATCGCGGGTGATGGCGGAAGCTGTAAACGCGTTCTTCTTCCCAGACCTGTACGTGGTCCGGTTCACCACATTCAGACAGAACCCTGTCTTTGTAGTCCCCGACCGTGATTAACCGGACACCGCATCGAAGACTCGAGGCATAGGAATTGAGAGGCGCTAAAGCCACTATTGTTAATAATATGCCTGAAACAAATTGTGATATTTTCAATTTGCCATCTCCCCCAGATCTGAGGTTTACTCGCCTTTAGAGCGTTTGCCAGCCTCAGGCGCGGTTTTAATTCCATTTCAATGCTGGCTATTGAAATGAGGATTCTAGACGATGTCATTTTGAAATAAAGATATTACCAGTTCAATCCGGGTCTTGTAAATTGCGTATAGAACTTGACACCAGAAAAATAGGCACCATTGGGTTGATCGGCAAGCAATTCGGGCAAATATGCCTGCTTTATTCCGCTTACAGTGCCAGAATTACGATATCCTGCGGTTGAATGACGCCTTCGATGTTTCGTATTTCAAGCATTTTTCGTTCGACCGGTGGTCGGTATCCCTGTTTACGGGCGGTTTCATAGGCAGAAGCGGTACAAAGTGTATGCACCCCTTCGGATTTTGTGTGTTTCTCAAGTTTGGCTGCCATGTTGACGGCATCACCGATAACCGTATATTCCATGCGACTGGCATCACCGACAGCTCCGAAAATGACCTGGCCGGTGGTCACAGCCGCCCCGATCTTCAGCAATGGCTTTTTATCGGCCTGAAGATCAGCCGACCAGTTGTCGGCCGCAGTCATGACAGCATCAACAGCGTTAAGGGCATCCGCTGCAAAGGTTTCTGATATAACCGCCGCGCCAAACGTGGCCATGATGCCGTCTCCCAGAAACTTGTCGATGGTTCCGCCATGGCTCTGGATAATGGGTACCATCTTAGCCTGATAGTCTGCCAGCAGGCAGATTAAATCATCAGGCTGGATCACAGACGCCAAACGGGTAAAGCCGCGGATATCGACCATTAAAATGGCAGTTTCTCTGAGCTGGCCTTTCCCGACACTGATTTCGTGTTCAGAGGCAGTTATTTGCCGTGCGATTTCAGGCGAAAAAAAGCGTGATAAATCCCTTACCGCCGTTTCTTCAGCAACGGAACTCACCAACAATTTTTGAGCCCGATTGATTGCCAATGCCAGGATCGCCGTGACCGTGATAATAATGACGATTTTTTCAAACTCCGCTCCGATTAATATGCTGTTGAACTTCATGTAATGTACATAATCGTGAGTGATCCTATTCATGCCGCCGCCACTGAAAATTGAATAGGCCGTCAGGGTCATCCATCCAGCTGCAGCAACAATACCTGCAACAATCACAAAGCGTGCCTCAAATCTAAGTGCTCGCAACGAGATGAAAATAAACACATAAAGCAGTGTCGGCGCCTTCAGGTAAAAGGATGGGGGCTGCTGATACTGGATGTGAAAGGTCCAAATCATTCCCAGCAATAATCCCATGTCGATAATCACCGATACATACAATAACGGCTCGGGGATCCGGCCGCGGTAGGCGAATATCAGCCGAATAACCGTTAGCAAAAGATACACCACCAGAAACCAGGGCAGGATTTCATAGGTTTTTTCGCTCGAAACGGCCTTGGGCGCGACAGCGTAAAGAGAGCCGAATAATATCAAAAACGTGAGCTGAAACCAGCCAACCAGGCGTTCGCTGGCGTTTTGCAGGACAATAGTTGCCCTGACGACCCTTTCGGGCAGTCTCATGGAGCGGGACCTGTATTTGTTGGAGATTGAGAGTTGATAGTGCATGGTGTCATGAGTTGATTTGGTTGTTTAAGTTGATTGGCAGAACAAAGGCCGGCAGCGGGAAGCGGGCCAATATTAGAAGGCTTAGGGTATAAGCATGTAAGGTAGCAGGTGACGGGCGTATGGGGAGATTTTTAAGGTATCACCTTGCCGGCCTTGCAGATCACCCGCCTGCCTACTCACCTTCTATCCTCTGCTTTCTCAATATCCCACCTTTACTTTATTCACCCTATGCACTTCGCTCTCTGCGCTTTGCCAGTTTTTCTCACCACCTCACCTTCTGTTCTTCTAGGCCCTTTACATCAAGTCTAACTACAAATCGGATCCTTACAGTGACATGCCAAAATCATAGTTAATACCTTTTTGCCATTTGGGAAAAGTATGCCTCGTCGTAAACCCCTGTGTCCGACTTCGGACTCACCAAAATCTGCCTGAGGTGGACCTAATTGGAAACTAATTCATATCAAATTTAAAGCTGCCAGGGTACCTTAAGACCAACCTGTTGCCTGGTTTTGAAAGTTAAAAAACAACAACAAATTATTCAATTGAGATAGCGGTTGATAATGTCGGCCTGACATTATTTAACTTCTTCTGCTATCCAGTCTAAAAAAGCCTGATTGCCGCCGGAAACCGGTATGCTGACGATACAGGGGCACTCATAACTGTGCAGCGATTTGACTTTTTCAACCAACTGCGGCACGCGGTCTTCAGTCGTTTTGGCGATCAAAACAATTTCCGAATCATCCTGTACTTCTCCTTGCCACATGTAGAATGAATTCATGTTGTCCAGGATGTTTACACAGGCCGCCAGTCTGGTAATCACCAACTCTTTGCCAATTTTTCTGGCTTCCTCCCTGCTGCCGGCTGTCATGTAAATGATATTTACTTTCATTGTCCCCTCCTTGCATCACCTGAATCAGGAATTATGCTGAAAATAACCATACGAAAAATACCAGAAAAGGGACTGCCGGTAAAGGGTTAAGGTATGCGGGCTGTTTAAACTTTGGCGCGGGGATGGCAGTCACAGGGATTTGATGATGAAAGTCCTGCATTTCGATATTTATCCGCCTCGGGAGGATTCGCTTTTTCAGAGTTTATTTCTCGATTAAACTGGCCGCCCTCCTGAGGCGGGTAAACTTTTCAGGCCAGCGGCGGCGCTGACAAAATGTCCTCTGCCCGCCTGCTTGCCCGTTCAAAGGGATCTACTTCTTGCTCATATTGACTATCTAATGTCGGCGTATTGCTGTCAAAAATTGCAAAGTAAAGCGCTTGCAGCAAAAAGAACAGCCAGATAGCCAGCGCCCACGACAATGCTGACCCGGGTGTGAATACGGTCACCAGGGCACCACCCGCCACGCAGAGAAATAGCTCCACCACCAGTCTAACCTTTCCGCGTTCCTGATAACAAAGCCCGCTGCGAATCCAGCTGATGGCAGCCAGCGCCAGGAAAAAAAAAGCGCCAATTGACTGCACCAGAAAGACCGTTAACAATAAAAACAGAATCGGATATGAAACCGACATCAGTTTTTGTTTGCTCCAACGACACAGCAAAACTGCATAGCCTGCTGTAAACAGCCACAGAGTCAGGCAAATTGCATTGGGCCAGAAGAACATATTGTTCAATACCAGGTTCAGAGGGATAAGAGATATCCCGCAGATTAAACCAAAAAGTACGGTTGTCAGTACCGGATGTTGTGAGTTTTTCATGATCCTGTTGCTCCCATAACTCTGAATGAGCGAAATGCGATCATTCAGGCGTTATTTGTTATCGGTTATTCGTTATTAGAAATTGATGGACGATTGGTATTCTAATTTTCCAGTAGGCTTCTAATAGGTTCAAAATTAATTATGGCCCCTTAGCAAATATAATTCTGGATAATTTTCTTTTCTTACTAGTATTTATAAACCAATAACGAATAACCTCAATTTGGTTAATTACACAGCGCCGAGTGCCTCTTTGCGCTTTAATAGCTCCAACTCAATTTCTTCTTCCGACAATTCCCCAAATTTGGCAGCCTGGTCAATTTCCGCCAGATCATTCTGCCAAGCATGCATCGGTTTTTTGTGGAAAAAATCCACTGATCTGTGTTTGAGCCGGTCATACTGGAGTCGCTGCTGGTCGAGATGCTCCCGGCCCTGTGAAATATCCTCATCCAGGCTCCTGATGCGGTCGGCAATCTCATCTCGCAGGCAATCCAATGGTTTAATTTTTCTGATGAGCATACGGGCAATTTCATCCTTTTTTTTCTGAACGGCAACTGCCAGATCTTGTTCCAGTGCTTGAGATTGTTGTTTGTATTTATCACACTCCTGTTGCGCCTGCTTGCGGGACACCAGCATCTGATTGAGTTTGACTTCTTTGAGGTTCAGCGCTTCTGTCATATCCCGCAAATGCTGTTTAAGCAGCAACCCCTGATCCTCCAGCTGATCCATGACGCCATGGATATCAGCCTTAAATATTTTTACGACTCTTGCCATTATTCCCATAATTTGCTCCGATATAATAAGTTGGTTGGTTGAATGCTTGACTCGTTTTTCCAATTCGGAAGCCCGGACCCGGAGGGCGAAGAAAGGACACCTTTACCTTATTACTTCCTCCGGCCGCGGTAGCCATCATACTGCAGGGCCTTGGCGTTGGATTTTTGCTTTTGTCGCACGGCCTCAGGTGCTCCTTGAAACGTGTCTTCGACATATGTTTCCAACTCCTTAAGATCCTTATCGAGATTTTCCGCCACAATCGCCGAACCGACAACCGCATTCACCGTTTCCTGCTCGCCTTGGTATTTTTCAATTCTTTTCATGGCGTCTTGCTTTTTGCCTGACTTCAAATCGGCGGCCACTTCCTGCTTGAGGCGGTTAAAATCCTCATTGATGACTTTTTCGGACCAGCTGGTCTTATCGATGGATGAAAAAACTTTTCGTTGGTCCTTTACGCAGGCAATTGTAAAAGAATCTTCCAGAATGGTTTGGTAAATCTGGTTGTCGTGATGATAAAAGATCTTGATGTTGTTAAGTTCGAAGTTTCTGTTGCTGTTTGTAGGCACCCGAAGCGTTAGATATAATTTGCGAGTTTGTCCGGAATGCAGGCTGCCCGGGTGAAAGACGGCGTGACCGTTTTTGTGAGTGATCGGGTATCCGGCGGCATCGGCCAGCCTGATACCATCCTTTAGCGGTATCTGAATTTTGAGGTTGTTTACGATTGATGACCGGGTATCGTGAAATTCTTTTTGAAATACCTCTGCAAACGCAGCCGGATTTTCCAGGTAGTAGTAGTTGCCGGTCCCCTGGTCGGCGATGGCGGTCATTAAGTACTCATTAAATTCGTCTCCGACACCGACCGTGCTTACGGCAAATTCTTTTTCTACGGCAACTGCGGCAATGTTGCTCAGCGCCTGGACATCGGTAATACCCTTGTTGGCGAGACCATCGGAAATGAGGATGACCTTCGCTGCATTGGTATTGCGATCGGAAAACCTGAGTAGGTTGATGCCCGCCTGGAGGCCGGCACCAAGATTGGTTCCGCCGCCAACCCGCACGCGGCTGACTGCTGATTCCATCACCTGTTGATTTTTACGGGTGACGTTAAGCAGGCCGGAGGCAATTTGAACACCATCCGAGTATGTGACCAGGGCAAAGCGGTCTTTGGCACCCAGGCTGGACAACAGTTTAAATACCGCCTGCCGGGCGTCGTTCATTTTGCGGCCTTTCATCGAACCGCTGCGATCCAGAACAATCACCAAATCCACATTGCGGGCCTCCCCGCTGTTCGATGCTGCAATCTCACCTGCCGCTAGCGTCAGATTCAATCCCAGGGTACCGGCCGATCCCTGAAGAACTTTGTTTTGGATAAGATGCCCGGAGACGCCCAGGATCCCATCGTTTGTCACTTGATGTCGGGTTGAGGCGGAAGTCCGGTTTAAAGAGAAAACTCCGGTCGAATTCGAGGAATAGGCCATGGCTGCGCCGGTGGCCACAATTAAAACAGCAATCAACAAAAATTTTTTTAAATGTTTGCGCTTCATGATTTGCTCCTTTCGCTCAGCTCGTTGTCCCAATTGAGTCAAAACCAATTGGGAGTTTTTAGTTTTTCGCTAAATGGCTTTTTCGTGCTCTGGTTCAATTCTACTTCAGACCCGGCTAAATGCAATTCAAAGAAGTGTAAAAGAAACCGGCTGATATTTTACATAACTTTTACTTTGAATTTGTGAAAATTTGGTATACTTTAAAGATGGTAATAACTGAGTTTTGCAGGATAAACGGACACGGGTATAATTTAGGAGAGAGAATTTAGGGATTGAGGGATTTAGGAATTGGAGGAATTCGACCGATTTTTATAATATGGTATTTATCCTATAATCCCTCAATCCCAGAATCCTTCAATTTTAGGAGATGCTTTTAATGAAAAAAACCAAAGCCCGGATTCTCGTTGTCGAAGATGACACGGCCCTGTTGAGCGGTTTGTTGGATGTGCTGGTATTCAACGGCTACGAAGTTAAGGGTGTTGAAGACGGCGGGGTCGGCCTCAGGGTGGGAGTCGATGAGCAATTCGATCTTATACTGCTGGACGTGATGCTGCCGACGATGGATGGGTTTTCTATTTGCAAAGAGATCCGGAAGGATAAGCCGACCCAGGGAATTATCATCATCACTGCCAAAGGCGCTGAAGATGACATCGTCACCGGGTTTAAGGCCGGGGCGGATGACTATATCACCAAGCCATTTTCTCTGCGGGAAGTTATGGTCCGGGTGGAAGCGGTTTTGCGGCGGACCGGCAAAAACCTCGGCGACGAAGAAGTCCACTGCCAGGGTATTTTTTTTGATGGTAAAAATTTAAACGCGCGGGTTGAGGATCTTTCGGTGGAACTTACGCGCCGCGAAATGGATATTATCATCTATCTGCACCGTCACAAGGACCGGATTGTTGCTAAAAAAGAGCTCCTGACCGAAGTGTGGCATTATGCCGACGCCGATATTGAAACCCGCACGGTGGATATCCACATACTCAAACTGCGCAAGAAAATAGCCGCCCTGATTGGAGATACACCCCTGGTATCAACGATAAGAGGGGCAGGGTATCGGCTGGAGGAAGGATGAAGTCGGAATGCGGAAGTTGGAATTGGGAGATGAGAGTTGCGGGATGTTTAAAAAAGGCTGCCGGCAAACGGCGCACGGCGCAAGGAAAAAAATCCGGGTGTAAGGTAAGGGTTATGCGGTTTAAGGGACACGCTATACTGAATTCAGTGGAAGGAGAAAGGTACACGGCTCACATCAAAAGCGTTTGTCTGTAAACCATTAGCCAATAACAAATAACCCATAACTCCCAAGCGATTTTTTTCTCGATTGGGATATTAGATAGTCCCATGAAAAAACTTAAACTTCTCATATTAATTTTTTCTTTGGCACTCTCAATCCCCCTTGCTTATTTTGTTTTGAAGACCTACCGCGGGCTGGCGCAGGAGGAAGTGGCAACGTTGAGCTATTTTGCGCAGACGCTTTTCGACGAAATGGAGCAAACGCTGGCGGTGATGGTGCAAAAAGAAGAAAGCCGGGCCATAGACGAATACAACTTTCTGATATCTCCGTCAAGTCGGCAACGTGAAGCCGGTGAGATGCAGCCCTCGCCCTTGTCGCAACCGTCAGGGGATAACTTTGTTCTCGGGTATTTTCAGAATAATCCGGACGGCTCGTTTCAGACCCCTTTGGTGGGAAGCGGTGGGAAGATACCATCCGGTCGCTCCAATATCGTGGCCGAGTTGAAAAATGCCAACCAACTTTTTAACCGCAAGCGGGTCACGGATACGGATCGAATTCAATCCCGGCCGGCTGAAATTGTGGCCGAGAAAAAAGCTAAGCAAAAAGCAGGTTTAGCGGATAAATATCTGGATTCTTCGCGCAGCCAGCGTTCACGGGAGTATCTGGGACAGAAAGAAAAAAGAGTCGAACAAATTACCATCGATCAGGCGGCCAACATTGCCAAGCAGGAGCAGCCGCGATTGATGAGCAGCGCCCGTACTGCCGATGAATCCCAAGACCGCAAAGATGATCGATATTTGACCAAAGGCCGTACGGCCGGTAAAGCAATGGCTCCCAAAAAGAGCGGGGCCCTCAGTTCGTTGCTGGAAGAAGCGGAAAATGATTTAGCGCCTGCTCCTGCTTCAGATACCGACCCGGCGGCAAATTATCAGGTCGAGGTAGCGCCCCTGCAGGCGGTTTTTTTGAGTGATGCCCGGATATTTATCTTTCGTCGCATCATGATCAACAACCAGATTTATCGACAGGGATTTGTCCTGCAGGTAAACGCATTTTTGAACCATCTGGCTCAAACCTATTTTCTGACTCAACCCATGGCCCGGTTCACCGGACTTCGTCTCAGCGTTATCGATCAGGGCCGCGAGACCGAGGCAGTAGAATCCGGCCTTATCGCAAAAAACCCTGACTTTATTTTAATCCGCAGCTTCCCTTCGCCTTTCAGTTTCTTGGAAGCGACGCTGACCTGTCAGCAGATACCCCGCTCCGCCGGCCGCAAAACGCTGACCGTCATGCTGGTTGTTCTGGCGGTTATTGTTTTAATGGGATTATTCGCCATCTATCAGAGTACCCGTACCATCGTCGACCTTTCCGAGCGGCGCTCTCAATTTGTTTCTTCCGTGACCCACGAATTGAAGACCCCATTGACCAATATCCGGATGTATATCGAGATGCTGGAACAGGGAATCGCGCGGACTGCGGAGCGCGAGCAGGAGTATTACCGGATTCTCGACTCCGAGGGAGCGCGCCTGTCGCGCCTGATCAACAATGTGCTGGAACTATCCAAATTAGAGCAAAAGCAGCGCCACATCGACCTGCAGACAGGCACATTGGAAGATGTAATCACCGAAGTTCAGGCGGTGATGGCCGAGAAAATCAAGCAGGAGGGATATGTCTTAACCGCTGAAGCGGGGCAGATCGGGTTTTTAAAATACGATCGCGAAGTGATGTTACAGGTATTAATCAATCTGATTGAAAACAGCATGAAATTCGGCAAGAGCGCTCCCCAACGCGAGATCAGCATCCGAACCCGACGGGATGAGGATGGCGTGAAGATCATGGTGTCCGACACCGGGCCCGGCATCCCGCGCCAGGATCTGAAAAAAGTATTTGAAGACTTTTATCGGGTCGAAACTTCTCTTACCCGAACCACCCGCGGCACCGGCATTGGTCTATCTCTGGTGAAAAAATTCGTCCGGCTGATGGGCGGATACGTGACTGCTGCTAACAATGAAGGCCCCGGCTGTACCATCACCATCACCCTGCCGGGGCAACGATAATTGAATATTTAATCCTACTTTGTCATATTACCAGGCACTCAAAACATGATGAATTCAGTTTTTTTCGAATTCATCATTTTTCGGTTGATTTTTTATTGGATTTGAAGCATTAATAGCCCTTTAAATAAATTCATCGGATTCATAAACGATTTCTGTACTAAGGGGGATGAGGATGTATAAATTAGGTATCGGTATTTTTTGTTTAATTCTGGCCCTAGTTTTTGGCAATGCGATGGTCGTTTCCGGCGAGAGTGATGATGAAAATATGTCCGTTCCCATGGGAATCATACCGCTCGAACCGCCTGACTCAGTAGAGAACCCAAAGCCTTCGGTTGAATTTCCCCATCCGATCCATTTCGATTTTAGCTGTCAGACCTGTCATCATAAATGGGATAAGGAGACTCCTATTACGGGTTGCACCATCTCCGGTTGCCATGATATTACCGAAGCGCCAAAAAAGGCCGACAAACTCCAAAGTGATGAGAATCTGGCTGCCAGGTATTACAAAACCGGTTTTCACAAATTGTGCATTAATTGCCACAAGGAGATGAAAGCACAAAACAAAAAATTGGAACTGTCAGGTCGCGTGCTGGTCGATAATCTCCCCAACACCGGACCCACCGGCTGCAAAGATTGTCATGTACCGGAAGAATAGAACGGCCGGTCGTCGGTACCGGGCATTGGGCTGCTGCTTGTCAGAGACCCGGGTCCGGTAATCAGAAACCCAGCCGGGCGTAATAATCGCCTCAGTTCAATCGCTTTTGCCTCACTTTGGTGAACCCATCTAAAACAGCCGAGTGTCTCTCCCGCCGGCAGTCCCCGTTTTTAGCAAAGATCGATAATTCCAGGCCTTGATCCTTCAGGGCCAGGAAAAAGCCGGTGATTTTTTTATTTTCAAGCCTGTCGACAACATCAGGGATAGCCGGATCCTGCCAGGCTGCTTTACCGGCAATCAGCGCCTTGAGCAATTTGGTGCCCTCCGTTTTGTCAGATTCGCAACCATTGACCCATTCGTTGCCATCCAATTTCCCCAGGGTGTAAGCTTGCACCATTCTGATAAATATACGACTTAATTTTTCCGGCCCTGCAAAGCATCCGACTCCGGTAATTATTTGATTTTCCATGATAAATACCTTTAAAAGGGTTAGAAGGTTCCGCGTTCACCGTTCAAGGCTGGTATACTATTCTCATCCATTACATTTAATTCATCACACAGGCGTCATTAAAATATGCGGCGGCTTCTTCCACCGTATCGAAAAGTATCCAGTCCCGCCAAATGATCATGCCGTCCTGCCGGCGGGTCAGTTCAATAGTTGTATTGCCATGATACTCATAACAATCGTAATAATCAGGGTAGGAAATGTCCTTGGTCATTTTTGAATCCTCCTTTGCGAAAGAATAATTTATGGAGATGGCCCCTCAATTGATCCTGACACCGTTATTACCAGAAGTCTGTGACAGATCCGGTCACACTTTCTAAAAAAAAATGTACTTTTTTTTAAGGGACTCGGATAAAAACGGATTGCACAGATAAAAAATTGCTTTTCTTTGACAAAGCCGCATCAATGCTTTGAAAATCTGTGACGATCTGTGCTAATCTGGGTCCAAAAATTATAAAGGAGCAGCCTTATGGCGCGTGGTGATCAGTTGGCAAGGCAGTGGCGGATCATTCAGACATTGATTTCCTCCAGACAAGGAAAATCCGTATCGGATCTGGCACAAGATTTAAGCTGTCATACCCGGACGGTGTATCGGGATCTTGAAGCGTTGCAGGCGGCCGGATTCCCGGTTTATACGGATAGAGTGGAAGGAAAAAATGTGTGGTCCCTGCTGGAAACGGCCAAACACAGCATACCCATACCGTTTAGCCTGCCGGAGTTAATGGCCCTGTATTTCAGCCGGGGCATGATGGGGGTGTTAAAAGACACGGTCTTTTATGATTCTCTGATATCCTTATTTGACAAGATTAAAACGACCCTGCCGGGTGAGTACATCGAGTACCTCAATCAGATTGAAAAAAGCCTGGCGGTGAGATCCAAGCCATTCAAACAGTATGGTCAATTGCGAAGTATTATCGATCAGGTCAGTAGCGCGGCGATTCAGAAGAAGTTTGTCGAAATCGATTATTACACCATGAGCCGCAAAAAGAAAACCCGGCGCCGGGTCGCGCCGTATAAAATCTGGTTTTTTGACGGCACCTTTTATTTAATCGGCAATTGCGGTTTACGTGAAAATATTCGAATATTTGCCATGGACCGGATCCGAAACCTCGAACTGACCGACGAGAACTTTGAAATGCCGGAGGATTTTAATGTTGACGAGTTCATGAAATCCAGCTTTGGCGTGTTTCATGGTGAGCCGGTCAGGGTCAGGGTCTGGTTTGCGGCTGACAGCGCTGAGTATATCCGGGAAAAGATCTGGCATGAGACCCAGATTATCGAACCCCAGCCCGATGGCTCCATTATATTTGAGGCTGAAGTGGCCGGCATTGCCGAGATTAAATTCTGGATCATGAAGTGGGGTGCCAATGCCAGGGTAATTGAACCTGAACCTCTGCGGGCGGCAATACGGGCAGAAGCCGAGCTGATGGTCGGAAGCTACACAGATCCCATAAGTTAATTTCCCATAACAATCGTATTGGGATTGATGGGGGAGGTCTATCAATTGTTTTGCCTGCTGTGGTAAAGGCTCTGGCAATATTTTAATTGAATACAGGATTGGAGCATGATAGTTTGAATCTTAACGTCTTTTAGCCGTTCGGTCGTGAATCCATATGCGCAATTTCTCTTTTAAAATTCTGGTTTTCTGCATTCTCCTGCCACCGGTGTTGTATATCGTCTCCATTCAAAGTCTTGAGCGTTATGTCAACGAGAAATATGCGGCAGAGATAGAGAACATCTATCTGGGTGACACGCGCCTGCTGCTGAATGGATCGATACGACTGAAAGATCTGGTCAACGATAATATTGATCGCTACCTGAAGAGCAAGATCTTAAACTCCTACGGCCTTAAACTGGATGTGACAGTCTCCACCAGGAAGGGCAGAATGCTATATCCCGCAATTTTCGAAGAGGATCGGGAATCGGCTCTTATCGGAGACTCGGCCAGACTTGCCAGCGAAAATTTCAAACTTATGAATGAGGGATTGACCGTTAAATTAAACGCCAAAGTCGAGCACAATAAATTACTGTCAAACGCAATTCTGGCGGTATATATAGTTTCATTTCTGCTTGTACAATACCTGCATTACAGAAAGACCACGAACAGGATTCTGCAGTCAGAAATAGACAGAAGCAGAGAAATGAGCCGTTTACTCGAATTGGAGGAGCAAACCAATTGCTGGATGCTTGATACTCGATGCTGGATGCTTGATACTCGATGCTGGATGCTTGATACTCGATGCTGGATATCTAACAGTACACTATCGGTGAATTTCAACGACATCCAGTATCCAGAAACCAGAATCCAGGATCAGT
>CACVKW010000476.1 GCA_902749685.1 Olavius sp. associated proteobacterium Delta 1 | reverse complement strand
TGGTGAGCTGATTGTTGACAACAATGGTCTAAACGGATCTGAGACACCGTTGCGGTCCGTGGGTTCCGGGATCATCACTGATTTGACCGCCACGGTGCTTATCGATGAGAACGCAGACTTTCCGGTACCGGATGAGGTGACAGGAGCTTTGGGGTTGAAGGGTCTTGAGCTCAATCCCAACATCGAACAGGAGAGGACCTTTACGATCGTTGACAATACGGCCACCACGATCACCATTGATGCTGCTGATGGCGATATGACCGCGGTGGCTGAGATTGGAGATAGGTATATTGGGGTGCATACATTTGAAACGCTCACGGTAGTAGGTCAGGCAGAAGTGACTGCGCAAGACATGGTTGAGATAGCGGAAAGCGGCTCATTGACTGTGGATTGGGCGAGTTTAGAGGTGGCTCTGTTGGATGATTCGTTGGCCTCTGTTGTGGATACCGCTAATGGTACAGTTCTCGAAACACTTGATCTTATTCCGCCGGATATTACAATTACCCATCCCTCCGAAGGCACGGAATTTACAATACCTGTTACCATTACTTCTGATGCTTCTGACGATGTTGGCGTAACAATAGTTCAATTCTATGTTGACGATGAACTCAAAGCTGAATTAACTGAGTCTCCTTATCATTGGACATTCAACACTCCAGAGTATGGATTAGGTGACCATATCATCGAGTCCATAGCTTATGACGCTGCAGGCAATACAGCCTCAGACGAGCTAATATTGACAGTCGTGTTGAATACTCCACCCGGATCACCATCAATCGTGAGCCCAAATGGGGGAGAAGTTATAAGCGATAATCACACAATCAGATGGGAGGCTGCTACGGATAACGAGCAAATCGAATCAGAATTGGTTTATGAGATCGACTATGCTTCAAATGCTTCTGTAGCCGATGAGGCTCAGTCTTTTGACCTGATTAAAGCGAATGGTCAGTTGCAGAGTGACGAAGTTAATGATGTTTTTGTGTATGATACCACGAAGGACAGCGATGGTGGTGCATGGAGAAATGGCAGACTAAGTAAATTGGGAAGCGATGCACTGAGTTTTGATGGCGTGAATGATTATATAGGAATGGGTAAACAACTTCAATTATCGAATCAAAACATTTTTACCGCTGTAGTTTGGGCTAAATTGCCTCCAACCCTACCACCTAATTCAAAAATCATTATGCAAATACAGGGCAGCCAGATGGGTGGAAACAGTAATAGTGCGGCTATAAATATTTCGAGCAATGGTGTTTTTATCGGTTGGTATGCAGGCGGTAATTCTGGAGATCCTGATTGTACTCATTGTTGGCGTCTCTTTGATTCTTCGGTTCCGCTTGATCGATGGGTTCAAATAGCGGGTGTTTGGGATTCAAATGGAGACACAGTTACTTCGAGCTTGTATATTAATGGAACATTAAGAAACACGGCTACCTCAGGGTTACTCACTTTTATAGGATTTAATGCTTATCCAATTATCGGTGGGTCATCTTGGGGGCTCACTTATACCGATTCCTATTTCAGCGGCATCGTCGATGAAGTAGCCATATATGATCGAGCCTTGTCAGCTGCGGAGATCAAAGATCTCTACAACTCCGGCATGGGCAGAGAGCTTGTCCCGGATGCAAGCACTGTGGGACTTTGGCGCTTCAATGAAGGTTCTGGATCAACGGCCATCGATGCAAGCGATAACGGAAATGACGGGACTATTTACGGAGCCACTTATGTTGGCAAAGCATCCTGGTATGATGAGCCACCGTCTGAAACCAGAGGAGCAAGAAGAGAATTTCCGGACAAGGCACACTTCGTGGCTACCGATGCAGGACTGGATATTATCGATTCCAGTGATAATAGTTTGTGGATGAGGTTTAGTGCAGTCGCCGGTTCCCAGTTTCCAGTCGGCCCCAAAAAGATATTTGCTCTCAATGGAAAGATCTATCTTGCCACGTCAGAGGGGCTATATATCATTGATTTTGTGAATGATAAGTCTCTGCGCTACGATACTACAGGTCTCGCGTTCAGCGATCGGCCTATTGCTGATCGCCATGAAATGAACATCTATGCTATAAAAGATACCGAAATCCCCCTAATAGACTCTGCGACGAACGATGTTCATTCAGCAGTCATCAACGGAAAGACTTATATAGCGGTGGCCACTGATGCAGGAGTCAGCGTTATCGATGAGGGTGACAAAACTATAGTAAGCATGCCAGAACCGAATGCCTCTTATGTAGCTGATGATGTATATGTTCTCGATAATGGTGACTTTTATCTGAATTTGCATGCCAGTGGGAATTATGTCGTCACTTATGCTTACTACGATATAACTTCCTTGACAGATGGAGTCGAAATGACGTCTCAATCAGATTATTCTTATTGGCCTCAAGACAATTGGTTCCCAATCCCCACTTCTGGGGGCTTCGCTACCATACCAGGATTGCCAAAAGAGATATTTGTGGTTCCAGGGACATCAACCGCCAACGAAGGTGACAATACCATCTACGTTGCCAACGACGCGGAAATTACTGTGATTCAAGAATGGCAGGGGAATGAAGAAAACGGCAGTGCGGTTCATTTTGGCTCTGCTGACAGCATCAATGATGACATCGATTACCGGATTCTGGCTGGAGATACGGACAGATGCTCTTCCATAGCGGTCTCGGGCAACACCATGTGGGTTGGAACAAATGACGAAGCCTGGGGTGGTGCGGTAAGTCAGGTTGATTTGGCTATCAACTCGCTAATTGCATCATACGCAATGGACAGTTCACCCTCGATAGTCTCAAACAATGTGACCTCCCTTGCAGGTAATGCCAGAAATCTGCTCGTAGGAACGGATTCCGGAGCCACAGCACTGAAAGGGGAACCCTTCTGGCAGAATATCGTCTCCGTCTCGGATGGCATCACGACCTCCGGCGGTATCGGCAGCTATGAGTGGGATACCTCATCGCTTCCCGAAGGCACCGATTACAAAATCAGGATCAGGGCTTACGATGGCGTCGATTACGGGCCTTACGATGAATCGGATGGAACATTCGAAATTTATCACGACACATTGTCATATGGTCTTGTGGGCTATTATCCATTCAGCGGAAATGCTGACGACGAAAGCGGGAATGGCAATGATGGGACGGTTTACGGGGCTAATTTAACAACAGACCGGTTTGGGGTTGAAGATAGCGCCTATAGTTTTGATGGGGTGGCTGATTGGATTCGAGTAGAGGATAGTGTTAGCTTAGACATTTCAGATGAACTTACTCTATCCGCATGGATCTATGGTGAATCCTTTGAAGGTATAGACACAATTGTACATAAATTCAGCGCTTACGGCCTTCATTACAATCATATTGCTTTTCAAGGACAAGGAGCTGAAAACGCTGTTAATCTTATTTTGAATAGTGGTGGTTGGAACCTCTTCAACCACCCATTTCAGCCTGAAATTAACGTTTGGTATAACATCACAGCAACATATGATGGTTCGTATGTAAGAAATTATCTAAATGGTAATTTAGAAGAAGATTTTGAGTATGATCAACCGATCCAAACATCATCGGGATCATTAGCATTCATCATTATTGGCGGATGGGTTGACCCCGCTGATCCGAACCGCGATCAATTTTTCCATGGAGTTATTGACGATATCCGCATTTACAACCGTGCCCTTTCAGATGCAGAGATAAATCTACTGTACACTGACAAATAGCTCCGAGTGCATGGGGTCAGGCTTGAATAAATGAGTATTTGTTTCCTATTTTTTGTGAGGGACTCCCTCATCATTGTTATCGATAAGGCAATTGCTCATTTTCTCGAATTCTCTTCTCCAATCCCTCTATGCCTTTGCCCCCCATTTCCCCGGGCAATCATGTGATTAAAAGCGCCGGTATACTGAATCCTTGGATTCCGTGCCATGTCATTGCCGTAGCAAAAATTGAGGCCGGCTGTCAATATTTATTAAGTTGAGCCTGGCCCCATGAACAAATCATATATATGGCTTCATTAATTGGGGATTGACAAATCTTTATTTTTGAACCATTATAACTCCTATGACATATTTGGTTTAAAACCCAGTTAAGGATGGAGGTCCAGTATGCAAAGGACAGTTGATGTTACCACTGCACGTCGGCAATTCGGTACTTTGCTTGATGAAGTGTTCTATAAGGGCGATGTTATTACTATTGAAAGGAAAGGGAAACCTCTCGCTTGCTTGGTTCCTGCAAATTCAGAAAGTCATTACCAGGCGCAAGCTTCCCTCGATTCCGAAAGACAGCGTTTACTTGATCAGTTACACAGTCTACCTACCCTTTCAATGAATGAAGATCCTACAGAAGTTTTGCGTCAAATTCGTTCACAAAGACGAATACGGGCCATAAAGAACCATGAATAATATAATTGTACCGGATGCGAATATATTTCTAGAAATGATATACGGGCGTTCCTTGCAGATGACTGCCAGACAGTTGATATCTCATGCAATTGCTGGTGAAATTCAACTTGTAGCGCCAAGTCTGTTATTAGATGAAATAACAGAGGTTCTTTGTGGGAATTTAGACGATCTGCAGAAAGTCCGGCAGCACCTTCTCTATCTTGAACAATTGGTAAAGGAAAAAGCATTGCTGATTGTCGTTCCGAGTCTTGCTATCAGAATGAAAGCTATTGAAATAGCTCGAACAGGAAATTCAAAGAGTGGTTATCCTGAACTCAGCGATTCTTTATACCATGCCCTAGCAATCGTAAATGATGCGATATTCGTTACCAATGATTCCAAGCACGTTGCCAAGGTTAATAGATTTGGTCATGTGGAAAAATTGGCTGATTATTCAAAAACCTGATTCCCTTATTCTCATCCTCACAAAAAAGAAGTTCTTATCGGATCAGATTCCCCGTTCCAACAGCTTCAGAAATACTGGCAAAACCGTCTCTCTCCAGGAGCCTGCAAAGGCCCTGATTGATATTTTTGACCACACCCGGCCCTTTGTAAATCATGGCCGTTAGAAGTTGGACAATCGATGCGCCAAAAAAAACATAGGGGTCAAGTCTTCATTCTTGACAAATTGAAACAAGGGAGAAGATCCGGAAAATCGGGAATCATTATCACTCACAGAGTACACAAAGGCACAGAGTTGTTGAGATGAATCCTTGAGGGGAGGATTTTGATTTGACTTTTGGCTCTAAATATTCTATACAGAATTGTCTATTTGGGCTGTATCTAATTCTGCACTTGAATCCGGACGCTACCTCTTAGTCTGATTGAACTGATAGCAAATCCGTTTCACCATTCTTGACGCTCATTCTAAAACTGGTTCCCGTGATCGCTGTATTCATGGAATGATATTCGTATGGCAATAGAAATCTGATTATCGCAGCATGTTCTATTCCAATTGAGTTAAAACCAATTGGAGAGTTATTAGTTGCTGGTCATTCGTTAAGAGTTTGAGAGGAATATGATCCCATCTTTTACTTCATCTACCGCAGAATTCTAAAATAACACGATGATCAAATTCTAATAACGAATAACAAATCCACCGGAGGCGGACTAAAGCCTAATTGAGCGTTTCGCTCAACTTAGGATCTAAGCCAAAAAAAGGGGGTGCATTATGCCTACGTATGATTTCTACTGCGAGAAATGTAAAAAAAGTTTTAGCATGGTGATCTCAATTACCAACTATGAAAAGAAAAAATTCAGGTGTCCCAAATGCCAAGGAAGAGCACTAAAACAACAGATCACATCTTTTCAGACGGTAACATCCAAAAAAAGTTAGATGGTATTTTCGATAGATCATAAATGTCGGGCACTTAAAAAGTGAAAGAATCCCATGTATTCAAAAGGGGGGAGGAGGCCAAGATGAAGAGCAATACGCAAGTGAAAACTCCGGGACGTTGTTGAAAACTCCGG
Organism: Olavius sp. associated proteobacterium Delta 1; assembly: GCA_902749685.1. Classification (GTDB taxonomy): domain Bacteria; phylum Desulfobacterota; class Desulfobacteria; order Desulfobacterales; family JAFDCJ01; genus JAFDCJ01. Next base: position 3,945 of record CACVKW010000476.1, on the reverse strand, counting down.
GACTGAGTTGACTAACTCAACTTGTTTGGGGGGGACTCGGGAGAAACTCGGGACAGGACGGAAAATCGTTGTTGACTGATTTGACCTATTAGCTTGGCCGCTTGATTATGTTAAATATGGCCGCGGTCGATACGCCAACTCGTTTGGCAGCTTCAGCTAACGTAATCAAATGTTTTCTGCCAATCCAATCGCTGTCAAATCCCGCTCACAGGAGACCACTTTGCGCCGAATACCCGGTCTAATTTTTTTATGGGTGCCGGTGAAAAAATGGCTTGAGATAATATTTTGAAAATAGATGTGAAAAAGATTACATGTTTCTGATATTAGATTACAAAAGGAAGGCTAAAAAAATGCAACAACTAACAATCAGGATGCCTGAATAATATTTTTACAAGATTGAAAAAATTGCAAAATCAAGCGGTTTAAAAAAATCGGATGTAACCCGGATGGCGATTCGAAAATTTCTCGAAGAATATAGCGGTGATGAAAAGACTGATCTTTACAGCAAAGCTTCACGATAATGCCTTAGGCATAGGGAAACTAGGGAAGAACACCGGTAACCCATGAGCGGATTTGATCTATGGCAGAGCCGATCATCTCTGACCAGACCCATAGGACCATGTTATCGATTAAAAATAAATAGCCTTGACCTGCCAGTTATCATTGGGTATCAATAACGTCTGATAACCAATCAATTCCCTGACTCTACCATCGTTTAAAAACCGAAATTTCTGGAGCGACGCAATGACTCAGAAAGGTTTTAAACGCAAGCTCACTGCAATTCTTGTAGATGTCGTCGGATACAGCCGACTTATGCGAGACGATGGAGAGGCCACTGTCCGTGATATCGCCGCCCACCGTGTTTTAATAACCGAAATTATTCAACAACATCATGGTCGAACGGTGTCAATATTGTTGCGAGGGTGGAGGGACTGGCGGCAGCCGGCGGAATATCAATTTCAGGAACCGTATATGAACAGATTAAGGAGGCTTTAAATGTCAGCACTCTTCTATCCCATGAAAATTGGAAATGTTGAGATACCAAATAGATTCGTCAATTCGGCAACCCACGAATGTATGGCCAAGGAAACCGGTGAGATCAGCGATGACCTTATCAAGAGATACGAGAGACTGGCCAGAGGCGGCGTGGGATTGATCATCACAGGGCTGATGTCTGTTCACCCTTCCGGACGCGCTTACAAATACCAGACCGCTATCCATCACGACCGTATGATACCGGGCTTAAAAAGACTGGTAGATGCCGTGCATCAGGCAGGCGGCAGGATTGCTTTCCAATTGGCCCATGGGGGAAGGCAAACCACAAAGGCTATGATTGGTCAGACTCCATTAGCACCGTCAAGCAGAGGTCGGGATCCGATAAACTTCGTAAAGCCCAAAGAGATGACCCAAGCCGATATCATGGAAGTCGTTAAAGCCTTCGGGACTGCTTCTAAGCGTGCGGTGGAGGCTGGCGCAGATGCTATTCAACTCCATGGAGCTCACGGGTATTTAATCAGCGAATTTTTATCTCCCTTTTTTAATATCAGAAAAGATTCATGGGGCGGCAGCGATGAAAATCGATTTCGGTTTTTAAAGGAGATCTACCAGGAGATCAAAAAGGTAGTGCCTGCTAGTTTTCCTGTCTTGATAAAACTCAACACCAATGACTACACTCCAAAAGAAGGAATTACCCCGCCTCTGGCAGCCGCATATTCCGGATGGATGGCGGAATTGGGAATCAACGCCCTGGAAGTGAGCTGCGGAGCAACAAACTATTCGTACATGAATATGTGCCGGGGTGATGTACCAACGGCCGAACTGGTCAAAGGTCTTTCCTGGTGGAAGAAACCCATTGGGCACCTGATGATCGGCAAATTGGAAGGCAAATATGACCTCGCAGAAGGGTATAATCTTGAAGCCGCCAAGCTGATCAAGCCAGTTATAGGTGATACGCCGCTAATGCTGGTTGGCGGTCTGCGCACAGTTTCTCATATGGAATATGTATTAGAAAATAACTATGCAGATTTTATTTCCATGTCGAGGCCATTCATAAGGGAGCCTTTTCTGGTTAATAAAATAAAAGAAGGCAAGTTGGACAAGGTTTCCTGTGTTTCCTGCAATCGATGTCTGGCGGCTGTGCCAAATGAAATTCCGGTATACTGTTACAATAAATCGCAAATACTGCGATGAAAATAAAATAGCTGAAACTCTGATAGCTTCACTTGGAACACTATTATTCCTATTTTTGATACTTCCTTTCTTTTTGATCTGGATACCATATAATATACTGTCATCGCCCAATCATATTTACCTTTTTGACATTGGAGTAATTCGGTATTTTGGGCTGATTCCTATTGTTCTGGGTGTTGTTATTTACTTTTGGTGTTCTCATAGCTTTGTCTTTTTTGGCAAAGGTACACCAATACCATTTTAATAATTCTTTGATCTTTACAACCAATTATTTGACATGAGATATCTTTTGAAATCCTTCATGAGAATCCTTTTAATTAGTTGTAATTTTTTCGCAGCGAATATATCTCTAATGATGACCGGCTGACGGATTGCCGAGGAAAATACCAATTAAGAGGAAGCAAAATCATGCGAGAACGACTATATGACGTCGATTGGCTGAGAATTATCGCCATACTGGCCGTCTTTCTCTACCACTGTTCCCGCTTCTTTGATCCGGAAGGTTGGCATTTGAAGAACACGGCGCAAAGCGAACTGCTCTTCGTGTTGATGCGTGGTTTGATTTGGACCTGGGTTATGGAGCTCTTCTTCCTGTTATCGGGGGTTAGTACTTGGTACGCGCTAAGGTCAAAGCGCGCCGGGGCGTATATCTGGGAGCGGATCAAGCGGCTTCTCATCCCTCTGTATACCGTGGGTCTCTTTGTCCTGCTGCCGATGCAGTTCTACTTCGAACTGTTTACCAATAAGGGGTATAGCGGCGATTTCTGGCAGGTGATTCCGCTCTACCTCGCCGGCTTCAAGCCACCCAGCATATCGCCGTCGCCCTTTTCTCTGCTGCCCATTCCCTTTCCCGGACATTTGTGGTTTCTCCAATATCTTTTTCTGATTTCGCTGATGAGCCTCCCACTGTTGCTCTATTTAAATTCAAGTCAGGGACGGCGCTGGGTTGCGAGACTTGCCGGATGGTGTGATAGCCGAGGCGGTATATTCCTCTTCGTAATACCGTTGTCCCTGGTGCTCCTCGGGCTCCAGGGGTTTTTCGAAACTCAGTACAGCTGGGGGAATCTTCTCTGGTACGCGATCTTTTTTGTAATCGGCTACATGTTGGCGGCTGATAAACGCTTTACCGTGAGCGTTAGGAGGCATGGGTGGATTTGCCTGGTGCTGTGGATAGTTGGCTTCAGCAGTTTAGGTCTATTAGTGTTGGTACTTGGCTATGACCCATACCCGGGTAAAGAACCTTTCTCTTTGTTATTCGTGCTCTTTCAAATCATATGGAGCATTACGAGTTGGAGCGCGGTTGTATTTGTTCTAAACATGGGAGCCAGGTACCTAGACACGAACCATAAATTCCTGGCCTACGGTAACGAGGCAGTGTTACCATTCTACCTGTTTCACCAGACGATTATCCTTTGCGTCGGCTGGTACGTTATACGCTGGGACATGGGCATCCTGATCAAGCTCCTGATCATCGCCGGGGTCTCCTTCCCCTTGATCATAATCCTTTATGAACTGTTCGTCAGGCGCTTCAACATCGTGCGTTTCTTCTTCGGCATGCGAGCAAAGAAGAAGCCGTCAGCAACGCCCGTTCCGCGCCCGGGAGGGACTTCCGCCTGATTGTCAAGCGACTGAACCGGATTGATGGCGACAAGATACCCCTATAGTTGCATAAAATTTTGAAATCCAACTTCGCTGCTGCAATGAAGACCATTGAAAGTATTGACTGATCCTGGATTCTGGTTGCTGGATCCTGGA
>CACVKW010000475.1 GCA_902749685.1 Olavius sp. associated proteobacterium Delta 1 | reverse complement strand
TCACCGATAGTGTACTGTTAGATATCCAGCATCGAGTATCAAGCATCCAGCATCTGCCCGGAAAAAGCAACGATCTCAGACATAACGGCCAGGCTAGATCACAAGAATTTATGCAATGTTAGGGT
>CACVKW010000474.1 GCA_902749685.1 Olavius sp. associated proteobacterium Delta 1 | reverse complement strand
CTAATTGAGCGAAGCCCAATTAGCAGGTATTGGGTATTGGCTATCAGGTATTGGTTTGGTGGCCTTGCGTAACTCATTTTATATGGCCCTTGCGGGTGATAT
>CACVKW010000473.1 GCA_902749685.1 Olavius sp. associated proteobacterium Delta 1 | reverse complement strand
CTTTCAAATTTTGTTTGAGCGCTTTGAAGAAAATTTCAATCTGCCAGCGATCCTTGTAGATGGCTGCTACAGTAGTGGCGCCAAAATCCAGGTGATTGGTAAGCAACACGATTTCGCGTTCTTTTTCCGGATCCCAGACAACGATTCGACGCAGAGGGTACGGATAGTCTTTTTGGGCGTAATAGCCAGTGAACATGATCAAATCATCGGCAATAATATTTCGATTCTGAGGCACATCCCGCACCTCTACGAACATATATTCGGCGTTTTGCTTCAAACGGGTGACAAAATAAATATCGTTATGTGTCCACTGGGCATACAGTTTATAATCATTGTAAGCGCGATCCATAGCGATGATGGAACCCGGCGATAGCGGAAGCTTTCGAGCAATCGTGATATCGTGCCGTTTAGCGTTTTCAATATATGCGTAAGAAGGCAAATAGCCATCATGATCCAAAAGCAGATGTAATTTTATGGCTCCTTTTGTCCGGCGAAATTTTGCCCACGGAAACATCGCTAAACACAACGATATGGTGGAGCTGTCTAAAGACAATAGTTTATTTTTGAACCGAAATTTTTTGCTCGGTGCTGCTTGCCTGCAAAATTTGAAAGTTTCGTAAAACAGATCCTCAAACATCTGCCACGGCCGGTGAGCGTTGGCGTAAGACAGCGTTGATTTGCTCGGAGCCTTTGCCATCGCCAAGGGACGCAGCTTGCCCAGGCAGCAGGCTAAACCGCCACAAATTTCTCGAAGGCTTTTGGCCTGGGCCAATTGGCAAAATAACATGGCTACGAAATGATCCCAGGAACTGAATCCTTTGGCGTAACGTTCAGAACCATGCCGGTAAATCAATTCATAAAATCGTTGACGGTTAATCAAATTAAGCAGTTGACTAAACAGGCTCGCATTTCGTACCATGGGACGTCCTCCTTGTTGCGGGTATTTGTTATTTTTTGGCGAAATTAACAACCACCCTACAT
>CACVKW010000472.1 GCA_902749685.1 Olavius sp. associated proteobacterium Delta 1 | reverse complement strand
GCATTCAAGTAATAATTACATCGGTGTCATCAACGCCAAAGACAAAAGGCTTTACAGTAAGCGTCACGATAATCGGATCGAAGATGTCCTCAAGGTGCTTGGCAAATTTAAAGCAAGCCTGCAAGGCGTGGTGATTGAATCCACCTATAACTGGTATTGGCTGGTGGACGGATTAATGGATCAAGGTTACACAGTACATCTGGCAAATCCAAACGCAATTCAAACCTATAACGGTTTAAAGCACACAGACGACAAGTGGGATTCCTTTTGGCTTGCCCATATGCTGCGTTTGGGCATTTTGCCTGAAGGCTATATTTATCCAAAGCATCAACGGCCGATACGAGATCTGCTGCGACGAAGACTGATGTTCGTCAGGCAGAGGACGTCTCAAATATTGAGTTTGCAAAGCATGATCACCAGAAACCGCGGTCTTAATTTTTCCGGAGCTCAGATCAAAAGATTCAGAGATGAATTTATAGACAAATTGTTTTCTGATCGTCACTTGGTGTTTACGGCAAAAAAAAATATAGCCACAATTCGATTTTTGGATCAAATCGTCAGTGAAATAGAGATAGAAGTCTCCTCACAAATTAAACTAAAAAAAGAATTTATCTCACTGCTGACCACTCCGGGGATTGGCAATATTTTAGGACTAACCATAATGCTCGAAGTGGGCAATATTGGACGGTTTCCTAAAGCCGGCAATTACTCTTCATATTGCCGATGTGTGGAAAGTAAAAAAACCTCCAATGGCAAGAAAAAAGGCGAAAATAATAAGAAAAACGGAAACCGGTATCTGGCCTGGGCATATGTTGAAGCAGCGAACCATGCCATTCGATGCTGCCCGAAAGCACAGAAATTTTTTCAACGCAAAATGGCCAAAAGCGAACGGGTTCTGGCAACAAAAGCCCTGGCCAACAAACTGACAAAGGCAACTTATTATATCATGCGCGATCAGGTGGCCTTTGATGAGGACAAGTTATTTGGATAATACCTTTGGGTGCTGCATTGAACCATTACTGGGGTTGGTAATAATCCACCTGGTCTGATTGGAATTTGCTGCACCCGCAACCTGTTTTTTATTTTGATTCGCCTATGCCGGCAGCCGCAAAGGGGTTGGTTCAAAACCACATGATCTGCAAACATACAATTGGAACCGGCATGGCACCGACGATTTTCTGGTCCGCAAGAGCGGAAGGGGCGGTGTTTTGAAGTATAAAGCACAATTGCCTTGATCCAGATGGGTGACTGATGCGGGTCAAAGACCACGCGAACCATAAACGGAAATAACGGGCGCGGAACAAAATAAACAACAGATCAAGACCGAGACGATAACAACTGAAGTGTCAAAGAAAAAAAGTATGTTTTTTTTCTTGCAGGGGGGTGTTTTTTCTCTTGACAAGCCCTTTAATGGG
>CACVKW010000471.1 GCA_902749685.1 Olavius sp. associated proteobacterium Delta 1 | reverse complement strand
TAACAACCACCCTACATATAAGGAGGATTTTTTTCAATGACTCGTATTATTACTCACTTTATGACTCATTCTAAACCCGTTTTTGGACAAGAGTGATACAGGGGCTATATTGATGATCGCGGTGTTGTTGATGATACCGCTTCAGAGTTATGCGGCAACGCCTAAAGAAACCGTGGAAACCGGAGTCAATAAATTGCTTAAAACTCTGGGTGACCCGGCCTTCAAGGCCAAACCGGAAAATGAGCGCATCACAATAATTGGCGCAGAAATAGAAACTGTTTTCGATTTCAAGGAGCTTTCAAGAAGAACCCTGGGTCGGAATTGGAAAAAAATGAAGCCTGAGCAGCAAAAGGAATTTGTCCAGTTGTTCAAGGAACTACTCCAGGGGGTCTATGCCGACCGGCTGCTGGCTTACTCGGATCAAAAAATTATCTTTGACAAGGAAACCATGCTAAAGAAGGGCAGAGCCGAAGTCCAAAGCTTTTTGCAGACTTCAGACGGCAAAAAGATCCCGCTCTTTTACCGGCTCACCGATAAGAGCGGCAGCTGGAAGGTTTACGACGTCATCATTGAAGGGGTCAGCATGGTGAAAAACTACCGCACCCAGTTCCGCAAGATCCTTGCCAAAGATTCCCCCGATAAGCTACTGCAAATTTTGCGTGACAAAGTTGGTAAAGGCTAATAGATTTTTTAACACCTGCATCGAAAGGAGTGTCCATCCCGTGAAAAAGATATGGTCGGTTGCCGCTGTGCTATTATTCTTTTTTTTACTTTCCAGCAATAACCCCGCTGGTGCGTTCAATGATGAAGCAACCCTTTATCTGGCCCAGGCCACTTCCGAAGATGCCGATAAACGACCGAAAACGTCTAGAGATGATATATTGGACCAGGCTAAAGAAGAGCAGGGGTCTGAAGAGGATGAATACGACGATGAGTACGACGATGAAGATGAATATGGCGATGCGGAAGATGTCGAACTGATCCCGGATCCCTGGATCGAGATGAACCAGGGGCTCTACGTTTTCAACGACAAAATGTACTTCTGGGTGCTCAAACCGCTGTCCACGGGATACGGGTTTATTATACCCGAAGAACTGCGGCAGGGTATACGCAATGCTTTTTACAATATCCGGTTTCCGGTGCGCTTTATCAACAGTCTGCTGCAGGGAAAATTCCGCAAGTCCGGTTACGAGTTCGGTCAATTTTTTATCAACTCGACAGCCGGCTGTTTAGGGCTTTTAAACCCGGCGGCCAATTATCCGCATCTGCAGCCCAGCCGGGAGGACCTGGGCCAGACCTTTGCGGTCTGGGGCATCGGCAACGGACCCTACATTATGGTGCCGTTTTTTGGACCCTACAGCACCAGAGACGGACTGGGAAAATTGGGCGATACGTTTTTTGATCCCATCTGGTGGTTGTTTGACGACATCTGGACTTCAATCGCCATTCGCGCCGGCGAGGCCGTCAATGACACCTCTTTGCGGATCGGTGAATACGAGGCCTTGAAAGAAGCGGCCCTGGATCCCTATGTCATGATCCGCAATGCCTATGTTCAGAACCGCAACAAGCTGATTGCTGAATAACAGAGGGCAGATGTCAGATGCCAGAAGACAGATGTTAGAGGCCAGAAAACTGAAGTCGGAAGTCGGAAGTCGGATTTCGGAATTAAAAAAATCACCTTAAACACCTGATGAAGGGCTTTTATTTACAAGCAACCAACAACCTGTTACCATCCAATAGCATAGCCGCTCGAATCCTGACAGACGTTTCCCGCAACAGATCTGATGTTCCACCACTAAAACCGTCCCGGTTATAGACATGAACAGATAAGTAATTAAACAAAAAAAATCTTGAACAATGAACCCTGAACCTTTGAACGCGTGTAAAAGGAGGTGTCGCATGTCAACTGTAGGCATAGGCTTAATGGGTTTTGGCAGGATCGGAAGAAATCTCTTCCGCATTCTCTACCAGAGCAAGGATATTAAACTGCGAGCGATCAGCGATATTGCCGATCACAAAGCACTTGAGTATTTGCTTCGTTTCGATACGATTTTAGGCCAATTTCCGGATCAAGTCAGCATCAAGGAAGACCACCTTTACGTGGCCGGGCGCCAGATTCCAATGTTAGCGGAGCAAGAACCGGGCGATGTTCCCTGGGGAGACCTGGGAGTTGATGTTGTCATCGAAGCCACGGCCCGCAAGTGGTCGCGCGGGCAACTCGAAAAGCATCTTCAACGCGGCGCCAAACGGGTGATTCTATGTGCTCCACCCCAGGACCCGCCGGATATTACAGCCGTGATGGGTGTTAATGACGAGCGGCTAAAATCGGAGCACCGCATTGTCTCCAACGGCTCCTGCACCGCCCACTGTGCAGCGCCGATTGTCAAGGTATTGCATGAAGCCTTCGGCATCCGCCGGTCATTTCTGAGTACCGTTCATGCTTACACCAACCAGCAGCGCCTGGCGGATGTGCCGGCCGAGGACAAGCGGCGCGGCCGTGCAGCCGCTGAAAACATCATCCCCCAGCAAACCGATGCAGCCCTGATGGTATCATCATTGATACCGGAGATGGAAGGGCGCATCAGCGGCGGTTCCATGAATGTTCCGGTGCCGAACGGTTCGGTGGTGGATCTGGTCTGCTGGCATGAGAAGCCGGTGACCGCCACGGCGATCAACGAGGTGGTCCGAACGGCGGCCTCGACCGCTAAATGGCGCGAGATTATCGATTACGAGGATGAACCCATTGTTTCCAGCGACATTATTCGCAGCCCCTATTCGGCTACTTTTGATTCCCTGGCGACCATGGTGATGGCGGATCGTGTCTCAAAAACCCTGGCCTGGTACGACAATGGCTGGGGGTATGCGCACCGGGTGGTCGATCTCATCAACCGGTTCAGCGCACTGGAAAAGGAGGCGGCATAATGGCTACACATGTTGGCATAAATGGTTTCGGCCGGATCGGTCGGAGTGTCTTTCGTATTTTAAGTGAACGCGACGATATGAATGTCGTCTGCATCAATGACCTTTTTGATAACGAACAGCTGGCCTATCTCCTGAAATACGATACCGTCATGGGCATTTTCAAAAAGGAGGTCAAGGCAACCGAAGATGCCCTGTTCATCGGCGATCAAAAGGTGGTCATGACCGAGCTGCGGGACCCGGCCGCCATACCCTGGAATGATTTAGGAGTTGATGTGGTTATCGAATCCACCGGTGTATTCCGTGAGCGAGCCCCCCTGGAAAAGCATCTAGCCGCCGGGGCCCGGAAAGTACTTTTGACTGTGCCGGCTAAAGAAGAGATAGATGCCACGATTGTGCTGGGAGTCAACGATGATGACCTCAAAGCGGAGCACCGCATCGTCTCCAATGCATCCTGCACCACGAACTGCCTGGCGCCGGTTGCCAAAATTCTGGATGATTCCTTCGGCATCGAGGAGGGGTTTATCACCACGGTGCACGCCTATACCAACGACCAGCGCCTGGCCGATGTGCCGCACAAAGACTTCCGCCGCAGCCGCGCTGCCGGCGAAAACATTATCCCCACCACCACCGGTGCGGCCAAGGCGGTCGGCAAGGTGCTGCCGCGTTTGCAGGGCAAACTGGACGGCCTGGCCATGCGGGTGCCTGTGCCGGACGGCTCCATCGTGGATTTTGTCGCCCGATTGAGCAAGAAACCATCCGTCCAGGACGTCAACGGGGCGGTGCGGGCAGCAGCCGAGGGACCGATGCGGCAAGTGCTCGAATACAGTGAAGCGCCGCTGGTCTCAAGCGACATCATCGGCAATCCCCATTCCAGTATTTTTGATGCCCTGTCAACCAGTTCTTTGCAGGACGGCTACGTCAGGATTGTCTCCTGGTATGACAACGAGTGGGGCTATTCGAACCGGGTCGTGGATTTGATTGATAGAATGGCAACGCTTTGACTGGATACTGGTTTCTTGATACTGGATGCTGGATAGAGGACGTTGGGAACCGGTGACGGATTGGTGCAAGGTTTAAGGTTGAGGGTATGAGGTATAGGGCAAAGGGTATAAGGCAAATCGGCATTCGGCTGACGGCGCAAGGCGCACGGTAAAAGGTGTCAGGGAACAGATATCAGACGATAGCGGACTGATGTCATTCATCGATTATTAATCAAATCCTATGCTGTGGGAGCGGCTTGCAGCAGCGATTAAAATGATTCTATATTCCGCTTATTTTATTCTGTAATCTGACCTCTGTCGTCTATCATCTGTCTTCTGACTTCTGAACTAAGGAAAGGAAGGTTATGGCCACAAAGACTGATCAGGTTGAATCAATTCGGCGGCATGCGATGGAGATTTTTCAGGCAGCCCTCAGCGCCGTAGATCCGGTGGGGGCTATTCTCAGGCATGTTAAGCAGGATAACGAATATATTCAAATTGGTGAACACCGATTCAATTTTTATGATTACGATCGCATCCTGGTGGTGGGGGCCGGCAAGGCCGGTGCCCCCATGGCAAAAGCACTGGAGGATCTGCTGGGAGATCGGGTTGCCGATGGTGTGATCGTCGTCAAAGAAGGTCACGGCCTTCCTTTGAAGCACGTGCGGATTCATGAGGCCGGCCATCCGGTTCCCGATGAACGCGGAATCCGCGGAGCCGAAGATATTTTATCGCTGGTAAATGAGGCCGGTGATCGCGATCTGGTTCTATGCGTGATATCCGGGGGGGGCTCCGCTTTGCTGGTGGCGCCGGCCGAGGGCGTCACCCTGGCCGATAAACAGGAAGTGACGCGATTGCTTCTGGCCTGCGGGGCCGACATTCATGAAATCAATACCGTCAGAAAGCATCTTTCCCGGGCCAAAGGCGGCGGGCTGGCCCGTTACGCGTATCCGGCGACGGTGGTCAGTCTGATCCTTTCGGATGTTGTCGGAGATGATCTGAACGTGATTGCATCCGGGCCGGCAGTACCGGATACCAGCAGCTTTGGCGATGCCCGGGAAGTTTTTAGCAAATATGACATCTGGCACAAGCTGCCGGAATCTGTGCAGACACGTATCCAGCAGGGTCTGGCCGGAGATATCGAGGATACCCCTAAAGCGGGAGATGATGTCTTCCGAAAATGCTATTCCGAGCTGGTGGGGACCAATATCCAGGCTCTGATTGCTGCAAGTCAGGAGGCCCGCCAACAAGGCTATCAGTCTTTAATACTATCTTCCACTGTGGAGGGAGAAGCACGGGAAGTGGTTAAAATGTTTGCAGCATTTGCCAAGGAAATTCGCAATTCGGCAAACCCGGTTCCTGCACCCGCCTGTATTTTGTGCGGTGGCGAAACCACGGTTACGATTCAGGGCAGCGGCAAAGGCGGCCGTAACCAGGAGTTTGCGCTGGCGTCGGCCATGATCATCGACGGCATGGAAAATATAGTCGTTTTAAGCGGGGGCACTGACGGAACCGATGGCCCGACCGATGCAGCAGGGGCCATCGCCGACGGCCGGACCATGTCCAGGGCCAGGGTACAGAATCTTGATCCGCTGGATTTCCTGCAGCGCAATGACGCCTACCATTTTTTTCAGGCGCTGGATGATCTGATCATCACCGGACCGACCCGTACGAACGTATCGGATGTGTATATGATTATAGTCGGAAAGTAGCGGTGGCAAATCAATCCCCGAGGATGGAAATATATATGCTGGATACACAAGCAGGCGCAAGGCATACGGCGCACGGCCAGAGGCCAAGGAACGGGGTAAAAGGTATTGGGTATTGGGTATTGGGTATTGGGTATTGGATATTGGGTATTGGGTATTGGGTATTGGGTAAAAAAATGGCTCAAGGCGCAGGGCTCAAGGTGCACGGCGGTCGACTGATGTGTCTGGAGCTCTTTAAAAATTAGAGATCCCAAATCCCAAATCAGTTTGTCCTTTCAATCCGCAATCCGAAATCTGCATTCCACAATTGATAGGTCAATCAATCGGTTTTGTCTTGGCAAGCCACTTTTGGGCTTGCTGGTTGCTGATTCGATGGAGTTCGAAACCGAATTTGGTATAGTCCGCACTGATCAGAAAATAGTACGTGTTGCCCTTCTCCAAGGGCACCCTAACGGTTGGTTCGGATACGCCCAGGGAGTGGAATCCCGGCTTGACAAAGAAAGAAATGTATTCGCCGGAGCGAAGGCGGGCGATAATCTCTTCATCCAACGCAACTTTTAAAGAAAACCCCCACCCCATTAGATTGCTGTCCCGAATGACATACACCTGCGCATTGGCGGCGGGATTGTCCAGGGTCGGGAACATGTCTGTTTTGCCATGGGCACAGGAAAGTAGAAGCAGGGCCAGCAAGGGTAAAATCAAAATTTTGTGCATATTTCAAAATTCCGGATCTTAAGCTCTGGGATTCGTCTTGTTTAAAAAGTGTGGTATCTATTTAAAATGGCTATGTATTATTTATGACCGTATTATATCAGCAGATAGCTAATAAAGATTGACATTTTTTCCCGCATTCCCGCAACGCGCAACCCGCAACCCGCTATAATCATTTATTCTTTTTACCGGGTGGATGTTTCCTTGAAACTTCTATGATTGCCTTTGAAATTTCTCGGCTAAGATCAGCTATTGTTTGGCTCTTGGCCCCTATCAATGCTTCGGTCGTATCATTTTCCGTTGGATGACTGACGACGGTATGCTTTTCATAAAACGATTGCTTTCTCCTGTTATCTAAGATGGACCAGCGAGCTCTAAGATGGGCGTTGTCACCCGGCATGCCATCGAAGCGCGTAACATAAACCGTGATGTTGTAATCTATGCTATCACGTCTGACAAAGGGGAAAATTCCGACTTTATCGGTTGCCAGCAGCACCGATAAATTTTCTGCCAGAACCCTGCTGAAGTTTTCCTGCAGCGGTCCGGCCCACTGGGCGAAATCGGCAATATCGACCTGATTTAAACTGCCGCGGGTCACGATATCCGTCCGATCAAGATACATTGGCATTCGAATGGGTCTGATATTCATATAAAGGGCTTGTCGCCGTAAAATGTCGTTGTCCCATAAGATGACTCGTCAAGCGTGATATTTTCCTGCGGAACGCTTCAGGCTTCG
>CACVKW010000470.1 GCA_902749685.1 Olavius sp. associated proteobacterium Delta 1 | reverse complement strand
GTCGGCCTAAGAGGAATAGATATGCCTGAAACAGTCACTTTTGACGAAGATCTCGGGATCGTTCGGATTGAGTCATATGGCGACTTGACCGCCGAGGATCTCAGGGCCACTCTCGGATCGGCGCTCAAGATGCATCAGGTTCGAGGAGTCTCCAGAGGGTTTGTTGATGCAACTAGAGTAACATCCTACCCCTCTACCTTCCCCATATTCGATTTTGGATCGCAGGCGGCAACCCGACTCAGAGGCTTGAGGATTGCCATCGCTACCACTCCCGGGATGCTCGATACCCCTGTTTTCTTTGAAACCG
>CACVKW010000469.1 GCA_902749685.1 Olavius sp. associated proteobacterium Delta 1 | reverse complement strand
TGCCAGGCAAAAGGGTCTGCCTGCAAAACTTTTAAAACTTCTCAAACGCGTCATTGATTTTTATCACACGGCCTTTTGCGAGGATCCGCGAGCCAGGCAGTACCTAAATCAACGCGGGATTACGGATAACACGCTACTTTCTGATTATAAAATCGGCTTTGCCAACGGAACGCTGTTA
>CACVKW010000468.1 GCA_902749685.1 Olavius sp. associated proteobacterium Delta 1 | reverse complement strand
TAGAAGTAATATTGACCGCCCACCTTCAAAAACAGCGGATCAGTTGTCCATGTGGAACCGGGCCTGTAACCATAGGACTTGACGACATTTCCTGCTGCATCGGTTTCCGCTACCAACCCTTCATCGGCGTACACGAAGTAAGTCCTGATTCCGTTTATTTCTTTCCACAACCGTCTACCGAAGGGATCATAGTAGTAGGTGGAT
>CACVKW010000467.1 GCA_902749685.1 Olavius sp. associated proteobacterium Delta 1 | reverse complement strand
GGTTTTGTTCTACTTGATTTGTTACCCGCCTCTTTGGCCTTAGTACACTGCGGCTTAAGTCGGCAACTGTTACATGTGCCCGCAGCAGCAATATATTCATAGTGTTGACGCTTTTTAAAAAACTTGCGTCTTTTCAGGGTTTGGCCGGCAGGGCAGGTAAAGGTATCAGT
>CACVKW010000466.1 GCA_902749685.1 Olavius sp. associated proteobacterium Delta 1 | reverse complement strand
GGCACCCGCCAGGTAAAGACCCTCACCGGAGTTATTGCGGATGTCGTTATAAAAAATATCTGCCGCCGCCGTTGCCCGGCAGAAAATACCCCGACCTGCATTGTCGATAACCGTATTCAAGGTAATCACCGGTGTCATCCTC
>CACVKW010000465.1 GCA_902749685.1 Olavius sp. associated proteobacterium Delta 1 | reverse complement strand
CTCACCCATTCAGGCGCTACCACAGAGAGCATCTCTCGCTTAGAGCTCGAGATTGAGACGCTGGTCATCGATGAATCGAGTGCGATCGATGTGAGCGGCAAGGGTTATTTGGGAGGTCGACGCTCGGGTCTTGGCAATTGTGGCAGGACTTTGGGCAATGTGTCGGGCAGCTGTGTTAACTCGGGAGGAAGTTACGGTGGTTTGGGTGGTGAGTCTGGGGATTACCAGATAGGGGAGACATACGGGGATTATAGAAATCCTGATCATTTGGGTAGTGGAGGTGGTGGTTACTATGACTACTATGCGGGTGGTGATCAGCCTGGCGGGTATGGTGGTGGTTTGGTGCGGATAAAAGCATCGAGCATTACTCTGCTTGGTAGCATCAAGGCAGACGGAGGTGGTTCAGGGCGAAGAGGCGCAGGCAGTGGTGGGGGTATTTGGATAGAGACAGGTTCTTTGGAGGGTACGGGCACGATTTCAGCATCTGGGGGCATTGGCAGCAGTAGCGGCTCTTCTACCGGGGGTGGAGGCGGCAGGGTAGCTGTTTACTATGGTGATATATCTGGTTTTGATACTGCGAATATTGTTGCTTACGGAGGCACTGGGCGTCGTGG
>CACVKW010000464.1 GCA_902749685.1 Olavius sp. associated proteobacterium Delta 1 | reverse complement strand
TAAGAATTATAAGCAAAGAAAATACATTCCTTTATAAAAACCAGAAAAGTAGATCCAGGGTGTTCACAACATAACTAAAACTGGCACCGCAACTGCTATCTATCT
>CACVKW010000463.1 GCA_902749685.1 Olavius sp. associated proteobacterium Delta 1 | reverse complement strand
ACAACCACCCTACATATAAGGAGGATTTTTTTCAATGACTCGTATTATTACTCACTTTATGACTCATTCTAAACCCGTTTTTGGACAAGAGTGAATTGACATATATCATTTAAAAAGTTAGTTAGATTTTGTCAAATAGCTGAGTGAAAGAAACATCCAGGCCTGTGCCCATCTCATATATGGAACCTTGTTTTTATAGAATCTGTAATTTCGATAATAAAAATGTCCATCTCTTGCCTGCATGTTATCAATTGTCCATTCGGCAATTTTAAATGCGAAATTTTTACATTTCGGGTAATAAGCATTTAGTTTCGTAAAGGTTATAATTCCCTGTGCCTGATTATGAATTTCAATAGGATATTTTTGAGGCCATCGCCAAAATGAACAACCCTCAAGTAAAAATTGTTTTTCCTTATAAAACTTCAAACCACTCTGCAATGCTTCATCCCATTCGGTGCTGTTAATATCAAGATTGTTTTTTATTTCAAAAATACTCTCCAAAATATAGCCTTGATGAAAATCAATTTGTTTCTTTTCTATCCCACTCCTCGGATTAATACTATAATTCCATCTTCCATCTTTTTTTTGATGGTTTATTACCCAATTCACGGCTTGAATCGCTTTATCCATTAATTCTGTTCTAGGATCGATTGTATAGACTATTGATAATATTTCAGCAGCTAATAAGCTTGCATTAAAGCATAGATCAGTTTGAATCGGTGTGTAGCTGAAACAAATTCCATTATTTAAATTGCTTTGATTCAAATCGTTTAGAACAAAATCGGCTGCACCAATTAGCATGTTCTTTGCAACCTCATTTTTAGTAATTTTGTAGTAGGAAAAAATTCCTTTTGACACAATACCTGTTACTACAGATGACGGTATAAACGGTTTTTGGTATCTATATACAGTTGCATAAGGAAAATTGTAACCCCAACAATATCCACTATATCCTTTTGAATATTTCTTCTTAAGCCAATTAAGGAAGAATTCCGCATACTCAAGATATTCATTCTGGTTGAATTTTTCATAAAGAATCGAATAACAATTTAGAAATAATCCCATTGCTTTTGGATTATAGTCATTTTTTATTCCTAGAAGTGATCGAATATTAATCGGATTCTTTTTCTGCAATTGAATTGCAATGATCGGTCCCCATTTTCCAAATTTATGGAAGGGGAACCATGAGTTCAATGTATCATAGGGATCGTACCCCCTGAAGTCCTTTTGTTTTATGTACCTTAGTAGTTTAAATAATGACTGATCAATTTTGTTCATTAAATTTCGATCATTCGTTTGGATTTCAATGAATCATTTACCTTCAGTGTTGCAAGCGTACTTATATACAAATCTTCAAGTGAGATTGGTGAATTAGCATTGGATTCAATAGAGTTAATGAATTCAGCGAACTCATTTTTATGACCCTTGTCACGTCCTTTGAATTTAACTTTCCTAATTTTATTTGAATGAACAACCATTGACTGAAAATCATCAATTATTAAAACGGTTCCATTTGAAAAAACCTCAAGATATTCTTTTGGTAGAGTTTTACAACCGTTTGAGAAATAGGATATGTTAGCTATACTTCCATTATAGAATTTTAAGTTGATATTTAAAGTATTATTTAAATTAGAACAATCATCCAAAGCATTAGCATAGACACTTGATATTCTGCTTCCAGCGATATACATCGCTAAATCAATAAAATGACATGCTTCTCCGATTATCCTTCCCCCACCAACCTCCGGATCATTTACCCAGTGGTTATGTGGAAGAATTCCGGCATTTATTCTTATATTTATTGATTTTTTCTGCCCTTCAGACAATATGCTTTTTGCTTTTTTGATGGCAGGAGAAAAACGTCTGTTAAATCCGACCATAATTAGATTCGGGTATTTATTGTAGGTTTTTATTATTTGTTGCAATTCATCTTCATTCGTACACAAAGGTTTTTCAACGAACACATTTTTTCCTGCACGGAGAGATTTAACAACATATTCAAAGTGTGAGTTATGACGCGTTGCTATAAAGACTGTGCTTATATTTCGATCCTTAATTACTTGGTCCGGATCGTTGGAACAATAATTAAAGTTGTATTTTTTTCCAACATAAATTGAATTGTTTCCACGATGGGTTGATAACCCAATTAAATTAAATTTGCCGGCCAGATTAGGTAATAATATTTGCTGAGCGAATGAACCTGCACCAATAACGCCGGCATTTAATTTAACATTTTTATTCTGAGTTTGATTAATTTCTATTGTATTTAAGACATTTTTTTTAAAATTATATTCAATAAGAATACCGGCAAAAGGTTCGCTCTTTTCAAGTATCAAATTGTAAGCACTTGGAGCGTCTAATAATGAAAATTTATGCAATATTAATAGATCTAAATTCAATTTATTGTTTTTCAATAGATCTATGAACGTTCTCATGTTCCTATTTACAGTGAATCGAACATATCCAATTGGATAGTCAATGCCCTTTTCTTCATATTCAGTGTCATAACGTCCTGGACCATATGAAGATGACATTCTCAAGTCTAATTCCTTTTCATAATAATATTTTCTGCTGAATCCTGTTGGAACTGATCCGACGATAACGACTTTGCCTTTCTTTCTTGAGATAGCACCAGCAAATTCGACAGGATCTAAAGATGATGAACCTGCTGTAATAATAACGGCATCAGCTCCGAATCCGTCCGTAAGATTATTAATAGTCTCCTCGATACCGGCTTGGTTTCTATTAAACGAGTGGATCGCACCAGCATTTTTAGCCAATTTTACTTGCTGATCATTTATATCGACCCCGATGGCTTTGATACCGGCCGATTCTAATAATTGCATAGTTAATTGTCCAATAATGCCAAGGCCTATAACAACGCCATTTTCCCCAAAAGATAAATCCGCCTGGCGAATCCCTTGTATAGCTATGGAAGCCAGAGCCGTAAAAGCAGCATATTTTAGATTAACATTTTGCGGCACCTTGACACTTAAATTACAATATACTGAAACTACTTCAGAATGAAATGCTCCCTGCCCACCGCAAGCGACATAATCGCCTACTTTAAAGGAGGATACATTTTTCCCAACTGCAATTACTTTACCCGCGCAACTGTACCCAAGGGATGAAGGGGCTTCCAATTTGTTCATAACAGTATTATAGGTCTTTATCATACCGTGAGTCTTGATTGATTCGATAACTAACTGAACTTCTTTTTGCCGTGCTTTAGCTTTTGATAGGTATCCTTTTCTTGCATCAGATACTCTTTTCCCTTCAGTGCCGGGGCTAAGACAGGAATAATGATTTCTTACTAAAATCTGTTTTTCACCCAAAATTGGAAACGGAACTTCAAGAATTTCCATTTTACCGGATTTTAATTGTTGCGTGAGTTGCTGCATTTCGTACTCGTTCAAAATTTAAATTTAAGAAAAAAATGTTTTAAACCAAATTTCGCTTATCATTAATCTGAATATAATCTGTGAGTAATCATGTAGACCTTTTTTATTATCGTGAATAATTTTCTGAATTAATTCAGGATTATGAAGACCTCTTTTTTTAATGGAATCAAATGATAAAAGATCGCATACCATTTCGTCCAATTCATTTTTTATCCAACCTCGTAATGGTACGCTGAAGGGCGCTTTTGGTCTATAAACTATTTCTTTAGGTAGATATTTCTCAGCTGCTTTTTTTAGTAGAAATTTTTGGATATTCCCCTTAATTCTTAGTTCAGGTTTCAAACTAAACATAAACTCAACAATTCTATGATCAACCAATGGAGGCCGGCTTTCAACACTAGCTGCCATACTTGCCTTATCGGAATAATTTAAATTATGATTCGGTAAATAAATAAGACAATCATTCAAACACATTTTAGTAAGATAAGAGAGATTGTATGTCTGAAATTGTTCTATTGCTTGCGAGTATAAATATGTTTTTTCATATTCTGGGGGATCTGTAAAAAAATTGTTGTAGATTTCTGAGTTAATTGCAGAATTTGAGGAACTGATGAACCTTTCAAATTGAGGCAAAGAGCCGAATTTAGAAAATTGTTTAATCCACCTTATATATCTAAAAGATCTCTTTGACGTTGACTCCGGAATTAAGCTAAATACATTTTTTAAAGTTTTTTGTATGAAAAACGGTAAAATCCTTTGATATTGCTCAGCTTTCAAACATGCTAATTGTTTCCTGTAACCGGCAAAAACCTCGTCTCCCCCCATCCCGTTTAATAAAACAACTATACCTCTATCGCGTGCAGCTTTTGAAATCAAATAAGTACTTATTGCAGACGGATCGGATAACGGTTCATCAAGATGCCAAACCATTTTGAAAATCAAATTAATAATATCGGGTTTTAATATTATTTCACTGTGGTCAAAGTCAAAATGCTTTGCGACTTTGCTTGCAAAATATGAATCATCAACATTTCCCTGTTTTTTCAGATCCGAAAATTCAAATTTTATTGTAAAAGTAGAAGCTTGATGATTTGTTAATCTTTGCATTAATGCACAGATAATTGATGAATCCAGTCCACCGCTTAAAAGTGAACCAACCGGCACATCAGAAATCATCTGTAATTTTACCGAGTCGTTCAATAAAAAATCTAATTCTTCAATAGCATCAAATGGGTTTACTTCAATTTCAGAAGGAGTAATTCTCCAATATGGTTCAATTTTAAGATTCCCTTCTATGAATTCGAGAAAATGACCAGGTTTCAATTTGTAAATCTCTTTAAATCCAGTATAAGGTGCCGGCTGATAATGAACAGGTGTGTATAAGGCATAATAATCCGGTTCAGGTGCATAATCGGAACATTTAAGTATTGACTTTATTTCTGAAGCAATAATTAGTTGTGATTTTTTGAAATAATAATAAAAAGGTTTAATTCCTAATCTGTCTCTAGCAGCAAAAATATTTTTATTTATTTCGTTATAAATAACAAAAGAAAACATGCCGTTTAATTTATCAAGACATGATTTTCCCCATCTTTGATATGCTTTGAGAATTACTTCTGTATCCGAATCTGAATAAAATACGAAATCCAATTTTAGCAGTTCATTTTTTATTTCCCTAAAATTATATATTTCCCCATTATAGATAATCCAATCTCTCGTTTCTTTATTCAACATCGGTTGGTGTGCTTTTGGGGATAAATCAATAATGGCAAGCCTATTATGCCCTAATCCGGAATTATGATCAGCAAACCATCTAGTTTCAGAATCATCAGGCCCACGATGCTGAATCTCATTTGTTGCATGTAGTAATTCTGATTCATTGCCGCAATTGATAAAAATTACAAATCCACACATAAGATATTATTTAACTATCATTATTTAATCTTTTATAAACAATTAATGAATAATAAATTCGGGTTATCTGGAAAAAACAAGTGATTAAAAAAAGTCATTCGTCTGTAACCTAATATGTAACAGTTTTATGTTAGTCTGGACCCACTAAATCAAAGGAGGTGGTCATGACAGATTTTATCATTACTGAAGATTTTTCAAAATGCCAGGTTGAATTCGATAAGTGATTTTCAACCGAACGAGCCTGCTATGAGTATTTGTTTAAACTCAAATGGCCGGACCGTTTAAGTTGTGTTAAATGCGGGCAACCAACCCACTGGGTCGATTCAAAATACATTTACATTTGCACCCGCTGTGAACACAAGCAATCTTCGACAGCTGGAACCATTATGCATAGTACGAAAAAACCAATCATCTATTGGTTCAAAGAAATGTAATGGTTTACATCCCGGAAATCAGGTGTTAATGCGGTCAATTTAAAAGATCTATTAGGTCTTGGCAGTTATGATACTGCCTGGACATGGCTTCATAAGCTAAGACATTGCACGAACCGAAACGGCTGTGAAAAACTGTCTGGCATCGTTGAAGTCGATGATTTTGTTCTTGGTGGCCAGAAATCAGGTAAAAGAAGCCGTGGCGAAGAGAGCAACACCATCGTGTTGGCTACTGTTGAAAAACAGGGCGGCCGACTAAGACGTATTCGACTGCAGGGTGTCCCAGATTGTTCTTCTGACTCATTGATGCCTTTCACTGAGCACAATATAAATTCCGGAATTCATATTATCACCGACGGCTGGAAAGGTTATTATCCCCTAGACAATAAAAAATACAGCCATCAAAAGGTCTGTTGAACTAAAAGTGCCTATAGATCAGGCGTATTGCCCGGTGTTCATTTAGGAATTTCACTGGTAAAACGCGTCATGTTAGGAACCTTTCAAGGCCGGTTTGAGCCAAAGCATCTCCAAAGCTATTTGGATGAATACATGTTCCGCTTCAATCGAAGAAATTCAAAATCTATTGGCAAAAATTAATGCACATTGTGCAACAGGTAGTAGCTTCAATAAAAATCACTCAGAACCAAGAAGTTAAATTTGAAATACCAACAGTACTGCTGGCGAATTAATTCACTTGGCTTTTCTGGATAAATAGATAATAAATTTAATTTTTGACGGCCGACACGAACATGAAAAAACCCACATACTTTGCCAAAATGGATTCAATTTTTTGTGACAAAAAATTTGTAGGAAAATGTGCCTTTCTCATTTTTTTTATCATAAAACCCGAGTCCTTCAGTAACTGAACGATTTCTGATTTGTGGTAAATATTTGCTATTTCGCAATCTGGCCCATCAGTACAATGATGAGGCCAAACATTCCAAGAAAAATACTGCCATCCGGTTTTATGGTAGTTAATAAGATGGCTTATCCAAGGTTCGGAAATCTCGAAACCCTTCCTGAGTCTATACATTTCAAACAAGAATCTCAGCCGAAAATAGAACTGAATCCTTATCCAGTAGTTAAAGGAATCTTTCGTGTATAACATAAGGATGAATAGTCCATTAGATTTCAGAACTCTATGAACCTGTCTAAAAGCCTTTTCAATTGATGGCGTATGATGAAGAACGCCATGGGAATATACAATATCAAACCGACCATTAGAAAAGGGAAGCTCTTCGGCATTGGCTTTTAGAATTTGGCCATTATAGCCCAAATACCTTAAATGGAGTTTTGTTACACGGGCTGCCTCGTGGGTTAAATCGATTCCGGTAAATGATTTTGAGTACTTTGCCCACCTTGTAGCATCCGTGCCTATTCCAAGACCAATCTCCAATATATCTTTCCCTTTAGCTGATTGCCAGTCAATGAGCCAATTCAAATGATGCTCTTTTTGAAAACGGAACTGTCTATATTCCTCGAAAAATGTCTCAGATAAATAAGGTGCTTTAATAAAATGGCCGCCGAAAAGCTTCTTATCCCAAAATTTTTCAACATTTTTTAAAGACTTATTATTCATTTCACTCTTTCGACGATATGCAATCATCGATTTTGATACTTATATTATTCACTAGCAAGATGTATATGGATAGTTTTTGGAATTATAAATTCTTTGCTATCCATAAAAAAAGATCTGTATATAAGAAAATAAAATATTAATTGAGTAACTAGTAAAATAATTTATTTTAAAATATCATTAAAGGTTTTTAACATATTTTTTTCAAACGTCTCTAAAGTAAAAAATTTTTTATACCGTTCCCTTCCGTTTCTTCCTAGTTTTGATCGCAAATTTACATCACCCATTAAGCGAATGATTTTTTCAGCAAAATCTTCAACATTCCCTTTGGAAGCTAAAAGCCCAGTTTTCCCGTTCAGAATAATATGTGGTAAACTTCCAACGCGGCTGGCAACAATAGGCAAACTAAACTGCATTGCCTCCAAAGCTACAACTCCAAATGATTCAATAAAAGTTGGAAATACAAAAATATCAGCCGCTTTATATTCGTTCGATTTATCTTCTCCGTTTTTAGGACCAACAGCAAATACCTTATTTGATAGGTCCCTTTCCAGAATATACTTTTCAACCTCTTGCTGTGAAATATCAACAGGATTACCAACAATACGGGCTTCATATTCAATCTTTTTATTATCAAGCAATTTCATCATATCAATGAATTCAAAAAGCCCCTTTAATTTCATATAATTTGATAAAAATAAAAGGCGAATCTTGCCATCAACTTCTTTAGTTTGCTTTCTATCTTTTCCATTATCACTATTGTCACTAATTCCGTAATTCACTATATAAGGATTTTGATTATAGACACCTTTGATATCGGAAGAAACTAGATGAGATAGACATATTATATATGATTTTCGAAAAGTATATTTATATACTAACTCATTGAATATGTTTTTATTAGCGTAATCATAAATTCCTACTCCATGAAGGTGTATTAAAACATTTTTTTTAAATATTTTCATCAAAAGTACATAAAACGCATCACGATATAATACAAATCCCTTTGGTGATAACGTAAAATAAACTAAATCAGGTTTATGGTTTATTAAATAATAAATTAAAAGGACACTATATTTGAAGAATTTAAATATCTTTTTTATTGATATTTCTCCAAAGTCGGCGTTCTTTTCTGGAAATTGTACAGGAATAACAATTGTTTCAAAATTATTTTTTATATATTCACTTTCAACAATAACTTGGTTCATTTTTGTTGCACCGGTAGTTGGCGGTGGGAGTTTAGCCATCAATAATATTCGTTTCATGATTAAAAAAAATCACTCTTGTCCAAAAACGGGTTTAGAATGAGTCATAAAGTGAGTAATAATACGAGTCATTGAAAAAAATCCTCCTTATATGTAGGGTGGTT
>CACVKW010000462.1 GCA_902749685.1 Olavius sp. associated proteobacterium Delta 1 | reverse complement strand
TTCTCATAGGCGGCATATCCGATCAACAATATGGACTGAATCGTTGGGTCAACCATAGTATGCGATATGTAAACCACAACGATAAGATTGTCAAGTGTAATATTTACAATATATGTACATTAGGGGAGGGTAAAATATGAGATTTAACTGTGAAATAGGGAAAAAATCGGATTTAAAAGTTTAATTTCAGTGGGTTATAAATATTCTAATTATTTCTCCGCGCTAG
>CACVKW010000461.1 GCA_902749685.1 Olavius sp. associated proteobacterium Delta 1 | reverse complement strand
TTGCCTTTATATAAGAACCTTGCTTCCCGTGCCGGGCTTGTCCAACCACAGGATAAGATTGTGGTTCGCTTCGCTCACACAATCTATCCTTATTCGTTATATCTTCTGTTTCTTAATAATTATTCCCCGAGCAAGTCTAACCATTTCAGTAACAAGGCTTGGAAAGCACAACAATAGGAAACCAAGTAAAAGTTTCAGAAGATAATTAATATAGTGGCTTTTAATTCCTGCTAAGGCTTTAGATCTATACGCTAAGTCAGGTAGATTTTCATCAATATTTATGTGATAAGCTATGGAACCAGATAAGGCCGGAATAGTCACAACTATTAATATCAAGCCCACAATAGAAAATATCATCTGCTCGACGGATTCACGGGAAAAATTTGATAATATTTCAGAAGAGGTAGTCTTGTCAGAAACAAAAAATCTCGACAAGGGCCTTGCTGAAAACCATAGAATAGCTGATATCAAAAAGATGACGAACTCGTGCGAAATTAAAAATGAAATAGGGTCCCTTGTTCCAAAAGTTACTGACATTGGCAAAATGGATAGTCCTTGTAGAAACATGTATAGTGCTAAAATACGAATTGCAATAATTGCAATGTCCTGTTTTGTAATCATTTGAGACTATTTCTCCATATAATCGTCTTGAGCTAACCTGCCGGCCAGCTAAATTTCGAGCCTGCACCGACCTTTACGTAAAACCGCATTGTTTTTCCGGTCAGGTTCAGCGGTTGGTTGGGCTAACGGTTTCTTTTATTTCACTATAAAATGTGTTGACAAATGTTTTTATATGCAATATATTGTGGTTGGATCTGACCTCGGGCTAGACCCGACAGTAGGATCCACCGGGCCCTCTAAAGGGCCCTTTCCTTTTGTCAATACACCTATCTAAATACAATTCCCAATGGATCAGACGTACTGGCAACTTTGCACAGTACAGGATCAAGTCTGTTGAAATAGTTTTGAGCCCCCTTTTTCCGCACAAATTTACAGGAAATATACTTCTGTAATAAGAAGAAAGCATTAACATCTGATAATTGAACAAAGTATGAATGAAGCGAATTTCTGTGAACGGCATCCTCAACTAATGTGGTAATAGGCATAGATCTGAAACCAACCCCTCCAATGTGGGGTACAGGATTATACCGTCGCATTTTTCTTATAAGATTGCGAAGCTTTTTTTCGTCTGTCTGATCAACTATAAGCAGACCATAATCTTGTGGATTTTGAGGGCCGGGGAAGTTTCTATGGGAGATTGTATTATGAAATCTTTGAATTAATGTAGACCATGCGGTATCAAATACATCGAAGTCGAGAGGTTTCCCACTTTTATCAACAACAACATTTATGATATTCACATCTGGTAAAGTGGCTTGGAAATCGATTGTCTCTCTTAATATCCTCAAACGCAGCGATTTTGCAATTCTTTTTGCTTCCCCTGGTTTATGAATGTAGGCGGCTGCGTGAATTTCTTCTCTGAGCTTTAAACCATATCGGACTCTAATGTGCTTTCATTGCTGTCCAAAATAATTTGAAAATCAAATACTGCCTTTAATAAAAACAGGCAGTTATAAACGGGAAATTAGTGATTTAGAAATCAGGTTGTAC
>CACVKW010000460.1 GCA_902749685.1 Olavius sp. associated proteobacterium Delta 1 | reverse complement strand
GATACTCGATGCTGGATATCTCTCAGGACACTATCGGTGAATTTCAACGACATCCAGTATCCAGAAACCAGAATCCAGGATCAGTCAATACTTTCAATGGTCTTCATTGCAGCAGCGAAGTT
>CACVKW010000459.1 GCA_902749685.1 Olavius sp. associated proteobacterium Delta 1 | reverse complement strand
TTTCTGTCCCTGAAATTGCAATAGACATTCACAAACAGTTTTCATCTAATGTGTCGGCAATTTCCGGTCCAGAAAATACCGCTTAACTCAAATATTATGTTTTTTGAAGATACCAAGTTTTTGTTTCTGCGAATCCTAAATTTTGAAAACTGCTTAGTGACAATATGAGCTCGAATAATTTTTCTGAAAAGATCGAAGCCTTAAAGAGAATAATATATCCACTTGTAATTCTCTTAATTGGTATCATCGCATTTGTAGCCAATTTTTCAACGATACATAATTGGTTTACTACCACAGTTTTAAACCGAAGTCCCGAGCCGAATGCTCTGGCAGTTGGTGTAAGCAATTTTTATATGCCAAGTTCTTGGCATTTACTCGGAAAGAAATATTTATCAAAAAAACAACTTTTTGTTAGTGAAGAAGAATGGGACAAAATTGTTTCGTTAACTGCAAGATATTTGATACCAGAAGGATATATTCATACAGGTAAAAAATTCATTTTTGAAATGTATTGTAAGAACCAAAGCGATAAGCATATAATTGCATTAAGAGATCGAATTAAATGTCAAATTATTAAATTTGATCCTTTTGAACCTGAGGAAAAAATCGTCGTCGTTCCTGAACCAACCTTTGCGATAGGAGGCCCGGATTTATTTAGATATTTCGAAATTAGTTTAGACAAGCCACAACAAAGTGTTGATGGATTCTTTTTTGGTAAATATGTCCGTTCACTATCTCCTGAGGAATATGAAATGTGGGATAAAAGGCCAACGGTATTCAAAAAAGGATACCTAAAAATCTATCCTCAAGAACAAGAAAGAATTCAAATGACAGTAAACTTCAGGGGTGAAGGCGACTATACTTTTAGAATAGGTTTCGAATGGTCAGATTTAGGGCAAACTTTTGTTTCATGGTCTGAGCCTATTCGATTCTTTGCCACTTCAAGCATACTGCCTGCTCATTACAGTGGACTTAATCGAAGAGATCATTGGCCTGATAAATCTGAAAGAATAAAATTAATGCAAGTACAATTCACGGGAGTTAAATGGATCGATTAAAATGAGGATCTTAGTTTAACTACGTTTTAACATAACCATTTCATGGAGCTGGACGGGCTATTACCGTGCGGTTTTTCAAAGATAGTGTGAGCAAGGTCTATCGAGGCTCTGTCAAAGGCCTTTACCGGCAAGTCGCCCGCCTCTCATGAATACGTTCAAGGAAGCCTTCGGCAGGAGGTCCATGATTTTACGACTGATCATGAAAACATCCAACATCTTGAATATACGAGATAATATATATCTGGAAGAG
>CACVKW010000458.1 GCA_902749685.1 Olavius sp. associated proteobacterium Delta 1 | reverse complement strand
GATGCTGGATATCTAACAGGACACTATCGGTGAATTTCAACGACATCCAGTATCCAGCAACCAGAATCCAGGATCAGTCAATACTTTCAATGGTCTTCATTGCAGCAGCGAAGTTGGAT
>CACVKW010000457.1 GCA_902749685.1 Olavius sp. associated proteobacterium Delta 1 | reverse complement strand
TGAACTAAATCTTTTAGCGTAACGTTCAGAATGATGTCTGTAAACCAACTCATAAAACCGTTGACGGTTGATCAAATTAAGCAGTTGACTAAACAGGCTTGCATTTCGTACCATGGGACGTCCTCCTTGTTGCCGGTAATTGTTTGTTTTTGGCGAAATTAACAACCACCCTACAT
>CACVKW010000456.1 GCA_902749685.1 Olavius sp. associated proteobacterium Delta 1 | reverse complement strand
TTAACAACCACCCTACATACAAGGAGGATTTTTTTCAATGACTCGTTTTACAACTCATTATATGACTCATTCTAAACTCGTTTTTGGACAAGAGTGATTC
>CACVKW010000455.1 GCA_902749685.1 Olavius sp. associated proteobacterium Delta 1 | reverse complement strand
TTGTCGGAGCGGAGCGGAGATCCCGTTTCAGCGGGGATACTTGATGCTGGATATCTAACAGGACACTATCGGTGAATTTCAACGACATCCAGTATCCAGAAACCAGAATCCAGGATCAGTCAATACTTTCAATG
>CACVKW010000454.1 GCA_902749685.1 Olavius sp. associated proteobacterium Delta 1 | reverse complement strand
GGTTCACCTGGCATTGCAAATAGCACGGGATTCCGACGGGGCATTTGATATTACGATCGCGCCCCTGATAGAGCTGTGGGGCTATTACGGAGATTCTCCGCGGCTTCCCTCAGAAGAAGAAGTTCAAGCCTGTTTGCGCAAGGTCGGCTACCACCATCTTATGTTGAAAAATTCGTCGCTTCAAAAAAGCCAAGCGGATGTGCAAATTGATCTGGGAGGAATCGCCAAAGGCTACGCCGTCGGCCAGGCCGTGGAAGTCCTTAAAAGAGAAGGGATCTTTTCCGCTCTGATCGATGCCGGCGGCGATGTTTATGGCTTGGGCAAAAGAGGTGGTGACATGTGGAAGGTCGGTATCAGAAGCCCGCGCGGCGATGATATCCTGGGGTATGTGGAAATAGAAGATCTGGCGGTGATGGGGTCCGGCGACTACGAGCGATTTTTTATCCAGGATGGAAAG
>CACVKW010000453.1 GCA_902749685.1 Olavius sp. associated proteobacterium Delta 1 | reverse complement strand
TGGAGTGACTTCCAGATCAGAACCCACATCCGCCAGCTTGAAGAATTGGAATACATTTATTCTACAGTCGGCAGGCGGGGTAAGGAATATGTCTACGAGCTGGTATACACCGGAGGTGGTGAAGACGGAAAACCCTTTCTCATCGGACTTACCGATATAGAGCAGTTAAAGAAAAAAGCCAAAAAGGCCGG
>CACVKW010000452.1 GCA_902749685.1 Olavius sp. associated proteobacterium Delta 1 | reverse complement strand
GATGGGAAAAACAGAGCCTGGTTTTCAAGATGTCGATTATATACTTAATCTTTTTGGTGGCAAGGTTCTGGAAGCCCGCAGACATTATCTGGAGTTCGTCAAGAAAGGCGTTGCGGCGGGACGCCGGCCCGATTTAACAGGAGGTGGGTTGTTGCGAAGCGCCGGAGGATGGTCCGCCTTAAGAGCCATGCGCAACTGCAAAAGCAGGATGAAGGGCGATGAGCGCATCCTGGGCCAGGGGGATTTCGTTGAGACCGTATTAAAAGCCGCCCAGGAG
>CACVKW010000451.1 GCA_902749685.1 Olavius sp. associated proteobacterium Delta 1 | reverse complement strand
ATTAACAACCACCCTACATATAAGGAGGATTTTTTTCAATGACTCGTATTATTACTCACTTTATGACTCATTCTAAACCCGTTTTTGGACAAGAGTGTCT
>CACVKW010000450.1 GCA_902749685.1 Olavius sp. associated proteobacterium Delta 1 | reverse complement strand
GCAGGTCGGGGTATTTTCTGCCGGGCAACGGCGGCGGCAGATATTTTTTATAACGACATCCGCAATAACTCCGGTGAGGGTCTTTACCTGGCGGGTGCCGACGGCTCCTCTGTGCATTACAACAACCTGTCCGACAACCTGGGCCCATACGCCCTTGTAAACGGCAACAGCGCCTCGCTGGATGCCCGGTTCAACTACTGGGGAGTGGCAGTCACCAATGAAATGGATGCTGGCGGCAATCCGAAGAATATCAGCCGCATGTATGACATCTTTGATGACGCCGGCCTCGGCACCGTGCTCTATGAACCTTGGGCGGTTGATCCCAATGATATGGACGTGGACACGATACCCGATGCCTGGGAGCTGTCTTACTTTAGCG
>CACVKW010000449.1 GCA_902749685.1 Olavius sp. associated proteobacterium Delta 1 | reverse complement strand
TCATTGCTGTCCAAAATAATTTGAAAATCAAATACTGCCTTTAATAAAAACAGGCAGTTATAAACGGGAAATTAGTGATTTAGAAATCAGGTTGTACCTT
>CACVKW010000448.1 GCA_902749685.1 Olavius sp. associated proteobacterium Delta 1 | reverse complement strand
GGTACAACCTGATTTCTAAATCACTAATTTCCCGTTTATAACTGCCTGTTTTTATTAAAGGCAGTATTTGATTTTCAAATTATTTTGGACAGCAATGATT
>CACVKW010000447.1 GCA_902749685.1 Olavius sp. associated proteobacterium Delta 1 | reverse complement strand
GATGCTGGATATCTAACAGGACACTATCGGTGAATTTCAACGACATCCAGGATCCAGAAACCAGAATCCAGGATCAGTCAATACTTTCAATGGTCTTCAT
>CACVKW010000446.1 GCA_902749685.1 Olavius sp. associated proteobacterium Delta 1 | reverse complement strand
CTCGTAGACATATTCCTTACCCCGCCTGCCGACTGTAGAATAAATGTATTCCAATTCTTCAAGCTGGCGGATGTGGGTTCTGATCTGGAAGTCACTCCATCCGCTGTATTCGCGGATCTGCCTGCGGTTAAAGCGGTATTCTTT
>CACVKW010000445.1 GCA_902749685.1 Olavius sp. associated proteobacterium Delta 1 | reverse complement strand
TACAACCTGATTTCTAAATCACTAATTTCCCGTTTATAACTGCCTGTTTTTATTAAAGGCAGTATTTGATTTTCAAATTATTTTGGACAGCAATGCCCCTGTATATCGTTTTATCATATTATTCTCCCTCCGGGATATTTTTATTCTTCTTCTTTTTCTTCTTCTCCACCGCCCACGTCCCCGAACGCATACTTGCTGATCAGGTCCATGATGCTCGTCGGCGAATTGGTGTCGGTGATGGTATCGCCGTCAGCCAGCAGGTCTCCGCCGCCGCCGGAATCGAGCTCCACGTATTTATCACCGATCAAGCCTTCAGTTTTGACGGAAGCAATCGCATCATCGAATATTTCGATGCCTTTGTTGATTCTAAATTCTACATTCACGACCTGGTTTTCCTGATCCATGGTAAATTTTTGCACTTGACCGACCTGCAGACCGAGCATGTTGACGGGGTTACCCTCCCGCAAGCCGGTCACCGTGTTGAACTTGGCGTATAATGCGTAGGTACTGTCGCCGAAAAAACCCACCTTGCCCAGCCTAACGGTCATATAACCGATGCAGATTAAACCGACAACGACAAAGATGCCCACCAAAGTTTCCTTGGAATATTTTTTCATTCTGTTTTCCTCCGCTTTAACACGTAAATCGAGATATTTCCTTCTGGTTAAATCTTGCAAACTCCATGACAGATTCGATTTCAATCTGGGGTTTACCCTGGGCCAGTCCGGCCAAGACTGAAAATTCGATACATGCTCCATCCGAATCCTTCTCGCCGCGCTGCATCTCGATACCTTGAATCCCGTGTTCCTGAAAGTCCCTGGTAAAATCCTCCATGATCCGATGGGCTTCATCAAGATCCGAGTAGGGCAGCACGGTTGCATATTCATTGATGGTCTGGCGGGATGAGAATCCGCCCACGGCACCAAAATGCTTGTTGATATAAGACCCCAGCGAACGAATGATCTGCTGGGTTGCATCATGTCCCAGGTGTTCACTGATGGCATCGATATTATCCAGCGTGAAGACCGCCGCCGCATAAGTGGCGTCCGGCTGCCTCTGGCTTAAATCGGTTTGATAACGGACTTTGAAATGCCGCTTGGAATACAGCCCGGTCAGTTCTTCTCCCAGGCTTTCAAGGCTGGAAATGAGTTCCTGGCGGAAGGGATGGTCAAGGGCTTCAAAGTCTTCCGGGTCGCCCTGAAATACAATCTTGCGATCGTAGAGGGCCAGGATCCGGTTGGAGATAAAATAAACATCCGGGATTTCGTGGCTGATCATCAGGGCCGTGAACCCGAAGCGTTTCTGGTATTCGGCCACCATGCTCAGGATGGCATTTTTACGGATCGGGTCCTGCCCGGTGGTGGGCTCGTCAAAGAGCACAATGTTGGGGTCGGTCACCAGCGCCCGTGCCAATGCCGCCCGCTTCTGCATACCGCCGGAGATCTCGGAAGGGTATTTGTCGGCCACTTCGGTCAGCTCGGTCTGCTCGATGCGGGCCATGGCCCTTTTCTCGATTTCCTTCTTTTTTAATTTGGTCGTGTATTTCAGCGCCATGGCCACGTTTTCAAAGACTGTCATCGAGTCGAACAATGCATTGTGCTGAAACATGTAGCTGATTTGGCCGATGTAATCATTCCATTGCTTCTTGTTCATTTGATCGATGGGTTTGCCCCGGTACAGAATCTGCCCCTCATCGGGTTTGAGCATGCCGATAATGTGCTTGAGGGTCACGCTTTTGCCCGTACCGGAAAGACCGATGAGGGTCGTCACTTCGCCTTCATAAATTGAAAAATCGATGCGATTTAATATGTTGCGGGTGCCGAAGGTCTTGCTGACGCCTTGAAATTCAATCAATGGTTCTCTTTGTGCATCCATGGCAGCTCCTAGACAATAAAAGAGGTTACAACGTAATCTGAAATCAGGATCATGACACACGAAATCACCACCGCCGATGTGGTGGACAGGCTGACACTTTTGGCACCGAAGCTGTCGGTGCGCATATGCGTAAAAAATCCCTGAAAGCAGCAGATGGTGACCACCAGCAGCCCGAACACGATGGACTTGATAAAGCCCCCCGAAATGTCATCGAACTGGGTGCTCGACACAACCCGGTAAAAGTAGGTGCCGGAATTAACACCCAGCAGCAGGCAGCCGCTGACCCAGGCCCCGAGGATCCCGATCAGATCGAAAAATGCAGTTAAAATCGGAAAACTGATAATCGCAGCGGCGATGCGCGGGCTGATCAGATAACCCAACGGATCGATGCGCATGGTGGCAAGCGCATCAATCTGCTCGGAGATGCGCTGGATGCCGATTTCCGCGGTCATGGCCGAACCCGCCCGGGCCGTAATCATGATGGCGGCCAGCACCGGCCCCATCTCACGGATCAGCGTCAGGGCGATGGCGGTACCCAGCACCCCGACCGAACCGAATTTAACCAGCACGAAATACAGCTGCAGGCCCAGCACCATACCGGTGAAAAAGCCCACCAGCATGACGATCTGGGCGGACTTGGCACCGATAAAATATATCTGCTGGATGATGTCCGGGATGGCTTTGATCCGGAATATCATAAAAAAAGACCGGAAGAAAAATATGGCCATGGCCCCCAGATCGTTGTTCAGCCTGAGTGCTTTACCACCGAAAAAATCAAAAAAGGAATTCAACAGACCCTTTTTGGGAGTAAGGACTGCGCTCTCAGTGGTGGTTTCAACAGTAGAATTGTCTGCCATTTTGTAGTTTCCCCTTCCTCGAATGACGGATTCGCCGGCAATGTCATCAAGCAGGTAAACTCCGGTTTCGGGGTTTTGGTTGCCTGGTAGTTTTTTTTGTAATCGTCTAATTTACATATCAAATGAATAAAATGCAAGAGGCCATTGATATTAAATTTCGATTTTCACACGCTGCTGCGTGTTCAATTTCCTGTCGTTCTGTAATATGAAGTGCCGGGTACATCTTGATTTGAGGGCTGTATCACTTGCAAGTTCTCGGAAATGATTCTATATGTTAGAGTACATATCATATAAATAACGAATCTCAAGAAAAATTTTGTGCAACTATTTATTTTTCCTGACGAATGTGCTGTTTTTCAGGTCGGATTAAATAAGAGGTCTCCAAAATGTCCAAAAATCTTTACATCGCTGCCATGGAACCGCGCGCCGGCAAATCGGTGGTGGCCCTCGGAATCATGGAACTGCTGTCGCGGCGCTTGCATAAGATCGGATTTTTCCGTCCGATTATTCCCGATGTGGCGCAGGACAATAACATTCAGTTAATTCTGAACCGCTATAGCTTAAACTTACCATACGAAAATATGTACGCCTACCGGCATGGAGATGCCCAGCATATGGCAGCCAGCGGGCAATATAATGCACTTTTAAAAAATATTCTTGACAAGTATAAAGCACTGGAGGGTCAATGTGATTTTGTGCTATGTGAAGGCACGGATTACACCGGTGTGGCCTCTGCTTTTGAGTTCGATTTTAATGCTGATGTCGCCAACAATCTGGGCTGCCCCATTCTAGCAGTGGTTAACGGTCGCGGCAAGACACCCCAGGAGATCAGCGAGGCGGTTCGGTTTGCCCGCGAGTCATTTGAAAGCCACGGATGCACCGTTCTGTCAACGATTGCCAATCGTGCAGCGCCGGTAGGCTTGTCAGCGCTCTCTGAGCTTTTTAAGACCGAAGCCGTTGCCGGAGAGTCGGTATATGCGCTTCCCGAAGAACCGCTGCTCGGCAACCCCACCGTCGGTGATGTCGCGACAGCTTTAAAAAGTCAAATACTTCAGGGCGATCCGGATCGATTGAATCGAGACGTTCTCGATATTAAGATCGCAGCGATGAACTTGCCGCACTTTCTGGACCATATTGTGGACGACACGCTGGTCATCACTCCCGGGGACCGCTCCGATATTATTCTGGGAAGCCTGGCGGCGGCTATCTCCGACACATATCCTAATATTTCCGGCCTGCTGTTATCCGGCGGTATGGCTCTCGAACCCCAGGTCCGGCGACTAATCGAAGGCTCTAAAAAACTCGCGCCCATACCTATTTTAAGCGTTAAAACCGACACCTACGCCACTGCACTGAACGCCGGGGCGGTCAGAGCCGCGCTGACTGCCCGAAACGACCGTAAAATTGCAGCCGCCCTGGGACTTTTTGAATCCCATGTCAACATTTCAGAAATCGAAGATCGGATCGCGGTCGCCCGTTCCCGGCGGGTGACCCCGATCATGTTTGAATATGAACTGATTGAACGTGCCAAAGCCAACCGCCAGCATATCGTCCTGCCCGAAGGCCAGGAAGCGCGTATCCTGCGGGCCGGTGAAATACTTTTGCGGCGTCAGGTTGTGGATATTACCCTTTTGGGCAATCCGCAAGAAATCCGACAAAAAATCAGCAGCCTCGGCCTCAACCTGGCAGGAGCCAACATTATCGAACCGTTGAAATCGGAGCTGACCCGACATTATTCGGATACCTATTACGAAATGCGCAAACACAAGGGCATATCCGCCGAAATGGCCCGGGATACCATGACGGATGTCAGCTACTTTGGGACCATGATGGTGCACATGGGTGCCGCCAACGGCATGGTTTCCGGGACCATTCATACGACCGGCGATACGATTCGGCCGGCCCTTCAAATTATTCGCACCCGACCCGAATGCTCGATTGTTTCCAGTGTTTTTCTGATGTGCCTGGCAGATCGGGTTCTGGTATACGGCGACTGCGCGGTGAATCCGGATCCGAGCGCCGAACAACTGGCCGACATCGCGATCAGTTCGGCGGAAACCGCCCAAACATACGGTATCGAACCCCGTGTCGCCATGTGCTCTTATTCCACCGGAGAATCCGGTAAAGGAGCCGATGTCGACAAAGTGCGCGCCGCCACCCGACTCGCCAGGGATCGCCATCCTGAACTGAAAATCGAAGGACCCATCCAATATGACGCCGCCGTGGATGCCGGCGTTGCCAGAACCAAATTACCCGACAGCGAAGTGGCCGGTCGTGCGACAGTGTTTATTTTCCCGGATTTAAATACCGGCAATAATCTTTACAAAGCGGTCCAACGGTCCGCCAACGCCGTTGCCATCGGACCGATCCTGCAGGGATTAAACAAACCGGTCAATGACCTCAGTCGCGGAGCTACCATACCCGACATTATCAACACCGTAGCGATCACGGCGATTCAGTCGCAGGCCGCTGGGACATGATTGCGGATTGCGGAATGCGGTATAATTCCTATTAATCAATCCGCAATCCGCAATCTGAAATCCGCAATTTAATGACGGGTTGTCTTAACCAGCTAATATATCAATTAAATTTAAGTACTAATATATGAGGTAAATTTATGAAGGTGTTAGTTATTAATTCCGGCAGCTCCTCCATCAAATACCAGCTCTTCGACATGACAGATAAGACCGTTCTGGCTGCCGGTCTGCTGGAGCGGATCGGCGAATCCGCAAGCCGGTTGACTCATCATTCCCGCAATGAGCAAGGCGAAATGGCAAAAATCGTCAAGACCCAGGCGGTGGCAAACCACCAGGCCGGCTTTCAGCTGATCGGTGCAGTCCTGAATGAATCCGGTGCCGTGCGTGACAGCGGTGAGCTATACTGCATCGGCCACCGCGTCGTGCACGGCGGTGAAAAGTTTCGCGAACCGACCCTGATCAACCGGGAAGTCATCGAAACCATCCGCCAGCTGATTCCACTGGCCCCTTTGCATAATCCTCCCAATCTCCTCGGCATCGAAGTCGCATTAGCGGCCGCCCCGCAGGTACCCCAGGTGGCCGTGTTTGATACGGCATTTCATCAATCCATTCGCCCGTGGGCGTTTCGCTATGCGCTGCCGCAGAATCTATATGAAGACCATCAGGTGCGCCGCTACGGTTTTCATGGCACTTCCCACTGCTATGTCGCCAAGCAGGCGGCCCGGCACCTAAACAGGCCCCTGGATTCCCTGAATTTGATCACGCTTCACCTGGGAAACGGAGCCAGTGTGACCGCCATTGAAAATGGCAGGAGCATCGACACGTCCATGGGCATGACGCCGCTGGAAGGCCTGATCATGGGGACCCGTTCGGGCGATATTGACCCAGCCATAATCTTCTACCTCGGCAGTCAAGTCGGTTACGCATTGGATGAGGTCGAATCTTTACTGAACAAACAAAGCGGCCTCAAAGGAATTTGCGGCGTTAACGACATGCGCGAAATAGGTCAACGGGCCGATAAAGAGGATAAGGCGGCTAAACTGGCCATCGAAATGTATTGCTACCGAATTAAAAAGTATATCGGCGCTTATTACGCAGCGCTGGGGCGGGTGGATGCCCTGGTATTTACCGGAGGTATCGGAGAAAACGCGGCCGCTATCCGTTCGCGCTGCTGCGAAGGCCTATCCCGACTGTCCATAGAAATTGATGAAGACGAAAACAACATCCAATCCAAGGCTATCCACGAAATTCAACGTGTCAAAATGGCCGTCAAAATTCTGGCCATTCCAACCAACGAAGAACTTGAAATTGCCGAACAGACCGTCGAACGAATAAAGGCCGGGTCTTAATTTCGAATACCCGATTTGAAAATCGAAAGTATCTATATTTGAAAATCTCAGCATCCCGACCATTGAAAGCCGCCAACAAGTTCTTATTATAAACATTAACATTTTGACATCGAATTCACCTTACCCATAAGGAGGGTAGCATGACCGATACAACTAGCTATAAAGATCTCGGATTGGTAAATACCAAAGAGATGTTTCGCAAAGCCATGGCGGGCGGGTATGCCATTCCAGCCTATAACTTCAATAACATGGAACAGCTGCAAGGGATTATTCTGGGTTGTGTCGCATCCGGGTCACCGGTTATTTTGCAGGTTTCCGGCGGTGCCCGCAAATATGCCAATCCGACGATGCTGCGATATATGGCCGCGGGCGCCGTCCGGATGGCCAGGGCCGAAGGAGCCGACATTCCGATCGCGCTTCATCTGGATCATGGCGACAGTTTCGAGCTGGCTAAATCCTGCATTGACAACGGATTCTCTTCGGTGATGCTGGACGGATCACACCATCCATTTGAAGAAAATGCCCGCATAACCCGGCAGGTTGTCGATTACGCCCACCAAAAAGATGTTACGGTAGAGGGGGAGCTCGGTGTACTTGCCGGCGTTGAAGATGAAGTATCCCATGAAGTTTCCAATTATACAAAACCGGAGGAAGTCGAGGAATTTGTTTCCAAAACAGGTGTGGACAGTCTGGCGATATCGATCGGCACCTCTCACGGAGCTTTCAAATTTAAAGTTAAACCCGGCGAAGAAGTCCCGCCCCTGCGCTTTGATATACTTGAAGAAATAGAAAAACGTGTTCCGGGATTTCCGATTGTACTGCACGGTGCATCGGCGGTGATCCCAAAATATATTGCAATGATTAACCGTTATGGCGG
Source organism: Olavius sp. associated proteobacterium Delta 1 (assembly GCA_902749685.1). GTDB lineage: Bacteria > Desulfobacterota > Desulfobacteria > Desulfobacterales > JAFDCJ01 > JAFDCJ01. Next base: position 7,871 of record CACVKW010000445.1, on the reverse strand, counting down.
AAAAATGGACGACGCTGTCGGCATTCCCGAAGAACAGCTCCGCAAGGCCGCTAGTTCGGCGGTTTGCAAAATCAACATCGACAGCGATGGCCGTCTCGCGATGACGGCCGTCATCCGAAAAGTTTTTGCCGAGAATCCGTCTGAGTTTGATCCCCGCAAATATCTCGGTCCGGCCAGAGAAGAGTTAGTCAAGATGGTCACGCACAAAAATGAGAAGGTGCTGGGCAGCGCAGGAAAAGCCTGAAGGATTGCGGATTGCGGATTATATTGTCTAACCTATGTCTACAAAGGAGCTGAATATGCGGGATTTTATGTCGCTTACGGATTTTAGCAGGGTCGCATTTATTTCGACCCGAATTGCCGGAACGGACGGCGTATCACTGGAGATTGAAAAATGGGCGGATGTATTCGAACAGGAGGGATTTACCTGCTATTATTTTGCCGGTGAACTGGACCGGCCGCAGGAGGTTTCTTACCGGGTGCCGGAAGCGCATTTTACGCACCCGGACATCAAAGATGTCTACCTGCAATCGTTCGGCACCACCCTGCGTGATCGTTCAGTATCCAAAAAGATTTACCAGTTGGCAATCAAATTAAAGGATGAATTATACGAATTTGTGGAAAAAAATGATATTCATATTATCATACCCGAAAATGCACTCACCATCCCGCTAAACATCCCCCTGGGAATAGCGCTGACCGAATTTATTGCCGAAACCAATATTCATACGATTGCCCACCATCATGATTTTTACTGGGAAAGAGATCGATTTATGATCAATGCCGTGCAGGATTACTTAAACATGGCCTTTCCGCCCGTTTTGCCGTCCATTCATCACGTGGTCATCAATTCGGTGGCCGATATGCAGCTCGGCCTGCGGACGGGAGTATCATCGCATATCGCTCCCAATGTCATGGATTTCGCGAAATCCCCGCCAGCGCCTGATGATTACACCTCCGATATACGTCAGGCGCTGGGAATTGAAAACGATGAACTATTCATTCTGCAACCCACCCGGGTCGTGCAGCGCAAGGGAATTGAGCATGCTATCGAAATGGTCAACCGACTCGGAAGAAAAGCGAAATTGATCATCTCCCATGCATCCGGCGACGAAGGCTATGATTATGAACAACGGCTAAAAGACTATTCCAAGCTCATGAAAGTGGATACGGTCTTTGTTTCGGATATCATCAATGAGCACAGGGGGCAAACGGCAGACGGGCGGAAGATCTATACGCTTGAGGATATTTTCCCTTACTGTGATCTGGTTACCTATCCTTCCACTTTTGAAGGTTTTGGCAATGCTTTTCTGGAAGCCGTGTATTTTCGCAAGCCGATCGTAGTCAACGCTTATTCGATATATACCAAAGATATCAAACCCAAGGGATTTTCCGTCATTGAAATAGATGGTTATGTAACATCCGAAGCGGTTGAGAAGACGAAAAAGGTATTGGATGATCCCGCTCTCTGCCGCAAGATGGTGGATCTTAATTATGACCTGGGGTTGAAATACTTTTCCTACAGCGTCCTGCACCGGGGACTGAGCGATTTCTTAAGTTCGCGGGGTTGGATAGCGCCCGCGCGTTAAAGATTGAATATTGAAGAATGAAATTTGAATATTTATTGTATTCTATCTATTTTTATTAACTGCCATCGTCAAGGAAGCAAAAACTAAAGGAAGCACAAAAATGGAGAGCATGCAAAAAGTTAAACAGTTGCTAACTGACATATATGGTGAGAAGTCCGGCCAGGCGGCCCTTGAACGACTCCAGCCGATAATTGAAAAATTTACGGGCCCAAAAAGAGAAAAGGAAGAATTCTTCTCACAGGAGGATGTCGTTTTGATCACCTATGGCGATACTTTGCAAAAGCAAGGACAGGCGCCGATTGCCACCCTGCATGAATTCGCCAACAATTACCTGAAAGGCGCCATATCCACCATACACTTTTTGCCTTTTTTCCCCTACTCGTCGGATGACGGATTCTCGGTCATGGATTTCTTTCAAATTAATCCGGAGCTGGGTTCCTGGCAAAACGTGAACGACATCGGCAAAGACTTCCAGCTGATGTTTGACTATGTGGTCAATCATTTTTCCGCAAAAAGCCAATGGTTTGATGACTATTTGTCGGATAAAAAGGGATTTGAAGACTTTGCCATCGAAGTTGATCCGTCCCTTGATTTATCCATGGTCACCCGCCCCCGGTCTTTGCCGCTGTTATCGGAATATCAAAAACAAGACGGACGCCCGGTTCATTTATGGACCACCTTCAGTGCCGATCAAATTGACTTTAATTTTGCCAGCCTGGATGTGCTGGCCAAGATGACCGAAGTTTTGCTCTTTTATGTCCAGCAGGGTGCAACGATTCTGCGGCAGGATGCCATCGCCTATTTATGGAAAGAAATCGGCACTGAATGCATCCATTTGCCGCAAACCCATGCCGTGGTTAAGCTGTTTCGTGCAATTCTGGATCTTGTCGCTCCCGAAGTCATGATTATTACGGAAACAAATGTGCCCCATGCAGAAAATATCAGCTATTTCGGCAATGGTCGGGATGAAGCCCAGATGGTTTACAATTTCACCCTGCCGCCGCTGCTTTTCTACACATTTGTCAAAGAAGATGCAAGCGTTCTGACGGATTGGGCCAGAGGGCTCCACCTGAAATCTTCCGGTCACACGTTTTTTAATTTCACCGCATCCCATGACGGCATCGGCGTTCGCCCCCTAGAAGGCATCCTGCCCCCGCAAGAACTGGAGGCGCTGGTCGAAGTCGTTGAAACGAATGGGGGACAGGTCTCCTATAAACGCAACCCGGACGGTACGGACAGCCCCTATGAGCTGAACATCAGCTATGTCGATGCAATTCTGGCCGACAATGACTCCAGCCGGGCGGATAGATTTCTGGCATCCCAGTCAATTCAGTATGCCCTGCCGGGCGTGCCGGCCACCTACATCCATAGCCTGCTGGGCTCACGCAATTGGACGGAAGGCGTCGAGCAGACCGGCAGAGCCAGGACGGTTAACCGGGAAAAACTCCAGGTAGAAGAAATTATCAAAGAATTAATGAATCCGGAATCATTCCGGTCACGCGTATTTTACCCCTATATCAACTTAATCAAGACCAGAAAAGAGCAGCCTGCATTTCATCCGAATGCGGAATTTGAAATTTTAGACATGGGACCGCAAGTGTTCGCCATACGGCGATCATCTGACAACCAGACCATATACGCGTTGACGAATATATCTTCGTCGGTAGCGACGGTCTCAATTTCAAACACGGATGCTGCCAATTCGATGACCGACCTGCTCTCGGGCGAATCATTCGCGCCGGCTAACTTAACATTGAAGCCCTATCAGTATCTTTGGTTGACGGCTAATTAGTATTGAATTAAAGCGTTCCGAATACGGCAATAAATATTTCGACATGGTGTGCATCGATTTAAATGTTGTATTCACCGCAGAGTCGCAAAGAACGCAGAGTTGTTAGTTTTTGCTTTTGTCGGTGAGAGGCCGACAAATTGATACACATACAGACTTGGTTATATTAGCTTTCGCATATAAGTCAAATGTGTCTAAATAAAAATGAACTTATTAGTACAAACTAGAAAGAATGAGGTATGCGATGATTGATGCTGCTGCACTGCTAGAAAAAACCAAGGAAGGCTTTGGAACATTAAACGTATCGCAAAAGTATATCGATTCTGCTTTCAAATGGCTTAAGATCTGGTTAACCGACGATGCATTCACCGATTACCTACCGCAGATCGGCTACCTGATCGAATCTGAAAAATGGGATTTTCTGCTGGATTCCTTCTATCAGATCATCCCCTTCGGCACCGGCGGTCGCCGCGGACTGGTCGGCATCGGTCCCAATCGGATCAATCCCTGGACCATCCAATCGTCGGCGCAAGGGCACTCCCAGTATCTTATCAAGCAATTTGGCGAACAAGCCAGGCAGCGCGGTGTTGTCCTGACCTTTGATGTCAGAAAATATACCCAAAAAGGGATCTATGACGAGACGCGCCCCAACCCCATCATGAATCTCGACGGCCTCCAACTGGCTACCGCCGCCGCCGCGGTGTATGCCGCAAACGGCATCAAAGTCTATCTGTTCCCAACCGCCAGAAGCACTCCCGAACTTTCATATGCAATCCGCCATCTGAACGCCATCTCAGGCGATATGTTCAGTGCCAGTCATAACCTGCCCACCGACAATGGCAAAAAAGTGTACGACCAGTACGGCGGGCAATTAATTCCACCGGATGACCAGATTCTGGTCGACGAGGTTACCGGGAATGTTGACGGGATTTTGACCCTGGATATCGATGAAGCCACCGACAAAGGGCTGATTGAATTTGTCGCTGAAGCACTGGATAACGATTACTACGAAGCGGTCTGCGCGGTGTCCTTATCCCAAGAACGAGATATAAAGATTGTATTTTCTCCGCTGCACGGAACCGGTCTGACCTCTGTTTATCCGGTTTTAAGAAAAATGGGTTTTGACGTCAGCCTCGATCCGCAAACATCGAATTTAAGCGGGGCCTTTGAAAATGTCACCTATAACATACCGAATCCCGAAGTGATCGAATCCTTCAGCATATCCTTGCCGTTTGCAGCCGAAATTGATGCCGATATTTTAATCAGCACCGACCCGGATGCGGACAGGATCGGTGTAATGGCAAAACATAACGGTGCCTGGCAGTTTTTGACCGGCAACGAAATCGGAATCATATTGACCAACTATGCAATTTCCAAATATGCCTCCAATGGTCGCTTAAATCAGAACAGTACCCTGATTAAAACCGAAGTCACCACCTCTTTAATGCAAAAAATAGCCCTGGAGAACGGCGTGCAATGCATCGGAGATCTTCTGGTCGGTTTTAAATACATCGGCGATGTAATGAATAAAATTGAAGCAGAAGGTAAAATCGACGATTTTATTTTCGGGGCCGAAGAAAGCCATGGATATCTCACCGCTAATTACGCGCGGGATAAAGATGCCGCCTGCGCGGCTGTCTGGATATCAGAACATGCCGCCGAGTTAAAAAAGAAACAAAACTCCCTGCTGGACGATCTCAATGAGATCTATTCAAGATATGGCTACTGCCACAATTACCTGACCGAGATCCGATTACTAGGCGCCCGAGGTATGGAACAAATCGGCCATATTATGGATCATTTAAGGAATGCGACAATCGAAGCCTTCGGCAATTTCACTGTCAAAGAACGATTTGATCGCTGGCAGGGAGAACCGCAGCCCCATCTATCAAAAACAGACACCTCCGCCAGAAATGTAATCGTGTATAATCTTAAAAATCGATTGGACACTTCCAGCATCAGAGTAACCGTGAGACCCTCCGGCACAGAACCGAAAATCAAAATGTATTTTGAAGTCGTCGGCAGGCCTTGCAGCATGGAAAAGCTGGCGGATGAAAAACAGAAAATTATCGACATCCGGCTGGAGTTGGAAAAAACCGTTATGCAATACTGCTATAAGCTGCTGGACGTGGATTTTCCGGACAGAGGCTTTTTATTGTTCTGGCAGCTGCCGCTGGCCGATAAGCTGAAGTATTTTGAAATCGAGGAAAATATCGTTGATTTGAAAAATATTTCAGATGCCGACAATAGAAAAAAGGAACTGGATCAACTGCTGTTATTTTTAGGGGCCAATCCGGTTGAAAAAATCAACAACGCCTTCAGAGAGAAATTTAAAGCTGGCGTTCTTGAATACCTGGGTTTGAAAAAATAAGTCGGAAGACAGAATGCCGCTGACAGAGGACTGAGTAATGAGGACTGAGGACAGAAGTCAGAAGACAGAGGGCAGAAGACAGATGACAGATCTTAGGGTTTCAGGTGTCAGGTTTCAGGTGTCAGAAACCTGAGGACAGGGGATAGAGAACAGATAAGATAGAAGATAAAAGTTTTAAAATGGCCGTGTAGGCCTGAAAAGTTAAATGCTAAATTTAAAGAAAAAAGTAAGATAAAGGAGGACGATTATGGAACTCCTGGAAATATTGCTACAAAATAATTTGGCAATCTTTTGTCTTCTGATCTTAATTCTTGCATTTCTTGCCCTGCTATATGCAATTGTTATTACTTTTTGGAGATGTAAAGTCAAAATCTGTATTTGCAAAAAAGATGGAATCGTAATTGAAACGAAGCCAAATATCTTATATCAGGTTCAATCTCCGAATGAATCTTTAAATTGGAGCATTTGATGACATTTCCAGCTAATAAAACCAAACTTGTCTGCACCATCGGGCCGGCTTCGGACTCGCCGCTGATTCTTGAACGATTGATATTAGCCGGTATGAACGTTGCGCGTCTGAACTTTTCCCACGGGGATTTTGCCAGCCACAAACAGGTCATAAAAAAAATAAGGGGTGCATCCGAAGCAGTCGGACAGCGGGTTGCCATTATGGCCGATCTGCCGGGGCCTAAAATGCGAGTCGGCCAGATTGCAGATGAGCCGATCGAACTGAAGGCGGATGACCAATTTACCCTGACGACCGAAGAAATAATCGGTGACGCCGAACGCGTATCGGTGAGCTTTTCGCGGTTGCCCCAGACGGTAAAACCCTTCGATCGGTTGTTTTTAAACGACGGCTACATTGAGATTGAAGTACAGGAAATTGTGGGAAATGATGTCCGCTGTAATGTGATCGTTGGCGGAAAACTGCGCTCCCGCAAGGGTCTTAACCTTCCCGGTATCGATCTGGGGATCAGCGCATTCACCGAACATGATCACGAATGCCTGAAATTCGCCCTGGAAAATGGGGTGGACGCGGTCAGTCAGTCCTTTGTTGAAACCGCCAATGACATTGTTGAAGTCCGTGAAGCTGCAACCGCGATGGGTCATAACCCCTTTATCATTGCCAAAATCGAACGGGCCGGTGCCCGCAAACACTTAACCGAAATCCTTCAAACCGCCGATGCAATTATGATCGCCCGCGGAGATCTGGGGGTGGAAATTCCCATTGAGCAGATTGCCGTGGCCCAAAAGAAGATCATGGGGCTGGCCAATTTGATCGGAAAACCTGTCATCACCGCCACCCAGATGCTGGAATCCATGACCACCAACCGGCGCCCCACCCGGGCGGAGGCCACTGATGTGGCCAATGCCATCCTGGACGGCACGGACTGTGTCATGCTCTCAGGGGAATCCGCCATGGGTGAATATCCGGTTGAATCGGTTCGGATGTTGGCCCGAATCGCCGCCGCCATCGAGCCGTATCGCACCTCGATGGCGATCAAAGAAGCACTGCGATCCGGCAAAGAAGAGGATGAAGTCAACTTGAAGGATCTCATTGCAATGAGCGTTGAAACCGCTCTAAAGCGGGTGACTCCACCCACCGTAATTGTCCCCACCAGGAGCGGCGCGACCGCCAGAAGCATCACCCGCTTCCGATTGCCGGTCTGGATTACGGCCGTCAGCTCCCAGGCCAAAACCTGCCAGGACCTTTCGTTTTCTTACGGCGTCTTTTCGATCTGTGAAACCGAGCATCCGGAAGACTGGAAATCCTGGGTTATAAAATTGCTTGAGAATCAGGGCGTTTCCGGAGATCTGGTCGTCATGACGGAGGGACCGTCAGCCAAGCACCCGGAACGAAATATTCGGATGGAAATTATCGATCTGCGAATAAATAATCCACCCTGAAAATAAGCTTTCAAGTGATCGTAAATTTTAGTTTGAAATTCGAGGAATGCCGTTTGATCAAAGTTCCGGCGGATTATTTATCTCATGCTGCGCATTATTCTTATGCTGATTTTATTACCCTAATTGAGCGAAGCCCAATTAGCAGGTATTGGGTATTGGCTATCAGGTATTGGTTTGGTGGCCTTGCGTAACTCATTTTATATGGCCCTTGCGG
>CACVKW010000444.1 GCA_902749685.1 Olavius sp. associated proteobacterium Delta 1 | reverse complement strand
ATCATTGCTGTCCAAAATAATTTGAAAATCAAATACTGCCTTTAATAAAAACAGGCAGTTATAAACGGGAAATTAGTGATTTAGAAATCAGGTTGTACCT
>CACVKW010000443.1 GCA_902749685.1 Olavius sp. associated proteobacterium Delta 1 | reverse complement strand
TAATCAACTATTATTCGAGGGTTTATGCTTATTTGCTAATGCAGAAATCACACTAAGCCTGGGTTTGTTGCTAACAACTCGATTTGGGCAACAACCCGTCAAGGTTTGACACCATACTTTTTCTAACCACCGCCTCTCTGTTGGGAATCCTGTGGATCGGTTGTTCATTGGTACTGCATAATAGCGCTTCTGCCCGCTGAGGACCGAATGCAAGTACGCGCCCTGCTTTGGAACCGGCTCGTGCATCCGTCGGCGAAGCTCCCCATAAACTTTTTTCAGTTTCGCTTGCCACTTCTGGCGGACCGTTTTACGCAGTATCGTAAATCTCCCCTTCCGGGTCTTGTCACATATGTGCGTAAAACCCAGAAAATTGAACGTCTGCGGTTTGTTTTGTCCCTGTTTTAATGGACTCTGTGCTGCAAAACGATCCAATTCGATGAGTCTGCTTTTTATCTCTTATTATGCCGGATTTTATCAGTTCGCTAGTTACGACGGGCATTCTGTTCGTCGGGTTTATTTCCGATGGTGGTTATCAAATTATCAACAGTGACATCGTAGTTTACACATCTGCAAAGTATCTGGACGCACTGGACGCACGACCATTGGCACCATAAATATAAAAACCGCATTAATTTTTAATAGTTACATAAATCCATAGAAAACTTTAGCGACCTGGCATTTTATTTGCACAACTAAAGTTTCAACGATAAAGGAAGTCTTGATGAAAGCAAGATTATGCAACTGACATGTGCCAAACGAACTTATTCTGCCGCTCACTCCCTCTAAATTCTATTCTGAAGCTGACATTCACCAAGGCTGAAAAATCCAGTTCTTTAAAATTCAATACTTAAAACGACCCGGCAGCGGTCATTAAATCGCTCTTTGCCGCCATAAAAAGCCGGTCGGCTCGAAAGGAGGTCAGACAAATGATTCCTTTTAAAACATTTTTCTTACCGGATTCCAATCTGGATTTTCTGGCATGTGTTTGCTATCTGTTGATTTTCGTCACATCATATAACCGTTTCAACGCACTGGCCGATAACTACGGCCCCTATGACGCACCTGAAGCTGCGCGTCCCTGGACCACCTGGGTGCGCTATCATTCTGCCGCCGCAATATATGCATGCCTTTTTTCACTTTTATTTGCCGGGGTCTACAAACTCATCACGCTGCATCCCGGTTTGCTATCAATGATAGCCGAGTGGATCGGTGCAAAACACATCGTTACCAAGATCAAAGATAACCTAAGTGAAGATATCCGGCTGCTGGGACCGGTATTCACGCTGATCATTTTAACCTGGGGTGTTGAGAGGTCCTCAAAAGCAATCAAAATCGATAGGAAGATTCGACGCATATTTCAGCGGTTGGGTTCAATTCCCGGAGCTGTATCCGGCACAATCAGAATGATCAAAATTTATAAACTGGAAGTTCACACGGATGATTGCATCGGCAGGCTTTCCGACCATACCAAACACAGAATATATGTAAGCGGTCGTCAAAACAATCCGAAGTCACTGGAATATATCTATCTTCAAGTATGCCATCTGTATCATCAGATCAGCTTGTGGGAGGGTGTCGATTCTCCTTTTTTTCAATTCAGAACCGCCTATCAACGGACCTTCGATAACATTAAAAGCAGATTCGATAAATTAAACAAGGGTGTAGAAAAATACTACCAAATGAAGATTAAGTTTGAAGATGTCAATCGGCTTTGCGATGCATCGGTGGATGATACGACCAAGAAGCGATATTTTGATGTTCATCGAAAAGTGTTGACCGAGTTACATAAGGACCTGCGGGAAGATTTGAAGCATCTTTTGGAAAATATTTACCTCTACATAGCTTGTGCAATTAACAGTGAAGGAATGGGCAAACGATCCCGTCAAAAGATGTTAGCATCCATGGGATTCCGAATTGAACCCAATCTCCACCCCAATGAGCCGGGCATCAACTTCAACGACTTGACGATTTTGACCGTCTTTCTTCTTTTTGTAATTCCGGTTACAGCCATGGCTTGTCGATTCGTGGTTGGTGACATCGTCACCCTTCAAGGGCCAATCACTTATCTTGTGTGGTCCATTATGGCCCTGTATGTGGGCATAGTCTGTGTTGTCACACCGCAACTCATCAGGCAGGCCCAACAAAATTCAACCATCTCGCTATGGAAGTGCATCCGTCCAAAAAAGGGACGCCCTTGGTGTTCGTTTCTAATTGGCGGCGTAATATCCTGCCTGGCAAGCATTGCCGGACTGTTTCTTCTGAGTTACCTGGAGCCCAATAACGCCGGACGCATATGGACGGCTATCCTGAGGGAAACAGCGGCCTGGGGACTGGTTCCTTTTGCAGTCACCTTCACGCTGGGTTATCATTTGGAACGTAAACCCAAGAGCAGAAAAATTGCAAGGATACTCGAAACCGTCACAACCGCCTTTTTTGCCGCGTTAGCCGCCGTATTGGCGCTTTACATTAATTCAGAGGTCATGAAACCCGAAGAAGTTCAGAGCATAAAGTATTTTTCATTGGCGGCGTCAGCGCTGCTGGGTGGCCTGATCGGGGCTATTTTTCCGGCCAGATATCGTCGTCAGATCACCGTTGACACATCAGAAGAAACTTCGCCCGTCGACCTGACGTCAACGATCAAAGATTGCCTGGATGATCTTGCCGAACGCGAAGGAGAAATTAAGTTTAGTGTGCAATCCGAGGTGCAACCTGAAGTAAATCACCTGCTGTTGAATCAGGCGCACATCAGAAAAGCAATCCTGGGAATGTTATCCAATGCAATCCAGTTTTCTCCTGAAAACAGTGATATCATCTTTACAGCGAAAGCAACTGGCGACGGTAGAATTCGACTTTCGGTAAAGGACAAAGGAATCGGAATGGAACTTGCGGAAGTCAAGACTATAGTTGATGGGGGCTATGCCAAATCGCGGGAACCGGAGATAGACCTTGGCCATAAAAACGAGGCTAATTTAAGCCAGATAAAATCGCTTGCCGAATCACATGGCGGCCGGTTCGATATCCAGAGTGACCGGTGGGAAGGAACTGAGGTGACAATAGAATTGCCTGAAGAAATTCTTTTGCACAGCGAACCCGAAAACAACTCTGCAGAAGAAAATACACCCTTCGAAATGGCGACAGCCGCCTGAGGTTTTCTACTAAAAATCTTATCAAGCCTAAGGATTTAATGTTCAAGGTAAATTAATGGAGATGGGGACGGAATGGAGCGGAATATGCACCGTCCCCACGCACCATCTATAGACTTTTTCTTGCCTAACCACCTTCAGCCTCTAATTGACAGTCTTCTTGTTAGTTCTTACGTTTTGGTG
>CACVKW010000442.1 GCA_902749685.1 Olavius sp. associated proteobacterium Delta 1 | reverse complement strand
CGCTTCAGAGGCCAGAAAAATCCTGCAGGCGCCCGACACCAAAAGTGTGATCGGCTACCGTGACCGCACCATGCTGGAAGTGCTGTATTCCTCGGGGATACGCAAAACAGAACTCAGGGACCTGACATTAAATGATGTGGATTACCATGACGGCTTTTTACGCATCCGGGGAAAGGGCAACAAGGAACGTGTGGTTCCCATCGGTCGCATTGCCTGCCGCTATCTTGAAAACTACATCAAGTCCGTGCGGCCGGAGCTGATCAAAGATCCGTACAATAACCATTTGTTCTTATCGTCTCGTGGAAACCGCTTTAATCACAATGCGGTCCGGGTGCTGGT
>CACVKW010000441.1 GCA_902749685.1 Olavius sp. associated proteobacterium Delta 1 | reverse complement strand
GGGGTCGCCCATTAAAGGGCTTGTCAAGAGAAAAAACACCCCCCTGCAAGAAAAAAAACATACTTTTTTTCTTTGACACTTCAGTTGTTATCGTCTCGGTCTTGAT
>CACVKW010000440.1 GCA_902749685.1 Olavius sp. associated proteobacterium Delta 1 | reverse complement strand
TTAACAACCACCCTACATATAAGGAGGATTTTTTTCAATGACTCGTATTATTACTCACTTTATGACTCATTCTAAACCCGTTTTTGGACAAGAGTGATGC
>CACVKW010000439.1 GCA_902749685.1 Olavius sp. associated proteobacterium Delta 1 | reverse complement strand
CAGGATCCAGAAACCAGAATCCAGGATCAGTCTATACTTTCAATGGTCTTCATTGCAGCAGCTAAGTTGGATTTCAAAATTTTATGCAACTATAGGGTATACCCTGCAAGGATGCTTTTTTAAGTGGTTCTAATTCGTCAGAATTAATGCCTATGCCAATTATACCAACGGCCAAATACTCAGACTATTGTGACGCTGTGTTTAAATACAGTATTCATATTTAAAAAATACGTATTTTACCGTATTTTTAATCTATATAATTTTGATATGGGTTAATTGACTTAAGTCAATTAATTTTTCTTACGATATTGATAAAAAATCAAGAATTCCCTCTAATTTAGACCCTTTACGGAAAACGAAACAGCTTTAACACCAATGATACAAAAAAAAGTGGTATTGGATTTTATAACTAAGGAGAATCGATGCCCGTTTTCAGTTACCTGGCATACCCGAAGCAAGGGGCCAAGCAGGAATTGCTCAATGACCTGACAGCCCTTGATCACTGTGAAGCGACGCCGGCCGATAATCAAAATATCCTGATCCTGATAACCGACACGCCGGATGAAGAAACGGAAAAGGCGTTACAGAAAAAACTCAAGGAATTAAAAACATTGGAATCTCTTGGCATGACCTTCGGTCATGTGGATGTATAAACGTTCTATTAGGCTAAAATCTTAACAGATGCGTATGGTTTCAGTGTATTGTGTTGCAAATACATGCAGATACTGGATGCTGGATGCTGGTTACCGGTAGTTGAAGGAATGCTACCAAATTTTATAAAAAGGCGGAGCGAGGCGATCCCTTTTGCCAGCATCAAGTAACCAGCAACCAGCATCATCCTTTTTCACAACCATAAATAGCCAACGGTACGAATTAACATTGTCGGTTTGAGGCAACGATCTGCTAATTACAAAAAGACCCATTAAAGGAGTGGCACATGAGTATCACCAGAAGATCATTCATCAAGACCCTGGCACTAAACAGTGCCGCCGCAGCCGCAGCGACCCTGTTTCCGGGAATCAGTTTCAGCGCCTGGAAAAATGTAGACCCATCTTCAGGCGGGATTGAATGGAAAAAGACGCCCTGTCGTTTTTGCGGCACCGGATGCGGCCTGCTGGTCGGTGTGTCCGGTGAGCGGGCGGTGGCCGTCAAAGGCGATCCCAATTGTACCGTGAACAAGGGGCTGTGCTGCGTCAAAGGTTACCATTCCGTTCAGATCCTTTACGGCAGGGATCGAATCACCAAAGCCCTGGTTCGCAAAAACGGCAAATTGGTGGAAACACCGCTGGCAGAAGCCCTCGACCTGGTGGCGCGCAAAATGCAGGAAACGATCAAAAGCCACGGCAAAGACGCCGTGGCCATGTACGGCTCCGGGCAATGGTCGATTTCCGACGGGTATGTGGCCTCCAAGCTGTTCAAGGGATGTATCGGCACCAACAACCTGGAAGCCAACGCGCGTCTGTGCATGGCCAGCGCAGTAACCGGTTTTTTGACCAGTTTCGGATTGGACGAGCCCATGGGCTCCTATGATGACATCGATCACGCCGATGTGTTTATTACCTGGGGCAATAATATGGCCGAGATGCATCCGGTGCTTTTCTCCCGAATGCTGGCCAATCGCAAAAGCAAAGGCCATGTCAAAATCATCGATTTTGCCACCCGCACCACCCGCACCAGCCAGGCATCGGATCGATCGATCCTTTTCAAACCCCAGACGGACCTGGCGGTGGCCAATGCCATCTGCTATGAGATCATCCGCAACGACTGGGTCAATTGGGATTTTGTCAACAAGCATGTTTCCTTTCATAAAGGCAAAACCAACATCGGCTATGGTACCGAGGACCATTTCAAGTTCAAAGACAAAGCCGAAACCGTTGACTTTGAGCAGTATAAAGCATTTCTGGCGGATTACACGCCGGAGAATGTCGAAATAATATCCGGCGTATCTGCCAAAGACATCCGATATTTAGCGTCGCTTTTCGGGGATCCGGATAAAAAAGTCGTTTCTTACTGGTGCATGGGCATGAATCAGCACACCCGGGGCACCTGGATCAACAACCTGGTCTACAATTGTCATCTGCTGGTGGGCAAGATTTCCCAACCGGGCAATGGCCCGTTTTCTTTGACCGGTCAACCGAGCGCCTGCGGTACAGTGCGTGAAGTCGGCACCCTGACTCATAAGCTGCCGCACGGCGTTGTCATGAAGGAAGGCGCCCGCAAGATGGCCGCTAAAATCTGGCATGTGCCGGTGGAAAACATCGATCCCAAACCGACCTATCATACGGTGGAGATGTTCCGGGCCCTGGACCGGGGGGATATCCGGTTCATGTGGGTACAGGTTACCAATCCCATGGTCACCATGCCCAATTTGAACCGCTACCGGGATGGCGCCAAAAAGGAGGATCGCTTCATGGTAGTGTCCGAAATATATCCCACCCCGACCTACGATGTGGCCGATGTGGTTCTGCCGTCCGCCCTGTGGATCGAGCGTGAAGGATTTTTCGGCAACTCGGAGCGGCGCACCCAGCATAACGACCAGATTGTTCCCATGCCGGGTGATTGCATGAGCAATACCTGGCAGATCATCGAGGTGGCTCGGCGAATGGGATTTGAAAAACAATTTTCCTGGCCCGAAGAAACCTACATTGAAGACATCTGGAATGAGTATATTCAGTTTCACGACTCCCCCAAACACAGAATGGCGCCTTTCAAAGTGCTTAAAGCGCGATCGGGCGTCGTTTGGCCATTTGTCGATGGATTGGAAACCAAATGGCGCTACAACGCTAAATATGACCCGGCCGCCAAAGGCGATGATTTCCATTTTTACGGCAAACCGGATAACCGGGCCTGGATTTGGTTGCGGCCTTACGAGCCGGCGGCAGAGTCCCCTGACAGTGAATTTCCTTTCTGGCTGAATACCGGCCGGATCCTGGAGCACTGGCATACCGGATCCATGACCCGGCGGGTACCGATCCTGCACAAGGCTGCTCCGGAAGCCTATGTCGAAATCAATCCGGATGATGCCGGCAGACTGGGCATCGTTAATGGTACGAAGGTCAAAGTCTCATCCCGCAGGGGCGCTGTGGTGATGAAGGCCAGTATCAACGGCAGGGGACGCCCGCCACAGGGCATGGTTTTCGTTCCGTTCTTTGACGAAAGCTACTTAATCAACGAGGTGACTTTGGATGCATTTTGCCCCATATCCAAACAGCCGGACTATAAAAAATGCGCTGTCAAACTGGAGATAGTATGATGGAAACGCCAGACAAAAAGGTGGGAAAAGTATTTCTCGTTTTTGCCGGTCTCTGTATCATTGCATTGCCCCTGGTGGTGATTTCGGGATTCTCCTTTCAACCAAAGGAGATGGCAACGGCTGCATTAGGCCCTCAGAACCTTGACTTTGATCAGAAGGGGCAAGCCATATTCATTGACTATGACAAGTTGTCCAGCGAATATCTGGCAGGAGTGTCCTCCGAACGCACCCTCAGCGAATACTACTCACGCAGACAGTATCCCGGGTCGCCACCTTTTATTCCACATAAGGTTGAAGAACCTGATTTAGCCCGGGTTGAATGTCTTGCCTGTCATGCCCGGGGTGGTTGGTCGGCAGAGCTTAAAAGAAACACGCCCATAACGCCCCACCCGGAACAGGAGGCCTGCCGGCAGTGTCATATTCCCATGACCGGCAAAGAACTGTTCGTTGACATTGACTGGCGCAGCGTGGCAACACCGCGCCTGGGCCGATCCGAACTGCCCGGGGCTCCGCCGCCCATTCCGCATGAACTTCAGATGCGAGGCAATTGCATCGCCTGCCATGTGGGGCCGGGTGCGGTGGCGGCCATTCGGGTGGAGC
Source organism: Olavius sp. associated proteobacterium Delta 1 (assembly GCA_902749685.1). Lineage (GTDB taxonomy): Bacteria > Desulfobacterota > Desulfobacteria > Desulfobacterales > JAFDCJ01 > JAFDCJ01. Next base: position 40,139 of record CACVKW010000439.1, on the reverse strand, counting down.
ACCCCTCGCGGGGAAATTGCCGGCAATGCCATGTGCCGGATATCAACACCGGCGTCAAACCGTTTCAACGGAATGCCGGGTCATAACCCGGACCAGGGGGACCAAAATGCAATAGTGTTCGGAAAAAGGATTGTGCCATAATCAATGCGATACTGGATACTCGATACTCGATTCTTGATGCTGGATGCTCGATAGCATTATATTGATAAATTCTTTATTAATTTAAACACAAAAATTGGAGATAACAGCCGAGTAAAATAAGGACGTTATGAAGACAACAACCTTTAAAAAATACCTTTTGGGGATATTTTCTTTACTGCTGGTTTTTTTTGCAGGATGGACCGCCTATTCCGAACAAGGCGGCGTCATCCAGATTTATAAAAATGCGAACACACCGTTTGATGATGCAAAGAGCATCCAATCAGTGCTGGCGCAGCCGGCTGATACCGTTTTGGTGAGGACAAGATATCAGGGGGGACTTTTCCGGACCGAAACCCGCAAGGACAAGGTTGAGCGTTATAAATGCAGCCAATGTCATAATAATAAATCTGTCAGTGTTGCCCGGGCTGCTGATATAGCCCATGGTGATATCAAACTGGATCATGGCGGACGCGAAAAACCGTTGTCCTGTTTTACGTGTCATAATAAAGAGGAACGCGATTCTTTGGAAACCGAGGCCGGTGTCAAAGTGGATATGGATCACAGCTACCAGATGTGCGCTCAATGCCATTTCAGGCAGCTAAAAGACTGGGTGGGCGGTGCCCACGGCAAGCGCGTCGCTTACTGGGCCGGCAATCGGGTCGTCAAAAGCTGTGTATCCTGCCACGATCCCCACTCACCGCGCTTTAAAAAACGTTGGCCGGTAACCTACTCACCGCCTTTTAAAAAATAGGGAAATAGCATGGATCCCGTAAAAAAACACAATTGTCAAAAGCATACAGAAAGCACCCAAAGACAGGGTAAACCGTGCGGGCGCCGGGAATTCCTCAAAGGTGCCGCCAAGGCCGCCGCTTTAGGCGGTGCTGCGATGCTCTCGGGCTGCGGCAGCGGAATGTTCGGCTCTAAAGAAGAGCTTTCCTTGCAGTGGCAAGAGTACTTCAAGAAAAATTACCAACTTATGACTCAGGAGGAAAAGGATGAGACGGTAAGGCGCCTGGAGCGGTTAGTCAAAATGAAAAGAGGCGTCGATGTCCAGGTGAGTTCCCAGGCGCCCATAGAAAATGTTTTATTCGGCTATGCCTTTAATGTCACGCGCTGTGAAGGATACATGGAGTGTGTGGCCGCCTGCGTCAAGGAGAACAACCTCGACCGCAAATCCAATACGCAATACATCCGCATATTTGAAATGGAACACGGCCAAATGAGCCCGGAAGTAGGCGACGGCAAATACTTCCATGAAGTGCCGGTTGAGAATCATTTTTATATGGGAGTACAGTGTTTCCACTGTGAAAGCGCCCCCTGTATCAAGGCCTGCCCCACAAAAGCCACCTGGAAAGAGCCCGACGGAATTGTCGTCGTGGACTATGACTGGTGCATCGGCTGCCGGTATTGTATGGCGGCGTGCCCCTATTACGGTCGTCGATTCAACTGGAACGAACCCCAGGTACCGGCAGCGGAAATGACCAAAAAGCAGCACTATCTCGGCAACCGCATGCGCGCCAAAGGACAGATGGAAAAATGTACCTTTTGTGTGCAAAGAAGCAGAGAAGGCCGACTTCCGGCCTGTGTTGAGGCCTGCCCCACCGGTTCGAGGGTGTTCGGAAATCTTCTCGACCCCAAAAGTGAAATCAGATTTGTCCTGAAGCACAAGAAGGTTTTCAGGTTTAAAGAGGATCTGGGAACGGATCCGAAGTTCTGGTATTTTATTGACTAAGATAGGTTTTGCCGGTTAGCCCCGCCTCCAGCGGGGTTGACCGGTCAGACAATGTATTCTTCCGATTTAAACGGGCTCAACGGAAAACGGACCAACCGGCTAAACCGACAAACCGGCGCAACAGACTAACGGGCTAAACGGGCCAACCGGCTCAACGGAGTTCAAGAGATGTCGCAAGCAAAAGTTATGACAAAAGAGTCACCGGAAAAAGGAATTATATCGTTTGTAACGGATGTCATCGTATGGAATCTATCAGGCGGTATCGGCTATCAGATATATCTGTCTTGTTTGGCCGCGATGGTGATGCTGGGGATATATGCCTATTCCGTTCAAACGCACTTAGGCCTTTCTGCCACCAACATGTCCGATATCGTCAGCTGGGGGTTCTATATCGGTAATTTCACGTTTCTGGTGGGTGTGGCGGCGGCGGCCGTTATGTTGATTTTACCTGCTTATATGTTCCGGGATAAGGATCTGCATAAAGTGGTGATCATCGGTGAAGGTGTGGCCAACGGAGCCCTGGTGATGTGCCTGCTGTTTATCACTGCCGATCTCGGCGGTCCCATGAAGCTCTGGCATCTGATACCGGGTATCGGGATTTTTAATTGGCCGTCCTCGCTGCTCACGTGGGATATCATCGTATTAAACGGTTATCTGGCTCTCAATCTGCTGGTGCCGGCCTATATCCTTTTTTGCCAGTACAACAAACGTGAACCGGATGAAAAAAAATATCGACCCTTTGTTTTTCTCTCAATTTTCTGGGCTTTTTCAATTCACCTGGTAACGGCTTTTCTGTATCAGGGACTGCCTGCCAGGCCTTTCTGGAACAATCCTTTAATGGGCCCCAGGTTTTTAGCATCTGCCTTTGCGGCCGGGCCGGCTTTGATAACCGTGGTACTGGTAATTGTTCATACTGCCACCACCTATAAAATCGACAAAGAGACCTTTAACAAGCTGAGGCTGATCATTGTCATTTCGGCCATCATTAATCTCATCATGCTTTTTTCCGAGGTTTTCAAGGAGTTCTACCTTCCCACGCATCACAGTCTGCCGGCTATCTATCTCTATTTCGGTCTCAAAGGTCACTCGGCCTTGGTCCCCTGGATCTGGACCGCGATCAGCCTGAACCTTTTAGGGACATTGACGCTGATCTGGAATCCGGGCAAGAATAACCCCAAGGTGCTGCTTCCGGCCTGTGTTGTGCTTTTTATCGGTATCTGGATCGAAAAAGGCATGGGGTTGATTGTGCCGGGACTGGTTCCGTCGCCTTTGGGGGAAGTGATTAGTTACGCACCCAGTTGGGTGGAGATCTGTGTCGCGATCGGCATTCTGGCCGTCGGCATGCTGGTTGTAACTCTGCTGATCAGGCCGGCCCTGATAATTGAGCAGCGGTTTGAAGCACGGTAGGTAAATTAAATGAGAGGCCAGGTAGTTTTTCAAAGCCGACCCGCTGCGTGGGTAATCACCACCGAAACCGCATGAACTCGATCCTAAGGGTTCGTAATAAATGATCAGAATATGGTATGACATCAAAACAATGTGCTCAATGCCGTAATATGTGGTTAACTGAAGCCCGCTGACTAAAACTGTTCATTCATAACGCCCCCTAATGATCTCAGACAGCATCCGCTTTCGGTTGCGATCACCCACTCCGCTTCAATCGTGGCCTAGGGCGGGAAATTCCCCGACCCATCAATCATATTTCCAGGATATTTAAAAGTTCAAGTAAACGGAATTTCACTTCCCTCCTCTGTGGAATGTCCGCCTATGGTATGAGCGGGAGGGAATGAGGATGGGGATTAGGTAGATAGCATTCCTTTTATTCAGCGTGGTGCTGACTGGTCGACTGTCAAAAAGTGGCCAGCTAGATTAGTAAATTTAAAAAAAAATTATTAGCGCGTTTGATTCAGACCAAAGACGTCATTAATAATCCAAAGAAGACCGGCTAACCTACCGATATCGGAGCGGTATAGAGCAAACGCTCTACTGATCCAGCATTTGCTGCAGGTGTATTGGGAGATTGATTGCGTGTTTAAACCAGGTGCCATCCATATTTTCTATAACAGCACCCGTAAAATCAGCTTGATCCAGATTAGCTTCTGAAAAGATTGTATCGTCAAGTGTTACGCCCTTTAATGAGGCACCACTAAGGTCTGCCCGGGTAAAGTCAGCTTCTTCCAGAGCGCTTCCGGTGAGATCTGCATTTTGCAGATCAGCGCCTGTCAAGTTGCTGCCGATCATCACTGCACGCAACATTTTTCCGCGTTCGAAGATACTGCCGGACAGATCGCCGTCGGCAATATTCAGGTCTTTCATGAAGGCGTCAGTAAAGTCAGCCTGTCTCGCCTGGATGTAGTTGAACTTGGCCCCGAACAGATAGGCCTTAATCAGTTTGGCCCTATCCATAATTGCGCCATCAAAAGTCGTGTGAAACAGGTTTGAGTTGCTGAAATCGGTGCCATTCAATTGGCATTTGCTGAAATCCGACCAGCGCAGATCGGCTCCGCGCAGGCTGGCTCCCGAGAGGTTGCAGCCGGTCAAGTTGGTGCCGCGCAGGTGCACGCCATCCAGTAAAGTGCCGCGCAGATCAATTCCGGGAAAAGATTTGTTCCAAAAAACACAATGCCTTAAATCAGTTTGCGGTTTGGGAGAATCGCAGTCCCCTATCGGCAATTGTTCTGCCTCAGCATTTACCCGGAAGAATAGCAGCAGTCCAAAGACAGCAATGAGCCCCAAATAGAATCGGCCTTTATTCATGTATTTCCTCACCCGGAACGGCCCTAATATTGAATAATGAAGATTGAAGATTTGTGGATATCGCTTCGCTCAGTCATATTTTATGTGCTTTTATTTATAAACGATCCGCGGCAGGCGGACCTTAAATATTCAATATTCAATCGACACTAGTTATTCGATCCCCATTGGATCAAGTATTCCTTTTTTTACGATAAAAAACAAAATCAAGCCCAAAGTCACCAGACCGGCGACCATTAGCAAGGTAACTTCGATGATCTGCCGGATGGAAGCACTGCGTACATTTTTGAGTTCGAAAATGATTTCGGATACGCCCAGGACACTGCCGGTTTCAATTATCTGGTCGTTCAGCCCCCGGTGGCACTTTTGACAGCTCTCATCGGCGACAAAAGGGGTGACATAGCGAAAGCGGGTACTGCCCAGCCAATCCTCGCGTCCGCGTCCCGTCTGCAAAACCTCATTAATCAAATCATCTTTGCCTTGCGGATCTTCATTGAACCTGTGTTGCTTCTCTACCTGACGGCTGCGGATCAGCCTAAACTTAAAATCGAATTGAGTTTGAAGTGTTGTTAGTAAATCTCTCATACTTTTGGGATCTGCACCTTCAATCATATGGGAAAGAATACCGGTTCGGATAAGTTTGGAGATATTTTGAGCGTTTTGCCTGGCCTCGTCAACATCGCGATTATAAAATTCATAGGGCAAAATGATCATAAAAAGTACAACAAAGACAAGGGTTACCAAACCAAAAGCCATAAACAGCTTTTTTTGGGTTCCTTTTCCGGCAATGCCTTGCTGGGGAGTTGGTTCCATCTGGCAGAAGGTTCCTTTGTGGTATAAACAACTACGGGGTCAATTAAAGGTCTAGGAAATCAGACGACCTATTGAAATTATAGTTATTCTTGTAGCCATTTTCTTCTGTAAGCCACATGGAATAATTGAATAGTGGAATGTTGGAATATTGGGTATGAAAAGCAGAAGACGCCATTTTATTCTATAAATGATAAATCTACCTCTCTTAATGATGTTCGTCAGACACCCATCTGCTGCTTTCATCCCGAAAAAATTCTTTAGTAACGAGAAAATCAATGGATTTATATGCGCTTTGATTCTTTATTTCCTTTAGCCCATCATTCCACTATTCCATCATTCCAGTTGGGGCGAAGCCGCTGCCTATTTGATATTTGTCAAATGGGCCGCGATAAGGGCTATTTCTTCGTCGTTAATACTAATTACGACCGGGTGTTCGGTCATCAGCAGGGTGAAATTGTTGGCTCTCTTTTTTGCAATGATGTCCTTCACCTGATTAACCAGATACCGTTGATTCTGTCTGGCCAAATTGGGGTAATTGGGAGCAATAGATATCCCGTTTTGCCCGTGGCAGGTTGTGCAGAATTTATAGATATAAAGTCTTTCACCATCCTGGGCCGAGGCTGATAAGCCGGTCATCAAAAAAGTCAACAACGCTAACACACATAGTTGGGCTGTTTTTTTCATGATTTACCTCCTAGAGGGTGTAGCAAATAACATAATCCAACCGGGGATGATCGGTTCAGGGTTCTTCAACCGGGAACCTTGAACGTTGAACCGCTTAACCCAGGTTCAAATAAGTTTATCCAGGTACTTAACGCCATAACTAAGCGCTTCATCATCGCAAATATCCACACAAAGCCCGCAGCGGGTGCAGTCCGATGCGTTTACATATTCAGACTTGCCCTGATTGATGGAATCCGTCAGAACATGGGGGACCAGACATACGCTTTGGCATCGTTTACAGTTGGAGCAATTTTCTTTCTCCCATTTTATTCGCAAAGGAGACAGCAGGCCGATAAGTTGGTAGGAGACACCCACCGGACAAAAATAGCGGCACCAGGCCCGGCGGCTGTATGACATCTCAAAAATCAACAGTGCCGCTACCCAGAGTAGCATTAATGATGGTCCGTACACAATAAACCGGCTGATAATTGCCACCGGATTGATGGTTTCAAAAACAGTAAATCCGGTAATCAGGGCCAGTACTAGAAAAAAACCGTAAAAGTAATAGCGGATCTTACGATCAAATGGGTGGTTTTTGATGATTTTTTCCTTTTTAAGGATTTGATGTATCTTTTCTCCTAGTTCGGCCAGCCAGTGATAAGGACAGATCCACGAGCAGAACGATCGTCCGCCGAACATCAGGTAAATCAGAAAAATAGTAACCACGCCAATGATCAGGTTGACCATTACTATTTTACTGGACAGGATAACCTGAAAAGCCGCCAGGGGATCAATCAGATGAAATCCAAGCAACCGGGAGCCGCTCAGGGTCCCTTCCAGAATTTGAATATCGAAGAAAAATGAGGCGAAAAACAAAAAGTTAAAAAATAACAGCAGTGCCCAGCGGATATTTCGCCATTTGTGCCTGCGGTGACCCGGCTGCGGAATATTTTCAGAACGCAGACCGGCCCCTTTGAAGGTCCTTACTTTTTCCTGTTTTTTGTTTTTTTTATCCTGTCTATTTTTCATGCTGGGTTGTGGTTCCCTGTTTGATTACCTGCCGGCTTTTCAGACCATTTCAGCCGTGGCGAAATGGTAATTGAGGCAGCCGGTGTTGGACATTTTTCCTCGCAAACTCCGCAGCCGACACAGGTTTTCCTGACTGAGGGCCAGATGTACTCTTTGCCGGTATCCGGATGAGTCCTTGAGACAAAAACAATTGTTTTTTCATCCTTAATCGGGCATTCCTCAAGACAGACCTGACAGGCCTTTCGTGCCTGACCAGAAGATTTGACGAATTTGATAATCCATTCTAAATCGGGATTCTTTATTTGTCTTGAAATTGTTAACAGGCTATTATCCGATATATCCGGCAACGAGAATCTGTTCTGCCAGGCCTTTTTTTCATCTTCGGTCAATCTTTTTATCAAGGACGTCAGAATATCTTTTAATTCAGTTTGATCCGGAGATGATGTAGATTTCTGGTGAAGATTCTGCAGCCGATAAACCAGATCATTAACACCCCGCACTGAAAGACAGGTATCAGGACCGCTGATCACGGCCAGACCCATTTCCGCATCTTTTCCCAATGAAAGCTCGTGGGCCAGCGCACCGGTCGGACACGCCAGGACACAGGGTAACCCGCTGCATAAAATACAGGCGCCCTCCCTGGGTATAATATAGGGGGTCCCAATACCAAATCCCTGGCTGATCCCGGCCAGTTTGATCACCTGCGGGGGGCAGACCTGCAGACACTGACCGCATTTGATGCAGGAGGCCAAAAAAATATCCTCACCCAGCGCCCCCGGCGGGCGCAGTAGCAGCCGGTCTTTTCTTAAGAGCGGAACGCTGACGGCACCATAGGCTATTGCGCTCCCGGCCACAACCAGAGTGGAGGTCTTTAGAAACGTTCTCCTTGAAACGGATTTTTTATTCTCTTTTTCGGTCATTATTCAAAATCAAAGCGGCTTGGTTTTCAGTTTTGTAAGCGTTTACAAATGACGTATGGTGATAAGTATACAACCTTTGAACCTCTGAACCTTGGTCGCCTTCGGCGCCGCCATAGGCGGGTAAACCTTTGAACCCATGAACGGTTACTCAGTTTTTTCGCCGGTACTGAAAACAGGCTGTTCCCCGACACTCGGTTGTTTACTGCTGCCTCCCAGATGTTTAACCAGGTTTTCGTTTACCAGGGTTTTGCCGATAACCATCCATTTTTGAACCGTTTCATAATCCAGCGCGTTTTCAACCGGAGAAAACGTGGCTGCAAAACCATAACCCATCGGGGTCTGAGGGTCTCCGTATATCCAATTGGCTTTTTCCGCTTCAATCCACTCAGAGGTTTTGACGTCATTGACCCAGGTACGGGCTTTATCTTTCCAGGGCTTCCGTTTCAGCCATAAAATAGCGCAGCCGATATCATCAAAGTAATAAGCCCTGCCATTGGGGTCTATCACTTGAGCTGAGTAATGACGGTCGCTAAGCGCCATTTTGCACTCTTCACATGCCACCCGGTCCCAGACAAAATCAACCGGAAGCTGTTCTTCGTTTCCACCCTTACAGGCAATGATTAAAAGGAAAAGAAAAACGAAAGCGGCTGCTCTAATTATACGTCTCGGAAATTCTTTAACGAATTGCAGATATGTCGTTTCTATAACAACATCCTCCAATTTTTGTAGCTGGAATATTGGAACGCTGGAATATTGCTTTAAAAAAAGATGGTTCCCGTGTTCAATTTAGGTGATAGAATGATTTGGGACACACTGCCATCACCCCATTTTCCCAAAACCCATTATTCCAATGTTCCACCATTCCACTATTCCAATTGTGAGCGAAGCGAACTAAGCTCAAGCCTTTCGGCCCTCATTTAAGTACCAGGTTTTTTGCCAGATAATGTAACCATCCGGCTTTAGCGGCTTTGATCATATACTGCCGGTTTATCTCTTTAAAATGGGTGATATCCTGTCCTTGCTCCTGTTTTTTAAGCTCTTTAGCGGCCTGTTCGTTGTCTACCGGCAGAAACTCGACCCCCATCGGCCCCATGGTTTCTGATCCGGTCACAAAAAAGGTCTTGCCGGACTCAAGCCAACCCTCTTTTAAATAGTCCTTAAAATAAATCTGGGCGATGGGTTTTAGCTTTATCTCGGTATTATCGGGAAAAAGCAGATACACCAGCAGCCCCACAGCACTGTCAAATGCTTCATAGCTACCGTCTTTAAAGACTATCTGACAATTGAACTGTGGATAACGGGCCGGATACATACCGCATAAGGGACACTCCTTGTGCGGTTCGATTTTTGTGGGCTGCACGGAAGCACAATTTGTCATTCCGAATAAGACGATCAGGAAAATTATTACCAAAAACTTTTTCATATCAATCGGCCTGTTTTCATAAAATAGGTCGCAAAAGGCAGAAAGCCTATCACAACAAAAGCCAGCATTCCCCAGAGGGAGACAGTGTTCATTTTTTTTTGGAAAAGCCTCGCCTTTTCCGCCAGAGTTTCCGGCCGTTTGATCGTCTCCAGCAGGCCCCCGGTCATGCCGGTTGCCGTGGCAACGAACAGGCAGAAATACAGTGGAACTCCATAGTAGTGGTACTCAGCGCCCATAAAACAGAAAGGGCAGCTATGGGAAAGCATTTCGTAAACATAAGTACTGATAAAAGAAATAATCACTACGATTGCCGTTATAAAAAAAGCAATCCACAGCGGAAATTCAAGAAGATTTCCGAGCCATTTCTTTCCGGCATCCCGCCGGTTAAAAACAAAACGATTCAGCAACAGCAATATTACAATGCTGAAAAATATGGGAAGAATAAAGCCGGCGGAAGTACCGGCCAGGTTTCCCCCCAAACCCTCTGTCGCCGCATTGTAAACCGAACCACAGCATGAGGTAATGACAGATGGGTCCAAATCAAAAGCAAACGCAAAAAGCAACACGGTCTCCACCACCGCGAAAGGATAAAGCAGCATCAATCCCAGGTATTTCTTTCGCACCAGCGGATAGGTCTCTATCTGGTTGTCAAGGTAATTGACCACGAGCCAGATGAAATAGACAAAGAATGAAACTATTTTAAGGTCCAATAAGGCAAATCCGTAACTGTTCGATGACAGCGTTCCCACCGCGCACATCGCGCCGGGTAATACGTTTGCCAGTTCATCAGCCGCCATTCCAAACAGAAAAAGCATCAAGATTTGCGTGAACAGGGCAAAATTCATGACTGTGGAAACCAGATAGGTCTTTTTTTCCAGCAGGAACTGCTTTTCCGCGCTGGAATTGTAATCCCACCCTCTAAAGATTTGCCAGGCATTGATCAAACCCAGGGAAAAAACCAGCAGCAAGGCGCTGTGCCCGATGATTAATCCCAGTATCCATGGATCTAGCATCATGATATCATCTGACCGTCTTTCATTTCAAAAACCTGGTCCACCGCCGGATGTTGATAAATAATCGGGTCATGACTTGTTATCAGAATAGTATGACCTGATCGTTTTAACTGCTTGACATGATCAAGTAAATCACTGGTCAAGCGACTGTCGAGATGAGCGCTGGGTTCATCTGCCAGAAGAATGCCGGCGTTATTTATCAACGCTCTGGCAATTGCCACCCGTTGCTGCTCACCACCCGAGAGTTGGCTTACTTTAAATTGCCGGCGGTGTCCCAGATCAAACTGTTCCAGCAGTCGGTCCGCCCGCTTGCTTCTTTCCTTTGGACTGATACCTTCCGGAATAAGGGGAAGTACAATATTATCCAAAACACTCATGCCGGCAATCAGTTGAAAGTGCTGAAAAATAAAGCCGATGTGTTTCCGTTTATGCAAGTTCATGAATTTTTCCGGCAGTTTGGAGACCTTCTTGCATAGTATGATCACTTCGCCCCGGGTCGGTTTTGTCTGACAGCCGATCAAAGAAAGCAGGGTCGTTTTGCCGGATCCGCTGGGGCCTTTCAGCACCACCAGACTGCCTTGAGTAATTTGCAGCGATGCATCCTTCACCGCTGTCACTTCGTTGGGTTTCCCCAGGTTATAGGTTTTGGTGACGTTAATGGTTTCAATAATAAGATTACTCATAGGCGCCTTATCAGATATTACGCATAATCGCATCGGGATCGGTTATAGCAGCTTTCCAGGCAGGAAAAACCGTTACCGCCAGATAAGGAACCACGGAAATCGTTATAATTAACAACAAAAATTTGGGATCAATATCAGGCATCAATTGAAACGATGGATAAATAGTTGACCAGCCAATAAAGATCTCTCTTAACCCGGGCGCCCGCAACCAGTAAATATACGCGTACGCCAGCAGTATACCGGCCAGACTGCTGATTCCCGATAGGATAAGCCCTTCCCAGAATTTAACCGACAAGACAACATCCGTATCCCAGCCGATAGCTTTCAGGATACCAATTTCTCTTTTTTCCTCCGGAGACAGGCCACTGGCTTTATCCCATATTAAAATCAAAAAGGCGAAGATCGCAACCAGCAGGCTGGAAAGTACAAAAGCGCTCTTCCAATTAAAAACAGAAGCGTAGGTGTTTTGGATTTGCGCCCTGGTAATCGCTCTTAATTCGGGAAAATAACGGTGAATTTTCAAGGCGATGTTTTCGATTTCCTCCGGATTGGGCACGTAAACAACCAGGTCGCTGAATTCATCAGCAGGCAGTTCCAGAACCCGTCGTGCTCCCTCGGTTTGCAGTATCATCATGTCATTGGACTGTAATTCAGTCTCAGTTTTAAAGGTACCGATGATGTCAAAAGGGATTGGCTTTTGCCAGGTCGGTTGATAAAATAAGAAAGCATTTTCCATCTGAATATCTTTCAGCAACTCAAAGATCCCCTGGCCGACAATCATGCGGAAATCCGGATTTCTTTTCGCCCCATCAGGAACGTTTTGCCAGTTAACGATCTCCCGGTATTCGCCCGCTTCGAGCAGATTCAAATCCATCCCGTAAATAGTAAAATTGGCTTGCAGCGAAGCCAGGTAAAAATACCCCCAGACCCTGGTTTCTACTGCTTCCACCCCCGGTATCTTTTCAATCTCAGGGATATATGAAGACAACACATTGACTTGCCGTCCGCCCAAAATTCGTTGGACCGTGATATCCGGCAGGTCGTTGCTGGTAACCATCATCTCCCGGGTCAGAGACCCGGTGATAAAAAGAATGGCAGAAACAGCAAAAACTAGTAAAATGAATATGATCAGGATGAGGATATTTTTGGATCGACGTCGCAACAGACTCTGCAGGCTGTAATCAATGATGTTTTTCTGTCTTTCAAACCAGCTTCCGGAAATCATTGTGTATTTGGTCCCCTTCCCTTCTCCAGTTTACCAAAAACAATCGGAGAAGGCATATTTGAATAATCAGGGGGCCCAAAAGCAAAACCGGCCGGAAAATGGTCCAGGCTGGCCGGGTAGTCCTGAAAGGGGGTTGTCAGGTCTGTAATCGAATAGTGTCTTAAATACCTGGCAGCGCTGGTGATAGCCAGATTCGGCAAACCGACCGCTTTCTGAAACTGACGCCGCAGTTTCAGTTGCTGTTCAGTCTCAAGCAGCTGTTTGTGGAAATGCCGGTATTCCAACCCGCTCCACAAACAAAAAGCAACCATCACAATTGCTAACCAGGAGGCATATCTCATCGGTTTATTCCAGATTAACGGTTTTTTTAGATTTATCTAATTTGTCCAACAATTCTGGCTTGATTTGGTTAAACCGTAGTATTTTCAATCCATTATGATCAGTCAAAAAAACACCGGCATTCTTTTCGCTGTCAAAAGGGATCAGTTCGTGCCCCATTGGCCCAAAAACATCGCTTCCAACAACATAGAAAGCGGTATCGTGCCGGATAAATTTTAGCGTGTAATAATCCCTCACAAGCACACGTTTAATATCTTTCTTTTTTTTAGCAGGGTCGAATTTTTCCGGGTTAAAATAAAGCCGGCACATACATTTTATACCATCAAAGCTGTGATGGGAGCCGTCCTTAAATTGAATCTGGGTGATCCATTTATGATAAGGATGGACAAACATGCCGCAAACCGGACAACGGTCCTTTTTAGTGACCGTAATATAAAGCTTTCTTTCTGTGCTCTTTTTCTTACGGATGAGATCCAGGGCCCAGGTATTGGTAACAAACAACATAGTAATACTGGAAAAAACCAGGGCCTTAAGACAGTTTTGACGATTTCGGATCATTTTACGATTTCATTTTTTTTCTTTTAGCAGCCCGTTTCTTACGAATCATGGCGGTGTCCTTCGCCATACCGAGATAAGTCCTGGTCAGGGCCTCATCAATATCTGCCAGATCACCGCCATGACTTTTCCTGGCAGATTTGGCGGCTTCAGGAGAAGAAAATGCCATTTTACTCTGTTTGGTCATTGTGCCCGGTAAATCAGATCCTGTCAGATAGGTGGCTTCATCGACGTTTACCAGCGGTTTTATCTTGCTGTCAGACCCAAAATCAGCGACATAGATGGCTTTGGGTCCTCGATCCAGATTAAGAGAGAGGCTGATGGCCAGGCAGTGCAGGGAACAAGTGCCATCCACCAGGTTATCGTCATAGTGCACAAGGTGGCGACTGTGGTTCCACATGGTCCGGTCCATGCCGCAATAGGGGCATTTCGGATATTTCTTCAGCTCATCTTTCAGCGGGTGGGGATCGGGCGTGGTTTTCGGGATAAACTGCAGGGGGGTGCCGTCTCCGTCACTCTTGGGGCCCTGTTTGAGCCAGCCCTTGCCCGGCACCATGGCGCCAATACTATTGGCGCTCGCCTGGAAAGCGTACAGCCCGGTAAAACCGGTAACACCGGTTACCGCCATCATTCGCAGAGCCTCTCTACGACTCAATTTTTTCTGGTTGCTCATTGAGATCCTCTCTTTCTTATTTGAATAATGGTTATTTACAACTGCTGAAATTCCTAATCCCGGCTTGAACTTACACAAGATCGCCCTTCTTAAAACAAGAAAACCCCAACCAGGAAAAAAGCCAGCCCAAAGATAAAGGATACAATATGGTGAATGCCAGAAAACCGCGATATCCCATAATGTCCAGGATAACATAGGAAGCCGGACCCATCGACGTCAACTCCGGATCAAATAAAAGCACGGCGCCGGCCCGAAAAACCATGATCGGATTCAGCAAAGATACGGCCACAATCACGCTTTCTTTGACTTGCTGCTGAAGCATGAGGCCGATCAGGATGACATCGATGAACAACAATAAAATCAGCCAGACTAAGATGGACAGCCCCAGACCCCATTCCTGCTTCCTGACAAGGGTTGAAATAACCATGCCCAGTCCCAGGAAACACCAGGAAAGTGTTCCCAGGAGAATGGCGTAATAACCGCCAATCTGCCAGGGTATGGCAAGGCTCTTAACCATACCCCAGACAATTGCTCCCAATAGCGCCGCACTGATCGGAATAAATATCAGAAAAAACCTGGCAAGAATTTTGCCCCAGAAATAGGCGCCCAATGAGATCGGCATGGACAGGAAGTACTCAAGAATATTAGATTCCCTGTCGCCCACAACGCTGCGAACCGTTGAAATTAAAATCAGGATCGGCAGGATCGCAACGCAGAGCTGAATATAGGTTATCAACAACCTACTAAGACCTGTAAATCCCATCACTCTTGCTTCGGTAACACCCAGTACGAACAGCAGAATAACCGCGCCGCCAAAAACCAGGCTGTAAATTAGAAACCATTTGGCACGAACAGACTCTCGAAAATCCGCCAGGGTAACTTGAAAAAAAGTATTCATATTCAACTTATATTTAATTTCTGAATGTGATTGGCATAATGCGAAATAGAAGTTAAAAATCTTAACCGTTCGGCACCAATAAAACTACCTTCAAACTCAGGTCCCCCGTTCACGCTCTTAAAGCCCCAATCCTCTAACATCCGGATTGCCGTTTCGTGATTTTTTGTCAGGGTTACCCGGCAGGCCAGCATTTTGTCTGCAAAACGCGATTGGTCTATCCGCTCATCCTGTACAACTCTGCCGTAATCCATTTCAACTATTCGATTGATCAGATTTATAATTTCGTCCACCCGGTGGCTGCTGAGCAGCATCGTCGTTTTTTCCATGGACCGTATCAGTTGCAGCAAAAAGGCCTGTCTGCCCTGGGGGTCTAAATTGGCGGCCGGCTCATCCATGATGAGTATATCCGGCTGTCGGCCCAGGGCCAGAGCGATCAATAATTTCTGTTTCATCCCCCCGCTGAGTTTTTGGAACGGCTTTTTCACATTTTTCCCGATATCCAAACCCAGTTCCGCCGCTTTTTGATAAATAGCGTCTACACTGGATTTGCGGGAGATACCGGCTGAAAACTTCACCAGTTCCGCTACATTCATTTGAATCGGTGGCGGAAGTTGGGGGACATATCCAATTCTATCCAGAATTTCGACCCTGTCGTGACGAGGGTTTTTATCGAATACAGCCAGTTCCCCATTAAACATATATTGACCCAGGATAGTGCGGATCAATGTCGTTTTGCCGGCGCCGTTGGGTCCGATTAAAGCAATACGGTCCCCCCTGTTGACGGTTAAATCGATGCTGTCAAGAATTGGAGTATTGCCGAATTTTTTTGTCAGGTTTTTTATTTTTATCATTGTTTCAGGAAGTATCGATTATAATTATCCTTTTTTTCCAGCTCTTCCTCATTCTCTTCCTCCTCATCTTCCTCTTCGTCATCGTCGCCGTGCGAAGCAAACCGGGCCGGCATCTCATCACCTTCTTCATCGTCCTTTTCAATATCGATCAGCGGGGGATCATAACTGAGATTTGCTTCCGCAAACAGGACAGCGGCGCTTGGAGAAAAAACCGGTTTGCGGTCGCTCATTAAGCGTCTGGGTTCGGAGATGGGAGCCAGTTTTGCCAGCAGGTTGAGCACACTGATAACCGGGGAGCCGGAAAATAAAAGCATCCAATCGTTATTCATCCAAAGCGTATCAAGATAGATATCGTGATTATAAACAAAATCTCCGTATCCGTCTTTATTCCGATCAAACCCCTCATAATCGCTATAGTAATTGCCTTCCCAGAGGTTTTTAGAAGCAACGCCCTGGCCGTGGACCCGCACGGTTTCCAGGTTGTCGATAAACGCGTTGCCCTTTAATATATTGCGCGAAAGGGTCGAATTAAAATCAGCACCGATGACGTTGTAGGCAATTATATTTGCTTTGAAAAAATTGTATCTGTCCGGCTGAAAAGGAGAAAGATCAAAATAAAGCCCGGCCGTGCAGTAGACGATCTTGTTGTTTCGAATCGTCAAATTGTCAACCTCCTTCAGACCGATCCCGACACCGGTGCCGCCCAGGGAGTATCTTACCGTATTTTGTTCAACCGTGACATCCCGGCTATACATCAAAAAAATTCCCACTGTATTATGGTGGTAAGTGTTTTTTCTCACCGTATTGCCGCCGGAGTACATAAAATGCAGCGAATAACGGTTGTTCCAACCCTCATTTTCTTCGATGATATTATCGTTGGAATACCAGATCACCATATCCCTTGAATCATGGATTTTGTTTTGACGAAAGATATTGCGATGGCTGGCCCAACCGCGAATACCATCGCCTCTCAATCCCAGAGGGGCATTTTTGGAGCTGATCTCGTTGCCGACGATCAGGTTCGCGTGGGCTTCCTGAAGGTCAATTCCGAACAACGTATTTTCAATTTTATTGTTGCGTATCTGATTTCGAGAAGAACGAACCAGGATACCGGCATCCACCTGATCATGGCTGTCACCGGAATTGGTGATGATCATGTTTTTGACCACCACGCCGTCGGCTTTGAGCAGCAGCACGGATCCTTTTCCCTGACCGTCAATCGTAACCCGGCCTTTACCATCCAGGATGACTGCTTTTTCTATGATAACCGGACCGGCATATGTGCCAGGTTCGAGCGGGACCGTTTCACCTTCGGGCGTCTGATCAATCAGCTGCTGGAGCGCAGCGGCCGGCCCGGCTGCTGCCTGGGATGCCGTAAAAACCAATATTAAAAGAAGGAGGATTGGAAATGGTTTCACAATCATTGAACCGTAGTGGTGTATTTCTGAAAACATGATTTAAGAAACGGATGAACATCGAACATCGAATTAATGAATTCTATCAATTTTATAAAAATGACTAAGCGAAGCGAAACCACCCTTCGAAATTCGTTATTCGATATTCTGCGGTCTTTAGACCACGTCTTCAGCGTGGTTCGCTTGTTTTAAAATCGATAAAGCGTAGCGTCACCAATATTGGATGTTCGATGTTGGACGTTCGATGTTCGGTGTTCAATCTGTTCTCGGTTCCGGCCCTACTATTAATTCGCAAATACCTTAGTGTTCTTGGTCTACTTTATAAACCCAGCAGTTGAATTAAATCACAAACAAAAAAACTTGGAAAATATGCGCAGCATAAATTAATTAATCCGCGGATCTTCAATAAAACAACATTCTTCAGTATTCACAAAAGGACTCACAAACTTGCAATATACTAATTTTCACGGCGGATTAATTACGAGGCATCCTTTAGCGCTCTTCTTCTGATCAAAACCGACAGTACCAGCAGAACAAAAATCCCTAACAGAAAATAAAAACCGATAGCCGGATAGGAGTGGGTCGTAAACTGGGCGACTTTCCCGTCACCAAAGACCGTCGGCATAAAGGGTTTTATCTTAAACGCACCCCAGGGGTGCAGATTGTGCCCGAACCAGTACAACCACTTGCTGTAGAAACCCAGATAGTACCAGGGAAGAAAGGCGGGAACAATCCCGAGCAGCCACCAGCCGGGCCCCTTGTAAAATAAATAGACAATCAGCATGATAAAAAACATGAGGTAAATAAAAGGCACAATTTGACGAACGAATACGGCACCGGCTTCCATCGGATTCATACCGATGTAATGGTTAATCGTATTCATTTCACTGACTTTGCCGCTCCAATCCGTTAAATTGAAGAAAACGGGAATTCCGTCAGGGAAAGAAGCTTTGGGATACTGGGGCGCTTCCAACGACACCCTCCAGACCGGCATGGTTTTAAATCCGATCAAATAGGCATAAAAACCGGTGGGATAATATTCCCAGATTTTTTCTCCCATCAGGGATTTCAATTGTTCGCTAGAAGGGGCGTAGAATTCGGTGCCCTCCGGTATCAAAAAAGCCAGCGGTTGAAAAGACTCGTTTTCCTCGATTGCATCCTCTTCATCCATTGCCACCGGATCACGGTATTCGAACATCGGTTTCAGGGTATAAGTTCCCAAGAGCAACAATATGGCAAGTAATGCCAGAATATTGCTCAATCTTAATCTTTTTTTAATACTGTCATTCATTCATTACCCTCTCGTTGTGCCCTATAGTTGCATAAAATTTGGAGATCAATCTTAGCTGCTACAATGAAGACCAGTGCCAGTATTGACTGATCCTGGATTCTGGTTTCTGGATACTGGATGTTGTTGGATCTCATCATTAAGTATACTACTAGATATCCGGCATCGAGTATCCAGCATCCAGCATCTGTTCGGAAAAAGCAACGGTCTCAAGCAAATTAATCAGGCTAGATGACAAGAATTTATGCATTGCCAGGGTTTGCTATCAATCTCTTAAATGCGCGGGGATATCTTCATCATCCTCTTCGTCCTCACCGAGATCCCACCCTTCTTCATCCTCTCCGCCAATTTCCTGCCAATCGCCCTCCTGCATTTTGAAGCGACCGGCATAGTCAACCACGCTCTTCATATCGAGAAATGAAAACTCTTTGATCTGTTTGACCATATCGGGATTGGCATTTCTCCTTTTCCCGATCTGAATCCAGCTGAATTGCCGGATCAAATATAGATAGGTCTGGCCCGCCAGTACCGGGTAATATGCCGGTTCCTGTTTCCCTTTGTCAGCTTGAACCGGCTGGCCCTCAACGACCGGGGGGTCTTCCTTCCAGTTGCCTTGACCATGATCACCATGGCACCGGACACAATTTTTCTCGAATAGGGTTTTGCCCAGGTTCAAGTCGGTTTCCCAATCCGCGTTTTTAAGGATCACTTCCTGATGTTTTTGCAGTTCCCCGGCGCCGATGGTATTATTTAACGCCTCGAGAAATTCCTGTTTGCTTTTATATTCCTTTTCTTCAATGGTTTTGAGTTTCTTAAAATTTTCGTTTCCCACGTCTTGCTGAATCTTGTCAAGGGATATGGGCCACACCTCTTTGCGCAGGTTGGATAAAATCCAGGATGGGCCGCCCGGCCCTATCCTGGGATTCGGATTCATTTCCCGGGTTTGAATATAGGAGCAAACATCAGCAATATCCTGGGCACCTTCTATTTGCATGGCAAATGGATACATGGTTGGATTGTCACGGTTGCCGGCCCGGATATCGGAGATCTGCTTAATCAGAACCGTGGTGTGCTGGCCGGCGAGCTGCGGAAAAACCCCGAGAGGGTCGCCCCAGCCGGTGGGTTGATGGCAGGCAGCGCAAACCGTATAAATTTCTTCACCTTCCTCAACATCTCCTTTAATCTTCAACGCTTCCAAAGCCTCTTCGGCGGTGGCGCGCCACTTGCCGCCGGGAGGAGGCTTGGCAAGCGCGGCGGCCTTGGCGGCAGCTGCCTTGCGCATCTCCTCGGCGCTCATGGGTTTATCTCCCTCGGCGGCGTAAATTGAAAGGACAATCAGAAAAAGTGCTAAAATCACTGTGATAAGGGTCTTGCTGGATTTCACCAGAATATTGCTTTTCAATTATTTTTCCTCCTTATTGGTAATTAAATCCGAATTTGTTCTCCGTTATTTTGTAACTTTAATCCCAATTGGGAGTTACTATTAACGCCTAATTGAGCGTTTTTCACTCAATTATGGTTTAACATTAGAAAGATATTCGGCAATGCTCCTGAAATCATCATCCGTAATTTTGTTACTTTCGATGTAAGGCCTGATGCCTCGCATGGCATCCGAGTTGCCGTTGGTTCTTTTACCTTCGAGTATGTCTTTCATTTGACGATACAGGTATAATTTTTTGTTACCGGCATGCCGGGGATAATCTTCAAATCCGGGGATCAAATCTCCTTTGTGGTAATAGACCCTGCCGGCAATTTTAATGATGATATCTTGGTACTGATCGGTTTTCTCTTTTCCGATATGCGCTTCAATGGCCTGGATGAATTTCCCTTTATCATCGAATTTTTTCTTGTACAGGGGTATTAATTTCTTGACGGTAGCTGTGGGAATTCCCTCCTTTACCATCTGTCGGTACATTTTTTTCTGTCTAAGCCAGTACCTTTCCTTGTCTTCGGTGCGGATCATGCCTCTTCCCTGGGGGCCGTGACAGGTATGGCAGGTCAGTTTTTCGAATAACACAGCCGGATCTTCCGCGAAAACGCTGGCCGTCGGCAAATATAATCCGAACACTAAAAGAACTGCCGCTGAAAGAAGAAATGCTTTCATGATTCACCTTGTTTTTAATACCATAAAGAAAGTCGTTAACACCAATGTTTTTCGGAACGATAACCAATAAAAAAGTTCGGTTGAATTGAGGCCCTCTCATCTCAGTGTTGGGTTTCGTAAACTCAACCCAACCGATTGAACAGCGAACCGCAGAATTTCGAAGTGTGGAATCGCTGTGCTCTGACTATTTCAGATTGATATAAATCGTTAGAGTACCTTACTTCGACATTCGATATTCGCTTTTTTAGAGTCTTTTTTCCGATAAAACTGGGCACCTCAGCGGCCGGCGGCTGGGCTCAACCCTGAGCCCTGCGTAGCCTGCAAGGCGAAGCAGGGAACCTTTGAACCTCACCTTATTCTCCATCCACAATTTTCTTGGCGAAAATTCCGCGGCTGGCGCATTTGACCAGGTACTGCCAGGCCATTTCCTCATTGAGGAAGGAATTGTACCAATCGTCCTGCCCGGCGGCTTTTTTAGCTTTTTCGCGCCAGGGATAATGCTGTTTAAACTGTTCCACCGCATCCCAGAACTGCAGGGCGGCTTTTTTGTTCAACAGCTCCGGCATTTCGGCGTCCTCGATATCGTCCTCCTCTTTGTCCCAGTTTTGTTCCATATATTTTTGCACGCCCACGGCCGATCCCACCGGGTCATCCGGATTGCAGATATTGGTGGAAGCGGGGACCAGCTTCGGGCAGACATAGTTTATCACGCCGGCAATAACGCCGATGGTGCCGTCGTTCTGTTTCACTTTTTCCTGATACTTCAGTTCATAATTTTCCTCGGCGGTTACGGTCCCGACCAGGCACAGGAACGCAACCAGCGTAATAAATGAAAAGACCAGTTTCATATTGTTTGTTTTCATGAGCCTTCTCCCTATTGTTAGCGGTCAACTGTAAAAAAACCGTGAAAATTTGCACCTTAAGAAAAAACGGGCTGATGAGATTTACGGTTTGACCAGCAGATATCCCATCATTTCCAGATGCAGGGCGGAACAAAATTCAGTACAATAGAACGGGAAAACACCGGACTTATCCGCCGTAAACTTGAAGGTGTTGGTTTCACCGGGCTCCAGGCTGCCGTTAATATTGTATAGATCAACGGTAAATCCATGGGTCTCATCCTGCGCTCTTTCCAGGTTGGTCACGTTCCAGGTGATTTCATCACCGACGTTCACTTCTATAATTTCAGGACTGTAATGACTCCTGATAATAGTTGTATTGACGGTAACCTTGTTGCCTTCCCTGATCACGCTTTCCCGGCCCGGCTTGACACGGTTTTTGAACCATTTTTGCTTGAAGCGTTTGATCGGTTTTAATTTGTCGGCTTTGATCATGACCGCGTAATGTGGCTCCCCCAGGGGCAGCGGCATATCATAAATCACCGACATGGGCCGACCTGCTGAAATGTCAATCAACTGATGGTTCTGGGGATGCAGCGGGCCGACCTGCTGAAACCGGTCGATGGCCAGTTTATTAAGCGCAACCAGATATTTACCATCCGGTGAAACGGTATCGCCTTCGGCTGAAACCAGATGCCCCACGTTGTAATGGATTGGCACCTTTTCGATGAGTTTCAAATTCAGGAAGTCCCATCTGGCGATGGCCGAGTCCACAAACAAAGAAGTATAGGCAATTCCTTTTTCCTTGTCATACTGGGTATGCAGCGGTCCCAGGCCCAATTCCACCTGGCCGTGCAAGGATTCTTGCATGCTGAGAATCGGAATATCGTAGGGGTCTTTGCCATCGTACGTCTTGCCTTCGATCAATTTCATCATCTTGTTGAAATCGTACACGGATACATGGGTATCCAGTTTGCCGGAA
Source organism: Olavius sp. associated proteobacterium Delta 1 (assembly GCA_902749685.1). GTDB lineage: Bacteria > Desulfobacterota > Desulfobacteria > Desulfobacterales > JAFDCJ01 > JAFDCJ01. The sequence continues at coordinate 17,799 of CACVKW010000439.1, read as the reverse complement.
ACCGTCAGATACTGCCCGGTCGGATCGATCATTACCCCGTGGGGACTTTTGGGTTCCGGAATCAGGAACAGGGCGTCGTTGGCCACCATGGTTTCAATCGAGATCACCGCATGATCGTTGATCATGGTGTATTTTCCTTCTTTAAAAAGTTTCTCAGCAGTTTTCAGATTGATCATGTGCAGGTAGTCGGTGTCTTTGGATGACATTCCGGCTTCATGGGGCAACCTGTCTTTGAACTTGGTGTTGCCCGGTCCAAACCCCCCGATATATCGTTCCGAATTGAAGGAATTGGTGAAGACCCAGCCTTCACTGATTTTTTTACCGGCATCCGACAGGTCCTGGGCGTAAGGAGGCAATTCCACGGAAAAAGAGTTATCCGGGAGTATTTTGCCTTTCTTTCGGCTGAATTTCCACATGGTCATGGCGCCGCGGTATTTTTCATTGAATTCTTCCAGCGGCACGTAATCATTGGTAAAAGGCGCCGGGTACTGGGAGGCCTCGATAATGTACTCCGTATTGGGGGTCACAAACGCAGCACCATGTTCCGACTTCATAATCGGATTGGGCACAATCTGAACCGTACTGAAAGTCTTGAGGTCGATAACCGCCACGCGGGGATTGGCCTTATCATTGATAAAAAGGTATTGGCCGTCATATTCACCATTGGTTTCCGAGATGGCCGGATGATGGGTGTCGCCCCAGGTTATTTTCCTGCCTCTTATGCGACCCTGGTCGAGGATTGCCATACTTTCTACATCACCGTAGCCATAGCCCTGCCAGGGTTCCGGCGTGAAAACGGCAATGTATTTCAGGATTCTCATGGAGGGCACCCCATAAACGATCACCTGTCCGGATTGCCCCCCGGAAGAAAAGACAACATACTCATCTATTTTCCCGGTCGGGGTGTAAGTTTTGGCTGCGGCCAGGATGTCCTCCTGGGACAGCCCTCTGGCCTTCATGACCTCTTCCAGGGACTGCGCATGTGAAGCTGCACACAGTCCCATTACCATCATGCTGATAAGAATTAGCTGAAACGAATTTCTCATTTTTTTTACCATCTGATCCCCCTTTCCTCTTATTAATGAAATTATAAAATTGCCTTCCACCTGATTTATCAGCCCCAGTTGAAGCCCAACAGGCGGACTTTATGAATAGTTAAGGCCGGCTGAAAAACACCCTGCCTTATTTTCAACCATTGCCGAAACGAAAAAACCCGTGTCTACTCCCGTTCAACACGCAGGGACGTTTTTCTAAATACAATCTGGCTCAGGTGGCCCAGCAGAGAAAATGCAAACACCGTAAACCACAGCCCTGGCAGGGACAAAAGCAAGATAACGACAGCCCAGGCGATCAATTCGAAAATGAAATTATAAAATTCCACATTATCTCCTAGCCCGGATAAACCGGAAATGACATAGGTCAAGTTACCATATCCAAATCTCAGATATAAACGTCACCGCTGGCCTGAAATGCGGCCGGTCTAATCATATAAGAAACTCCTAAAAATCGAATGTCGAATGTCGAAGGAATGAATTCTGTCTTTTATATAATAAATGACTGAGCGAAGCGAATCCACCCTTCGACATTCGATATTCGATATTCTGCGGTTCTGCGGTTCGCTTTTTACTTCGTGTAGTTTCATATGAGGTAGTAGTAAACACTTCCTTAATGCTCGACTGAACTTCTGCAAAACAACGGATCCGAAATCGGGACCACCGGTACCCGTTGCAGGAACCATAAAAAGCTCAACAAAAAAAGACCAAAAACACCCAGTGTAATCGAGACATCATAAAAATTGGGAGCAAACCCCGGAAGTCCGCTGCTGGCATCAATCAGGCCCGCGCGCGCGTTATTTTCCTGGATGGACGGTACGATCAGAAAATATTTTTCAAGCCAGGCCCCGACCAGCACTTCCACGGCAATCAGTCGTGAAAACCAGATGGAGTTGCAGGCGGTGCGGCTCATCAGGCCGAAAAAGGGTATAAAAAACATCAGGAAAAAAAGAACCCAGAACATCCAGCCCCATTCCACGGATTGCATCCTCAGGATGAGGAAAGGGGTCTCTTCGGGAAGATCCCCATACCAGATGACCAGAATCTGGGAGAAGATCAGATAGGTCCACAGGGCACATACGGCAAATGTCAGTTTAGCCAGATCATGATAGCGGTCGATGGTGATATATTCATTCAGTTGAAAATCTTTGCGGGCTATTCCGGCAATAATTAACAAAGCGGCAGCGGCTCCGATCAGATTAGCAATGGCGTATTGTGCGCCGAACATGGTGCTGAACCACTCCTGGTCGATGGACATCATCCAGTCAAATGCCAACAGCGTGCTGAGCACGAAAAAAAACAGCGCCAGTATCGGCGCAAGTGTTTTAGCCCTTTTTTCCGCGATGGCCTCCTCCTCCTCTTGGGCGCCGTAATTTTTAACCAACCGTTCGGCAAAAGTATTGCCGAAATCGTTTAATCTCCCGGCCAGTCCGATATCCGGGCGAATCACGGTTTTCAGATAATAAAGGCCGCCGGCAACAAATAAGACCAATACAAGCACATTACGGATGATAAAAAATGGAAAGTTCAACCACCCGGCCTTGGTATGAATAACCTTGTCATGATCCACCCATTCAAAAAAATGGTCGGCGCCGAAAAAAAGCAGGCACAGCAGCAGAGCGCCGATGGGAATAAAAGCACTCAAGACCTCTGCCAGGCGTTTGATCGGTCGACCCCATTGGGCACTGGTAATGGTGAAAATTAAGGAAAAAGCCAGACCGCCCAGGGCGATCCCGCCGAAAAACATGGTGTTGACCAGCAGTGCCTGCCAGGCCAGGTAGGAGCTGTTGCCGATCAGTCCGACAACAAAGCCGATAATACCGATGATCACGAAACCCAGCAGAATTTTTTGCAGCCGATCGTTTATGCTAAAACGCGTCTGTTCCAGCAGGGCTTTCATTTCATTGTCTCTGCTCATTTCTGCTTCTCCAATTCACGAATATAATTGACAATATTCCATCTTTCCTCGGCAGCCACGGCATATCCCATGGGCGGCATCACCGCCCCTCCGTACTTGGCCTTATGGTATATATAGCCGTCACTGAAAAATGGGGTCAGTGTGATAACGGCCGGGGCAATCATTCCAAGTTCATTGACTTTGGTTTTGGCGAAGCCCTCTGCATTGATTTCCCGGCTTGACCCGTGACACACGGCGCAATAGGTGTTGAATTTCAGCTTCCCTTCGGCCAGCGATGCCGCATGCGGTTTAATGGGATTGAGCGTTGCCGTCTTGGAGATGACATCCTTGATTATTCGACTGAAGCGATCGTTCGGGTCCTCGATTTCGCTGCCGTCGATGGACACGGCGCCAACGACAAAGGCGTTCATGCTTCCCGTTTCCTGGGGTTTGATACTGACCTGGTTAAACATGTCATAAACCAGGGTAAACAATGTCGATTTGGCCGATAGATTGACCGCAACGAACAGGACCAGCAGAAAGATGCCGGCAACCAGCAGGATTTTAGCTTTCAAGGTGGACCTCCTCGGCCTGATGCTTTTTAAAAATATTTTCCAGTTTCTCCAATTCATCGTTCCCGCAGGCCACCACAATACCAAACCTGTCACGCATGAATCGGTCATAATCCTTGTATTTACGACTTTTGGGAACTGGATGCTTCCAGGTATCCCACAGGATCAGCCCGATTATGCCCCCCATCGTAAAATAGATCGCCAGGAGCACGGAAAGTTCAAAAGCGATCGGCCCCATAATCGGCACGGCTACGATGGGTTTGCCGGAGACCGGCAGGATCCAGTCGAGCGCCATTTTCGTCACGATCAGCACGGCCAACCCGAATCCGACAAAGGCCCCGGCCAGAGTCGCAAAAGGCACCCGGCTTTGGGGATTACCCAGGGCATGGTCGATTTCGTGTCTTGGACACGGCGTATGCGTGGTAATTTTATCGAATCCTTCGCTTTTCAATTCCTTGATAGCAGCGCATGTGTCATCCAGATACGCGAAGGTTGCCCAGATTCCTGAAAAATTTTTTTTCATTGTTTCTTCCTGAATGGGGGTATAAGTTTTTCTTTCATCTCAGCGATGGCGATGGAAGGCGTAACTTTTACAAATATAAAAAACCACATGAAGAACCAGCCGAAACTCCCGATGGTGATCCAGATTTCCGCCCATTCAATCTGGTAACTGCCCCAGGCAAAAGGAGCGAACCCATGGGCCAGGGAAGTCCCGACAATAACAAAACGTTCCAGCCACATGCCGACGTTGACCAGCAGCGCGATGATAAAAAGAGCGGGAATACTGGTACGAATTTTTTTCACAAAGAGTGTCAGCGGTACCATACAATTGCAGGTAACCATCAGCCAGAAATAGGGATTCATCTCGCCAAAGGGGCGAAACCAGAACATCGCTCTCTCATATGGCGCGCCGCTGTAATAGGCGATAAAAAATTCGACCACATAAGAGTAGGTAACAATCAAACTGGTAAAGATGATCATCTTGGCCATGCCTTCCAGATCCTTAATTTTGATAATCTCCTTAAAACCGGGAAAGGCGCGGCGCAATGGTATCATTATCGTTAAAACCATCGCACAGCCGGAAAAGATGGCCCCGGCCACGAAATAGGGCGCAAAGATGGTTGAATGCCAGCCGGGCAGACTGGACATGGCAAAATCCCAGGACACAATCGAGTGAACTGAAAACACCAGCGGGGTGGCAATGGCGGCGAAAAGCAGGTAACCCCGCATATAATGCAGCCACTGGTGGTTGGTCCCCCGGAAACAGAGCGCCGGAATACCGTATAGGAAGCGTTTGATCCCTTTGGATTCGTCACGCACGGCCGCCAAATCGGGGATCAGCCCGAGCACAAAAAAAGCGATGGAAACGGACATATAGGTCGAGATGGCAAAAACATCCCACAGCAGGGGGGATTTAAAATTCACCCACAATTCGCGCTGGTTGGGATACGGCAAGAGCCAGTAGGCGAACCAGACGCGCCCCAAGTGGATGAGGGGAAACAGGCCCGCCGTCATCACCGCGAACACCGTCATGGCTTCGGAGGCCCGGTAGATGGAATTGCGGAAAGGTGCCCTGACCAGATAAAGCACCGCTGAAATAAGAGTTCCGGCATGGCCGATTCCGATCCAGAAAACGAAATTGGTGATATAAACGCCCCAGGCGATCGGGTGGTTGATCCCGCTGTATTCCAGGCCGTGCCGAATTTGGATGGCCCAGGCAAAGAGTCCCATGCTCAGGGCCCCGAGAATCAGAACCATGCTGACCATCCAGGATCTTCCGGGCGGTTCCATGGAGCTTACGACTTTGTCATTGATATTTCCATACGTGAGCTGATTCAATGATCCCCCCTAGTGTCTAAAAAATTATTTCTTTGCATTTGGTGTCGAAAAAATTGAATATTGTCGATTGAATATTCAATTCTAGGCCTTCTGGTTCTTGAGGTTCACTTTTTTCAAGTAGGTGATGGCCGGTTGAAAATTCAACTCGGGCAGTTGAGTATATTGGCGCCGGCTTTTCTCCTTGATCTGTCTTATGTTGCTGTTTTTATCCAGAATGTTGCCGAAGCTGATTGCATCGGCCGGGCAGGCCTGCTGGCAGGCCGTCTGAATTTCACCATCCTTCACGTCCCGCCCCCGGTCTTTGGCCAGATCTTTCATTTCGCGGATCCGATGATGGCAGAAAGTACATTTTTCCATCACCCCTTTGCTGCGCACCGAGACGGCCGGATTAAGCTGCAGGTGCAGCGGGCTGGGAAATTGATAACTCCGCCAGTTGAAACGTCTCTGTTTATAAACACAGTTGTTTGAACAATAGCGGGAGCCGACGCAGCGATTGTAAACCATGCCGTTCAAGCCGTCGGGGGTCTGGTAGGTGGCAAATACGGGGCAGACCGGTTCGCAGCCGGCATTATCGCACTGCTGGCACATCTGGGGAGAATAATAGGTTTCAAGCTGTCCGGTTTGCCGGTTTTTTTCAAAATACCTCTCCATGCGTAGCCAACTCATCTCCCTTCCGACATTTGAACGGTCCTTGCCCACCGGCGGGATGTTATTTTCAGCATAACAGGCCGCCACACAGGCAGAACAGCCGGTACAGCGATCCAGGTCAATGATCATCTCCCATTTGTAGGGATCGTGATAAACAGGTGTCTCTCTGCCTGCTTGTTTGACGGCTTTCCTGACGTTTTCCGCTACGGGATCATAAAAACTCTTTTTGTCTTTACGATTTACCGTGTAAAACCGCTCCAAGCCGTGATGCTTTTGAGCCGGTTCGGCATGCTGCGTTTCACTGCCGCCGGCGTCCATCACCTGTACAAACCCCCTGCCCTTCTGACTGCGGTCGCCAAACCCCGATTTGTCGTCAGCATCGGGCGCGGCAATATCTTTACGATACTGCCCGTCCATGGTTACCAGGTAAGCCTGCTTTCCGGTGGGTTTGATGCTCACGAGTTCCCCCGCAAAAACGAAATCTCCTGAAAGGTCGTCTTTGCGCCAGGGCAGAAGGTTCATGACGTTGACGCCGACTGTTTGCGCCTCGACACTCAAACCAAATTCTATTACGGGCAGAAGTTTGCTTTTGCCGTGGCTCGACTTGTAATTGGGAAAGGGCACCTTTCGCCCCATACCGGCCGGCATTGCCACGCACTCTTTATCAATGCCGTAAAAAACCCAGGCCGCTACCTCCGCTTTACCATAGGGGCTTGATATTTCGACCAGGTCGCCGTGTCGTATCCCGAGCTTGACGGCCGTATCGGGGTGAAGTTCAACCCAGGAATCCCAGACCACCTGGGTCACGGGATGCGGTATTTCCAGCAGCCACGATCGGTTGCCGCCCCTGGCGTTGGCATTGTGCAGATTCGAGTTAACGGCCAGCAGCCGGAGGCCGCCGGTTTTTTCCAGGGGAGCCGGCAATGCAACCCCATAGACTTTCGGGTTAAGGGCAACGCTTGACGGCTTGAAGTTTTCATAGTGTCCGCCTTTTTGCAGCGACTGGGTCCAGAATTGCGCAAACGACAAAGAGATTTCGCGTCTTTGATACAGTGTTTTCCAGGAAGCTTTGATATAATCCCGGAAATTCGGTGCTTCAAAACCGTCAAGGCCAGCCAACCGGGCCAATTCAAGCAACAGCCCGCCGACATCCATGGTATCGATTCCCGGCACGCGCGCCATGACCGGCTGCTGTAATGCATAAACACCGTTTCGCGGCCGGGCGTCTCCCCAGCTCTCTAAAAAATGAGACGTCGGCAGATGCATATCGGCAAGTTCGGACGTTTCATCGTTTTCCGTCGACAATGAAACCACATACGGAACTGCCTGCAAGGCCTCTTTGAAACCCGAATTTTCAGGAAGCGTAAATACCGGATTAACATTTTCGATAATCACCAGTTGATAGCGTCCCGTTTTCATCTTTGTGACAGCCGATTCCAGATCCGCCATTCTGTTGCCGCCCAGGCGGTATTCTGCGCCGAACACGACGGTATTGCCGATATTGCCTGCCACATAGTTTAAAATGCTGACGGCAATTTGCAGCCGGGTGGCATCGGTTCCGGCATTGCAGTTTCCTCCGGCCATGGCCAGGCTGCGCCCGTTTTGCTCAAATTCATCGGCCAGCCGCACAAGCGTACCGGCGGCCAGTCTGCTTCTTTGCTCAATTTTTTCTTCGGAATAAGCGCTGAGTAGCTTTTGGAGACGTTGTTTCTCGTCGCTGGAGAGATGCCCGGCCCGTTTAAGCAAAATACGACTAAGGGCCAGGGCGATCATGGTTTCATAACCTCTTGGACAGGAGATCCATTCATCGGCATTGGTACCGGTCAAAGACATATGGGGTGCAATGTGAATGTATCTGCCTTTTTTTCCATCCTGATAGTTGTGCATCCGGGTATACGCTTTCGTCAGCTGAATCGGATTTAGCCAGCTTTCCAGGAAATCAGCGCCAAAATTGATCAACACCTCGGCCTTGTCGATCGCAAAATGGGGAATTTCGTCTTGGCCGAACACGATGCGGTTGGCCGTCTTTAGACTGTTTAGCGGTGTCAGATCAAATTCTATGGCCCTTCCGCCGCCCATGCCTTCTAGCCAGTCGTTCAGCATCTGCGGGAAGGTCCCGCTTCTGGGCGGTCCGAGATAAAGAATACCGCCCGCCTGGCCTTTCAACTCTTGCAGTTTATCCGCCAGCTGTTTTTTGCCTTCCTTCCAGCTGATACCGCGCCGGCCTTCGCCTTTACCGGCGACCGGAGCAACCGCCCGTGACGGGCTGTAAAGTCCCTGCAGAGCGGATTGCCCCTGCAGGCAGATTCTTCCTTCATTTACCGGATTTCGGGGATTTCCTTCGGCCTTAATCGCCCTTCCTTCGCGGGTTCTTACGACTAGCCCGCAAGCGGCGGAGCATTCCCGGCAGGTCGTGGCAAAATGGGTCGAAACTCCGGAAACGTAGTTATAGGGAGGCTGCTGTAATGGAATCAGTTTTTCAATCGGGTCGGGGCATCCGGCAATAACCATTGATGCTCCGCCCAGAGCGGACACTTTCAGGAAATTTCTGCGGCTAATGTTATTTTTCATCCCTGTTCCTTATTATTTATGACAGATGGTGCAGTCTTTTGATCCCAGCAAGATTCCGTCCGGTTGTAATGTCCCGGCCTCCTTCAAAATTTTTCCGCCCCGGGTTTCCCGAACCGGACCGGCTATTATCCCGTTCACTGCCGGCCGGCCCTCCTTATGGCATTTCATGCACCATCCCATGCTCAAATCAGTGATCATGGTCTCGGTGGATAAAACGTCGTATTGATCAATCTCCCCGTGGCATTCCGTGCAGTCAAAACCGGCTTGAATGTGACGCTTATGGGAAAAATGAACAAAATCGGGTAGATCATGAATCTTTTTCCAGAGGATTGATTCTTTCTTTGGTTTGAATTCCAGCATTTTTTTTATGGCATCCTGGTTTTTAATGGCTTTCTGCGGGTCTTCATCAGAACCGGCAATCACACGATGACATCCAAAACAGATTGCCATGGGAGGGGCGCCGGAGTTGATCGATCGGCGCGCGTAGATATGGCAGAATTCGCAAGCAATCTCACCCTTTTCGATATGAGTCTTGTGACTGAATTCGATCGGCTGGCTGAATTCACCCAGCGGGGCGGGTTCGATTGTCTGGCCTGATTTGGTCGCCAAACCGACTATTGAAAAAAAGAATACCGGTAAAATGATCAGTAAACATAATATGATCAATAAAATCGGTTTCGAGCGCCTTGACCGTGTTTCAGGCTCGAAATAAATTTTTCGCCTTTGCCATGAATAAAATCTGTCTTTCAACATAACTGCTCTCCCGATATGGGAATATATTGCTGTTGCGTTCACAGGTTCAGGGTTCAAGGTTCAAGGTTAGGGACAAGGGCCAAATTGAAGACCCGAACTCTTTGAAAAAAATTGCTGGTTTTGCCACATAATCGCCAATGCCCCGCCAATCTTCAGATAGGAATGATGAAGCCGGGCGCTTCTCACATAAATACGCCTCCAAATTGGAGTCCGAGGACAAGAAGGCAATCTTGAACCCCTGAGCCCTGGTCGCCTTCGGCGCCGCCATCGGCGGGTAAACCTTTGAACCCGTGAACGGTTACTAATTGTGCAGGCCCCAGTATAAGGTACTCCTTATTCCTGACACCTGATCCGCCTGCGGCGGAACACCTGAAACCATTTGTTTCTGACAGCAAGTTGCCAAAACAAGACGCTAAGCACCTGTTTTCAGGCCACTTTCAACCGCCTCTTTTAATTCCTGGCCGTTGATGGGTTTGATGATAAAGTAGAAGACACCCTGTTCTAATACCCTGGCGAATTCCTCCTTTGATTCTCCGGAAGAAATAATAATCAACGGGATTCTGGGCCGGCTCTTCTTAATAATTTGAATCAGTTTGGAACCGGCCATGCCGGCCAGATTCTCGTCGATGATGGCCAGATCGATATCTTTATCCAGGATCTTGAGGAGCAGGTCTCCGCTTTCACCGACCCCGGTTAAGGAATAGGTCGCTATCCCATTCAATACTTCGGACACCTGGTCCATCATCCCCTCATCCGAACCGGCAAACAGTATGGATTTTGTCTCAGGCATCGAAATTAACCTTGATGGAAGTTAGCTCCGCTTCGATCTTGCTGGATGGTGCCTGCCAGCCCCCTCTGCCCGGCAGGAGGCCGGACCGTATCAGTGGCAGGCGATCGATGTACTACGGAGTTAAGGAAGAGACACTTGCACGTGTGATCCAGACTGCAATGACCGTGCCGCGAAATCCTTCGGACTAACATTGCAGTTTGCAATATGATAATATGAAATAATATCTAATAGTTATCAATTAAGATGGGAATTTTAGAACCAACAATATTGGGATTGGAAGAAATAAAATAGGGACTTTTTTGTCCCACATTAAAGAAACTTCCGATAATGACTTGAAATAGTAAGGGAAAAAGGGGGGGAATGCTATAGTCCCATTTGGGACATTTATGCCACAACATCTACCCGGGCTGGTCTTCCATAAGCCGGTGTCGTTTGAGAAGGCGATGGATGGTCTTGCGGTTGACCTGGGCTTCCAGGGCGGCCTTTGATATGTTGCCATTGTGCCGCTTTAGAAGGTCGGACAGGTATCTCTTCTCAAAGAGATCCAGCCAATCTTTTTTTGCCATTTTATAGTTTGACCCGGCCGGAGATGGGCAAGCATCAGGTTCCTGGGCCCGCCGTATCTGTTCAGGCAGATCATCCGGAACAATAATTTTTGAGATCGTCAGGGAGACCGCCCGCTCCATGACATTTTGCAGCTCCCGCACATTGCCCGGCCAATGATACTTTTCCATAAGTTCCATGGCCTTTTTGGAAATCTTATTTACCTCATTGATACTGCCTTTGCTGAAATGTCTTAAGTAATGATTCGCAAGCAGGGGAACATCGTCCTTTCTTTCTCTCAGCGGTGGCAAGGGTATGGTAATGACATTGATGCGATAAAAGAGATCTTCCCGGAATCTGCCTTCCGCTACGGCCTTGGTCAGATTCTGATTCGTGGCCGTAATGATTCGCACATCCACATCTATAAGACTTCTTCCGCCCACACGTCTGACCTGGTGTTCCTGCAATGTCCGAAGCAGTTTGGACTGGAGGGTGATACTGAGTTCCCCTATTTCATCTAAAAACAGGGTCCCGCCATTGGCATATTCGAATATCCCCGGACGTGTAACGTGCGCATCGGTAAAGGCCCCTTTCTCGTGGCCGAATAGCTCGCTTTCAAGCAAATTTTCTGGCAGTGACGCGCAGTCCACCGGTACAAAGGGCCGATGAGAGCGCTCACTAAGGGTGTGATTGCTTCGCGCCACAAGTTCCTTGCCAGTCCCGCTATCACCCTGGATCAGAACATTCGCCTCTGTTTTGGATACTTTTTTTACCAGTTTTAAAACCTTTTGAAGTGATGCGCTTTTGCCGATGATCCGATTGAAACCGTAAGCTTCCTTAAGTTGCGAACGCAGGTATCTATTTTCATCTGACAACCTTTTTTGCTTGATTCCCCGGTTGACCGCAATCCGCAACTGTTCGGCTGAAAAGGGCTTTAAGATGTAATCGAAGGCCCCTAATTTACAAGCCTCTAAAGCAGATTTGATGGTCCCATAGGCTGTAAACAGAAGCACAACGATATCCGGATCTATTGCTTTGGCCTCCTTGAGAACACGCATGCCATCTTTTTTGGGCATTCGCAAGTCCGTTAATATAAGATCCGGGAGTTCCGCTTTAAGGACCCGGGCGAAATTTTCGCTTTCCTGCAACAGGAGGCAGTCGTAGCCGGATCGTTGCAGGATTCGACGGCAATTGTCCAGAATTTCCGCTTCATCATCGATGATCAATATTTTCTCTTTAGGGATAGACATTACAATTTCTACTTTGACATATTTATATTAGCTTAAGCCGCTTATTATAACAGACTGATATAACGGAATAAACGAATGCCTAAAATGAACTAAATTGCCTAAAATGCCTAAAATTTATGAATCGCTACGCTCTATCTCATTTTATAAAGTTGATAGGATACCATAATTATGGCTCATTTTAGTTCATTTAAAACTTTTGATCTCAGTGGCCTCCGGAAAGGTGATGGTGAAAGTCGTGCCTTTGTTGATCCGGCTGTCCACACCGATGGAGGCATTGTAATCCGCAATAATAGCCTGGCTGATGGGCAAACCCAGTCCGGTCCCTTTTCCGACCTCTTTGGTGGTAAAGAAGGGATCGTAGATTTTATTAAGATGCTCCTCCGGGATGCCGGTTCCGGAATCGGAAATCTCGGCCCGGATACATTTTTTTTCTGCTTTTGTTGTCACGGTTATCGACCCGCTGCCTGAAATGGCGTGAATGGCATTATCAATAATATTGATGAAGACCTGTTCCAGTTTACCCGGATCACCCAATACAAAGAGACTTTCGGGGTAAAGTTTTTTTATAAGCCTTATCTTCTTGCCCCTAATTTTTTGCTCCACAAGGAAAAACACATCCGCCAGGACATCATTGATGTCGATTCTGGTAAAAACGGATTCAGAATAAGTCGTTCTGGAGAATATGGCCAGGTCTTCCACGATCTTTGAAATCCGGTGGGCATACTTGCTTATGGTGCCTAAATCCTTTATCAGATCATCGGAGACGCCTTTCTCTTGCGCCTCTGACTGAAGGCATTCAATTCTGTTGATGATTATCCCGATGGGGTTATTGATCTCATGGGCAACCCCGGCTGCCAGTCTCCCGGCCACAGCCAGTTTCTCTGTCTGAACAATCTGATTTTGAGCCGCTTTCAAGTCCTCGATCTTCGTTTCTAATTCCGTATTTAATTTGTTGATCTCCTCATTGGCCCTTTCCAGGCGTCTCTTTTCCTGATCCAATTTTTGGAACAGTTGGGCCCGTTGAATGACAGAGGCTGCCATCGCGGCTACCGATAACATCATCTCCAGGTGATCCTGGTCGAAAGTCCGCTTGCTCAAACTGCAAATTGTCAGGATACCCATCAGTTTCTTGCCCGTAGAGATTGGCAGACAGGCATAAGACTTCACCTTTTCGTCAAACTCGAACCCCCGGCATCTTTTATCTAGCCGCTTTGTATCCTTTCTAATAAAGGGAAATGCATCCCTGATAACGGTACATTCGTTGCTCCTGCAAGACTTGAGCAGCAGCTTTGCCATATCGGATTGACCTGCATAAACCAGGTCAAAGTTCATACTCCCATTCATTGAGAAAATTGCGCAACCGTAAGCCTCGAAAAGCCTTCTCGTTTCTTCTACTAAATACTGTAAAGCGGCCTTAAGCTCCATGGGCATAAAGCCGATGGCGGTGCTGATCTTGCTCAGGGCGGAAAGGGCTTCAAGTTTGGCCTGATGTTGTGATTCAAGATCCAAGTCTTTCAACTTAGCCTTTGATGTCTTTGTTGAGTTGAATTTATTCATTCCGGCAGGTCTCATTTTAGCATTCCTAACCCGGACGAGCTGGAATTGAAGATTGAAGATTGCAAATTGAATATTTGTGGATATCGCTTCGCTCCGTCGTTTTTAATATCGAGAGAATACCTTAGATCTTCAGTCGAAAATATTCAATCGCTTCAAGGTAGTGAGAATATTCCAAATCAGTTTTTTTTGCACAAACAGCAATGAAATAACTTTCAAGGGTCTAATCTGCTTTGCCCGATCAGCCCTTAACGGCTTTCAGCATGGCCTCAATATTGCTAACTTTGGATTCTAAAGGGATCTCGCAGCCCGGGCTCAGGATGAAGCCTCCCCTGGAATGGGTCTCCTCCAGAAGATCTCTTGCCTCCCTCCGGATCACCTCCTCTTCACCGGAAATAAAATTAAAGGGTTTGATATTCCCGTTGATGCAATGGTGAGGCAATTTTTCCATTGCGATGGAGATGGGAACCAGATAATCGATATTAAACAGATCCGCCCCTGTTTCAGGAAAAAGATCCAGAATCGGTTCGGTCTGACCGGTGATGTTTAACCAGCAGATGGGATCGCCACGATCTTTAAATTCCTTGAAGGCCTGTTTTAAATGCGGCAGGATGAACTCACTGAAAACAGCCCTGTTTATGACTGAACAAGAGGCGGACGGGTCGAAAATATGGATGACGTGAGCCCCTGCATTGATTAAGGCCTTGCCGAATGTAACCATTACCCGAGTGGTGAAATTCAACAAATTGCTAAATTCCGCGGGATGATCCACTACGGTATAGATAAGCTTTTCTATCCCCAGTAGTTGTCCGGCTAACGTCATCGGCCCCTGAACTGTCCCGACAACTGCCGTCTCTTCACCCACCTCCTCTTTGAGGATCCTGCATGCCTCAATGATGACGGGCATCCTTCCATCTTCTTCAGGGTCGGGTATTGCAAGATATTTCCAATCATGAATATTATTTAGACCGTATTCATCAATCTGAGGGTAGGCATCATCCTTGTAAGATATCTTTGAGCCAAGCGCTTCAGCTTCAAGGGAATTATCTGCGAATACGGTTACCGCATCATAGCCGAATCGCTTCCATGCCTCCAATTGACAAAAGGCCAGCAGTTCTCCACTGTTTAAATAGTCCTTCAAAGAAATATTGTTTAACCGGGAAGCAAACCCATAAATGTGCGAAAAAACAGGCACCCTGTCTGTTCTCTCAAACCTAATGGTGGATTTTATACGATCGATTGAGTTCATGATTCAAATGCTTCTTATGTAGTGAAGGCCGTCAAAGGCCGTATCTGCCACATGGTCCACATTGAGATATTCGGGATTTGATTGTTGGAGTGCGGCCCCGCCGGCGATAATCTTCACGGCACGAAACCCTTTATCCTCTGCAAGCCTTCTGACCTCTCTCACATGCGGGATGGTTGTGGTGATCAGACTCGATATGCCGATAAAATCGGCTTGATTGTCCATCGCTGTCATGACAAGATCAGCAGGATCAACGTCCTTGCCCATATCTATTACCTGATATCCATGGGATCTCATAACCATTGAAAAAATGTTTCTCCCGATCTCATGAATATCCCCTTTGATAGTCCCCAATATGATTTTTTTTCTCGGATATGGATCAGTATCGAATAACAGATCGTCTTTTGCGGTACCTTCAGCATAAAGGCAGTCTATGACATCCATCGCAGCCCTTCCCGCCAGCATCAGCTCCAAAAGACAGAAATCCCGAATAGTACATTTCTTATCGAGATATTCCATGGCTTTTGTCACGCCATGCACGATAATCTCTTCAGGCTTGACCCCCCTGTTGATAAGCGTGCCAGCGATTGCTACGGCATCTTCGTTTTCACCGGCAATGATAGTTTTTTTTATATCTTGAATAGTTAAGGCCATATATTTCGTGTATTTCGGCTACCTCTCCAAAATTATCCCTCTTGATATTCCTGAACGCCTGACTTGGGATCTAATAATATCCAACTATTATTGTCAAGATTGAACTTGGATGAATTCGTAAAAACAAAAATCCAGGTTTAAGTGTGTGTTAGGCTGCAGTTTTTCCGTTCTATACTCCTCGAATAAAACTCCCATTAAACACTTGTTGGGTAAATTTAAAATACTATCAGGGGGATATCCATCATAATTTTCTCCATGCCATTGAATTTTCTAATAGTTTTTAAAAATGAAACTATACCATACTATTTTAGTAGACTTCACTCCGATTTTGGTGTAATATCGAAACCCAATTTTAAGCATACCGTTAAATCCGAATTTTCAAGTTTTTGAAGTTATCTTAAATGGCACGATTATTCAAAAATCAAATCACCGGCACCTTTATCTCTGCGGCTATGGTCCTCCTGTTGCTTAGCTGCACAGGGGAGCCGGATGCCACCGTTGTCGATTTTTCAGACCGGATAATTGTGGCGCGGCCCAGCGATGGACGGCAGGAGGACGCTCACTTTAAAGTCGCGGTGGGATCGATTATTTCAGCCCAGGAAACGGTCGTTTATTACCATGAACTTTTAGAATACCTTGCCGAAAAACTGGGGCGCGAAATCCAGCTGGTCCAGCGCAAAACCTATCGTGAAATAAACCAGCTGATCAGTGCCGGACAGATTGATCTGGCCTTCATCTGTTCCGGGCCCTACGCCAGCGGCAGGGAAAAATTCGGCTTTGAAGCGCTGGCCATGCCGCGCGTGCGCGGTTCACATCTTTATCAATCCTATCTGATCGTCAATAAGGATGGTCCGATTCAGACCCTGGCGGACCTCAGGGGCAGGACGTTCGCTTTTACCGATACGGAATCAAATACGGGAAAACTCGTCCCCACCTATTGGCTCGGGCTGGAGGGTGAACGACCCGTTGACTTCTTTGACAAAACAATTTATACCTACAGTCATGACAATTCCATCAAGGCCGTGGCCCTGTCACTGGTGGACGGCGCAGCGGTAAACGGCCAGGTCTGGGAGTATTACCAACACCGGGATCCGATTTTTAGCGCTAAAACCCGTGTCATCAGAAAATCTGAGCCCTTTGGCAATCCTCCGGTCGTCGCGTCTTCACGCCTGCCTTCTCAAATGAAAGACCGCATGCGCGATCTGCTTTATAATATGCACCAGGACCCCCAGGGCGAAAAAATCCTCGAGAAACTGATGATTGACCGCTTCATCGAACCCATCGAAGGCTGCTACAATCCGATACTGGCGATGAAGAAAAAAAATGAAACTGCTGGGAAGAAATTGCGATGAGATTGCATAGCCTCAGAAGCAAATTGATGATTTCAGTTTCAGCGCTGGTGATCGGAAGCGGGGTGGTTATTTCATTTATAGAAACGAGACGTTTCAGCAACAGTCTGCACGAGGCCGCCGCCAAACAGGGCGAATATATCTCCCGGGCCGTAGCGCTGGAGGCAACCAACAAAGTGCTGATCAACGATCTGGTTTCCCTCCAGAACCTGTTGAATTATCAGCTTGATAGTAATCCTTCCATCACCTACCTCTTTGTTATTAAGGACGATCAAATTCTGGCACACACCTTCGCCGATGGTATTCCAAAAAAATTAATCGGAGTCAACACGACCACCGAGAATGAACGGGGCAATTTTAAACGTATCGTCAACGATGAAGGCGAGCACTATCTGGATATCGCCTGGCCGATTTTCGCCGGTAAGGCGGGGGTCCTGCGCATGGGTCTTTCCGAAAAAACATACCGCTCACGGGTTATCAATTTATGGCTTCAAATGACGGCTGTCACTTGCGGCATCCTTTTTCTTTCATTATCCGTCAGTTATCTTTTCATCAGACGGATCACACGGCCCCTTTCAGCCCTGGCAGAGGCTGCAGAAAATATTGATGAAAAAAATCTGGAGTTCAACTTGCAACCTGGCGGACATGATGAAGTCGGCAGTTTGACAGCTTCATTTAACCGTATGCTCGGACGTATCCAGAGCCACACTCAGCGCATTGAAAAAAATGCCGTCGAACTCGATCGCGCTTACCACCAGACCAGAAGCTCCTTTGACATTATTCAAAAAATCGGCGCCCAATCCAGCCTGAAGGACGTTTCATCTTACTTGATCTTAAAATTTCGGGAGATTGTCTCCTGCAGCGAACTTGTACTGCTTATTTTCAGTAGAGACCGTAAAACACTTTTCGCCATTTACGATCATGAATTCAAGATTATCAAAAGCGACACCTTTCAAGAGGTTCTATCCATATTCAAGGATATGGACGGTCATTGCTGTCCAAAATAATTTGAAAATCAAATACTGCCTTTAATAAAAACAGGCAGTTATAAACGGGAAATTAGTGATTTAGAAATCAGGTT
>CACVKW010000438.1 GCA_902749685.1 Olavius sp. associated proteobacterium Delta 1 | reverse complement strand
TCTTTTAGTAGAATCTTAATGTTTTGGATTGCAGCGGTCAGGTATTCCTGTATTTGAACGCGCCACAGTCTTCGCCAGCGTGCGCGCTTGAATCCATAGCGTGTGGCTTGTGCATATGATCTTTCCATCAGATGCTGGCAGGTTCTGATATCTTTTTTAGATTCCCGGCTGCGTGCTTGCGTCAGCATAGAATCTAAATCATCTTGTCTGACATGGCGCTTGAGGGTTCGACCGGATTTGGCCTTAGTGCATTGCGGCTTGAGTCGGCAACTGTTACATGTGCCCGCAGCAGCAATATATTCATAGGGTTGACGCTTTTTAAAAAACTTGCGTCTTTTCAGGGTTTGGCCGGCAGGGCAG
>CACVKW010000437.1 GCA_902749685.1 Olavius sp. associated proteobacterium Delta 1 | reverse complement strand
TTCTGGTTTCTGGATACTGGATGTCGTTGAAATTCACCGATAGTGTACTGTTAGATATCCAGCATCGAGTATCAAGCATCCAGCATCAGCCCGGAAAAAGCAACGATCTC
>CACVKW010000436.1 GCA_902749685.1 Olavius sp. associated proteobacterium Delta 1 | reverse complement strand
GTTCATTCCGCCGTCCGCCATAAAGATGCTTCCAGTCGAGTAGCTGCTTTGGTCGGAAGCAAGGAAAAGCACCATTTTTGCGATTTCCTCAACTCTGGCGTGGCGTCCCAGCGGGGTTGCCGCGTCGAGAATTTCGGTCGCATTCCTCCCCATGACAGCACTCAAAGCGACCTCCACATCGGCTTGAAACGCGTTTTCGATCGGTCCGGGGCACACAACATTAACTCGGATATTGCGAACGGCAACCTCCTTGGCGACGGTACGCATCAGGCCGATCAGGGCATGTTTTGATGTGGCGTAGCCGCAAATACCCGGGTCACTCGTTACGCCGACAATGCTGGAGGTGAAAAGGATGCCTCCCCCGTCGTTCATATGGGGCAGACCATATTTGCAGGCCAGAAATGAAGCGCGGACGTTGACCGCCATAACTGCGTCAAACACGTCTTCCGGGAAATCGGTGATGGGTTTGATAGCGCCGATGATCCCCGCATTGCTGAACAAAAAATCTATTTTACCCCACATTTCAACAGTCCGGTTGATATAGTCTCTGGTTTGCCCGGAATCAGATACATCGGAAACAACAAAAGCAACAGCGTCGCCTTCGCCTCCGAGTTCGCCG
>CACVKW010000435.1 GCA_902749685.1 Olavius sp. associated proteobacterium Delta 1 | reverse complement strand
GTATCCAGAAACCAGAATCCAGGATCAGTCAATACTTTCAATGGTCTTCATTGCAGCAGCGAAGTTGGATTTCAAAATTTTATGCAACTATAGGGTTAAT
>CACVKW010000434.1 GCA_902749685.1 Olavius sp. associated proteobacterium Delta 1 | reverse complement strand
TGAAGACCATTGACAGTATTGACTGATCCTGGATTCTGGTTTCTGGATCCTGGATGTCGTTGAAATTCACCGATAGTGTCCTGTTAGATATCCAGCATCAGCCCGGAAAAAGCAACGATCTCAGGCATAACGGCCAGGCTAGATGATAAGAATTTATGCAATGTTAGGGTTATGTCGATAGCTTTCTAAATTGCAGTCATGTTTTTTTTAGCGAAACAATGCGCCTTCTGACAGATAATTAGTTAAAAGATTTTCAAACGGTAACCGCGTATCGCATAGGAAATAATTCATGCCGTAGTGGCTGCAATAGCCTTTGATGCCGGCAACAAATTCATTGATTTTTTTGTGGTAAAGCTCCAATAAATTCTTATCGACAAAGATTAATTTTTTCTCTCCGGTTTCACATTCGGTGAGCAGAAGGTTGCCGGTCTTAGACCAGTAGAGTTCTTCATGATCCAGCACCTGAATCAAATTGATGTCGAAATCTCGATAAGCCAATGCCTTCAGCCCGTCTTCATAGCCCTGGGGGTCAAAAAAATCGCTGATAATAATGGCAATTCCGGGATTTTTGCAGATAGCGGCATACTCTTTCAGGCTGCCGTTAACATTGGTTTGTTCAGCGGGTTTGAGTGACTGGAAGAATTTAAGCACCTCAAGGTATTGTTTTTTGCCCCGGGCCGGTGGTTTGATTTTGATAATTTGACTGTTAAATGCCATCAAACCGGTTTTATCCAAATTGGATAAGCAGATGTAACTTAAAGCGGCAGCTATCTTTTTCGCCGTGATATCTTTGGACGGTGTGCCGCTGTTCATCGAGCGGCTCATGTCCAACAGAATGTGGGCGGTCTGTCCCTTTTCAGCGTGAAACATCTTGATAAACAGCTTATCCAGGCGTCCATAGACACTCCAATCCACATAGCGCAGATCATCACCCAGATGATATTTTCTGAAATCCAGAAACTCAAATCCTTCGCCACTTTGCCAGGAGCGATATTCACCCCGGCGTGGATTGCGCGGACTTCTGCGGGAGACGATCTTAAGTTTTTCCAGCTGCTTTAAAAACTCATCGTCGATGAAGGAGTCGAGTTGATTGGACATGCGTGTGCTCCATAAATTAATTGAAGAGGGAACCACGACAGCGAACACGGTTTTCAAAACCATAAAAAAGCGAACCGCAGAATAACGAATATCGAATATCGAAGTGTGGAATCGCTTCGCTCTGTTTATTTAAGTAAAAATTAAATTGATCGAATACCTTCCTTCGACATTCTATATTCTGCGGTTCGATATTCGATATTCGCTGTTTTCTTCCTAACCCCCATCCAAATTCCTGACGATCTCGTCCACCAGTTCATCCGTGTTCACGCCTTCGGTTTCACCTCTGATGTTCAGCGCCATGCGATGCCTTAAGGCGGGTTTGGCGACATTTTTGATGTCTTCCAGGGAAACATTGTAGCGACCGTCAAGCAAAGCGGATACTTTGCCGGCCAGAATTAAGCTTTGCACGCCTCTGGGGCTTGCGCCAAACAGGACGTATTCCTTAATGCGCTCGGAGGCATGTTCATTATCAGGATGGCTGGCCAGTACCAGGCGGGTGGTAAAATCCTTGACGTGGGACGCCACCGGCACCTTTTTGACCAGGGCTTTCATTTTGAGAATTGAATCTGCCCCGCTAACGCGGCTTAATTCATAGTGATAATCTTCAGTGGTCTTATCCAAAATTTTCTTAAGTTCTGCCTGATTGGGATAATCAATCTTAAGTTTGAAGAAAAATCGATCAATCTGGGCTTCAGGAAGCGGGTAGGTGCCTTCCATTTCGATCGGGTTCTGGGTGGCAAGCACCATGAATGGCGGTTCCAAGTTATACTGTGAACCGAATACCGTAATTATTCCTTCCTGCATCGCCTCCAGCAGGGCCGATTGTGTTTTAGGACTGGCCCGATTAATTTCATCGGCCAGGACGAGTTGGCCGAATATCGGTCCTTTGTAAATCTCAAAAAATCGATTTCCCTGATCATCCTCCTTCACCATGTTCGTGCCGAGTATATCGGCCGGCATCAGATCCGGGGTAAACTGGATGCGCGAATAATTGAGATCCAGTATTTTACTCAACGATCGGACGATTAATGTTTTGCCAAGTCCCGGGACCCCTTCGATCAAGGCATGGCCGCCACAAAGCAGGCAAATAAAAAGATGTTTGATCAATATATCCTGACCCACAATGATTTTTGCCAGCTCATTGACGATCAGTCCGAAATTTTTCCTGATGGATTCGACGTCTTCATTTAGATTCATGGGCATTTTCTTCCGTATTTATTCCGATCGAAATAAAGTAATTTTTTATATAGTCGCGGTAATTTACTGGAATATCCTCTTTTTGAAGAATGCTTTCAACCTCCTTGCGATAGGTTCGGAAAATTTCTTCCTCTTCAAAGCGGGCTTCACCCATGTCCGTCAATGCGCGAATATGAATGAGATAAGTTTTCGCCGGAGAGGACGCCATTTTATCCTGTATGGCGGAGTTGGGTGTTTTTTCGAGTTCATGGCTCGATTTGCTTTCTTCATTTGATTTGGCGTTTCCGGCGGCGTCTGAATAACCTTCCGGCGGCTCCAATCCATCCTGCAGGGCATCACCATTTCGCTGCCCTTGCCCGAAACCCTGCTGACCGGTCCGATCCCCAACGTTTTGGTTGGGGTCTGAAAATTTTTTGTCCGGATGCGGCCGGTTCAGATCATCAGGTTGATTTTCAGGCGCTGCGGTTGATTGAGGCGCCCGCCCTTTAATACCGGCCGACCGGGCGGATTCACCTATTATGGACCGGCCATCTTTGAGATCATCAATAATCCGGGAAAGTAGGTTCTCAATGCTGCCCAGCTCCTGCAGGGATTCAATATTTTGCTTGATGGAATCGGGTATCCGGCTGTTCAGCGTTCGGTTAAGAAGCCCTTTGAGTTTTTCCAATTGACCAGACGATAAATTTGCCAGATCAGGAGTTTTTGGAATGGGTATTTTTCTGATACCGGCCGAATCCAGTCTGGCACCCAACTCGGTTGCCAGACGTGTCTGCTCACCCTGAACTTCTTTCAATAAACTGTCCAGTGCCGCAATGCGCTGTTCGAATGGCTTTGAACCGTCCTTGAGTTTACTGCTGATTTGCTCCAGTTTTTTGGTGTAATCGGATTGGGTGCTTGACTGCCGGACAGTCTTGTTGTCAATTCGTTTGACCATGTAACTTTTCAACAATTGGCCGGCGTTGTCTATCTTTTCTAATTCCCGGCGGCTTGACTTAAAACCTGATGAAAAAAAACCGCCCGAATACAAAAAAATGTTGATTGTGAGCAAAATGATTACCAGCAGATGCAGAACTGAAAATCTTGCCGGCACGAGTTGAGACCTGCTATATTGACGCAATTTGATTGCTGCATCATTTATCAGTAATTCTGCAAATTCAGTTTTCTTCATTGATTTAAGGCATTCATAGGCGGTGCTGACTCGGTCCTGGAGGTTTAAGCGGCGATCGATATCGATTAAAATAGTCAATAAACTGCTTCTCGTCACAAAGCCGATGAAGAGTGCCGTTGAAAGAGCGAGTCCGATGGGAATCCAATACCATGTTCCATAAATACGGAATTCTATAACGCCTGTTCGGTTGAGGATATAGAAAAATGGACTGGTGGTAAGAAATATCAACGACGCATTGAGCAATATTCCGTGGGTGGCCCGGATAACTATTCGCCGTTTAATTTTTGCGATTTGACTGTTAAACGAGATTTCGGCACTCACGTTAAATACTCCATATGGGTTCAAAGGCTCAGGGTTTACCGTTCAAGGTTAACCTGAACCGTAATCGAGCCGAAAGACCCCATTCAGGTGTTCGTCGTTCGGCCGAGGGCAGGACCGTTGTTTCAAAATAATATTGACCTCTTCGAAAATCCCTTATTCCTGAACCTCTGAACCACTACCAATTTTTATATGGCGTCTGACTAAAGCATTGTTTACCAGTATGAGGATAAGTATGGCAAATGACACCACCGTCAAATAAATTGCCAAGAGATAGCTCCTGCTGTCCGGGCTCTGACCGAACAGGTATAGAAGCCGCAGCGGATTGACAGCAGGGGCCAATAAGATCGTTCCGAAAATGAAAAAGATCAGCAGTGCCCGGGCTGCAAAGTAACCGAGGGTATTCGATCGACCCCAGACCAAGTAAGCCAGAAAACCGGACATTCGACAAAACAAAGATGAGGTGAACAAGACGGAAACCGCCATTATAAAGGTGATCATGGAAACCGCGGAAATGAAAGCGACCAGGGACAGCAAGGGCAAAAAAGGCAGCAGCAATACCAGCGCATGCAAGAAAAATTCAAGCATGCCGTACCGATAAAATTCAATTTCTTTCTCATGGGTCGACTTATCGGTCTGATAATTCATCATGAAGTAGCCTCTTCGAACCAGGTCACCAGCGCCACAGCATAGATTGACATAGGAATTGACAATCAGGGTCGCCGCAAAAATAAGAAAAAAGATTGTCGGCTCATTGCCGGTTGCCATTAATTCGGATAGCGGCCGCCGGGACCAGAATACGATCAACACTGCACCAACAATAACAACACTGCCCATGACGGTTCCCAGTACACGCTTTGAAAAAAAGGGCGCCAGGGATTTTTCGGACTCGTCCGTCAAAAAATAAAACTTCATAAGATTATTTCCACTGGAAGTTTCCAGTTGATCATTGTAATGCCGGCACCCGGCGGGCGGTCTTGGTTGAATTGCGGTAGGATCAGACCGGCCTGCACCCATCCGATCAGAATCATGCTGTCGGATCGCGATTTGTATTTATTATGAATTTCAAGCAACAGTTCCGGTGTGAGGAGCCGCTGGGTTTTTCGAAGGTATGCGGCCGATCCATTGCCGACCAAGCGCCTGACAATGGCATCGGCCGCGTGCTCACCGAAAGCTTCTTTTTTTTTCAATTTTGCCAGGTCAACTTTCATTGTCTGGCGGTTGCCCGCCAAAATATCCGCCACAAACAAAAATCGTTTCCGGTAATAGATCAGGCAATCGACCAGATCGTGCGGCAACTTGTTTTCAACCATCAGCGTCATGAAAGATTTATCGCTGCGGGCATAGCCTGCCAGGGGAGAGGTCACATGCAGATTCAGCTTGTAGAAGTTATGGGACCAGCGTTTGATGGAGCCGATAATATGTTGTCCGCTATCCTTTTTTTGCAATACATAGGGCGCGGGTATTTTAATGTCCGACTTTTCAGGTACAATGTGGGTAATCGGGGCGGTGTATGACCCGAAATTCAATCCATAATCTAATTTTTTTAATGAATACAGACCGATGACATATTTTGCGGTGGCAGGTGCATTGGGATCGGCTATGTCCAGTTGATAAAAGCTGTTGAAGGAAAATTTTTGTTTCAGGTTGGGACGGTAAAAGCCCCAGTAGCCAATAGAAGTAAAAAAAGCGATCAGCAATACTAAATAAAGACTGAATTGCCACCGGCCTTTGCCGGGTTTTTTAATTTGCTTCAATAAAAACCATAGAAAAAAGAGATATGCAGCGACATACACGACAACCGATCTATAATCCGGAAATTCCAGCGGTATGCCGGCTAACATTGAATTCACGATCTGCTGATCAGCCACTTCAATCATTGGCCTGTCAATTTCCGGCGGCAGGGAAAGGATTTTATTCCAGAAAATGCGTCTGCCATCCCAACGACTGAACGGCGGCGCATTAAAATTAAAGGACAGAAAAATAATTTGGCCGAGTTCAAGGTTCTTGCGGGTAATGATCGGGATGTCATTTTCTTTTAGCAGGATTTTGGAATCGTCAATCCTGGCAGTTAACACAAGAAACGGTTGATTCCCGGTAAGCTTTCGACCACAAAACTGTCCCAACGACGTCAGTTCAGAAAGTTGCTGATGCCCTGCGATATGAAGCGGCAGAATTTCCTGCAGCCTCTTGTCACCCAGTGAGCCATAGTTTAGGCCGGTCCCAACGACCAGATATCCGCCCTGTTTTAACCATCGGCTTAGGGCCTGAAACTGCTTATCGCGTAGCTGTCTGATGGTGTCGGCCTGCAAAATGAGCAGTTTCACACTGTCATAGCCGTACCAGGTTTCCGGCAGGGATTTCGGACGGACGTTGACCGGGTAAAGATGATTCGGCAATACCGACAGAATATCCGGGGCAACAAAATTATCCGCCACCACGGCCAATTTCTTTTCGGTGAAATGGGGTCGTAGATTGATTGATCTGGCAAAAATCAAATCTTTGTCTTGCCTGAGCCGAATGATCAGATCATGGCTGAAGGATTTAATTAGGATGGTCAATGCATAGCGTTTTTTGGAATTTTGCGGCAGATCGACCTCCGTCGTATAAATGGTCCGGTAGACATCTCCCTGGTACTCGCTGCCGGAGGTGACAATCACCTCTAGATTGCCGGTAGTTGCCCGGCCCCTGTTGTCAAGCACGACGCTCAAGGGTGTCCAACTATTGAGTTTAAAATGACCGTTGAACCCGATTGAATAATCCATCGAAAATCCAGCCGAATACGACGGCAATGCGACGCAGGTAATGATCAATCCCAACGAGACACTTATATTTTTAAATACCCTTCGCATAAGAACACGATAATACGGAGCCAGGAAAATACAAGGAAAATAAAATGCGAAACAGGTCTTGACATCTTACTGATATTTTTTACAATTAAATAATTTAGGGTTACCCTTATCATTTCGGGTTTACTGGTTTGTTTTTAGAAAGAGGAATTTAGAACCCTGAAATTTCTTGTTTTCACCGCGGATTAATTACTGGACCGACTAGGAGAAAAAAACGATGGATATCCAGCAAATCACCCAGCAGGTTGAAATAGAAAGCGTCATTGTGCGCCAGATCTTGGCGGAAGTCGAAAAGATCATTGTCGGCCAGAGAGGGCTTTTGGATCGAATGCTCATTGGACTCCTCTGTGACGGTCATTTGCTGCTGGAAGGACTGCCCGGATTGGCAAAAACCACCGCGGTCAAGACTCTGGCCACTGCCATTAAAACATCGTTTCAAAGAATCCAGTTTACACCGGATCTTTTACCGGCGGATATCCTCGGCACCCAGATCTATCGACCGGACAACGGCTCCTTCGAGATCAAGAAAGGTCCTATTTTTAACAATATCATTTTGGCCGACGAAATCAACCGGGCACCGGCAAAAGTTCAGAGTGCTCTGTTGGAAGCCATGCAGGAGCGCCAGGTAACCATCGGGGGGCAAACCTTTATTCTTGAAAATCCCTTCCTGGTGCTTGCCACCCAGAACCCGATAGAGCAGGAGGGCACCTATCCCCTGCCCGAAGCCCAGATCGACCGGTTTATGCTAAAAATTAAGGTCGATTATCCTTCCAGCGAGGAGGAAAAAGAAATTATGAACCGCGTCTACGCAGAGGCGGCCGAGAATATCTCCGGGGTGGTGGAGGTTTCCGATATTGATTCCGCCCGGGCGGTCATGCGCTCCATTCACATGGAAGAAAAAATCACGGATTATATTGTGCAATTATCCGGCGCTACCCGCAATCCCGGCAATTTTGGGCTCGACATCGGTTCCATGATCAGTTACGGCGCCTCACCGCGGGCATCTATCTGGCTGGGAATCGCGGCCCGGGCCCATGCTTTCTTAAGCGGCCGGGGGTATGTGACACCGCAAGATGTTAAATCCATGGCGCCGGATGTGCTCAGGCACCGGATTATTTTAAGTTATGAAGCCGAGGCTGAAGGCAAAACCACCGATGATCTGATCGAGGTGCTATTGGAGCGGATTGAGGTACCGTAAAAGGTGTCAGGTGTCAGGTGTCGGGCAAGCTGATTGCGAGTTGCGGGAACGTATAGGCACAAGGCGTAAGGCACACGGCGCACGGCAAAGGGCATCGGACCAAGGCTCAAGGTGTAAGACGACAGGTGTAAGGCATAAGGTATAAGGTGTAAGGTTAAAGGCTAAAGGTAAAAGGCAAAAGGATTAAGCTATAATGTTAAAACCCATAGGGCGGAGCGTATTGGAGGAAATGCAGTTTCAATCCTCAATCGAATAACCTCGGCTGCCAAATCCGAATTTCTGTCCGCTGTCTTATGTCAGCTGTACACCTGACACCTGACACCTGAACACTGGAACCTTAATATTAACTTAGCAGCACACCGCAGGATAAAAGGTGTTGCTCAATATAACTCAGACTTTGAAAGCGCAAAGTATGCTATCCGAAGAGCTATTAAAAAAAATTCAGGGGTTTCATTTCAGGACCCGCTATCTGGCCAATGATCTGTTTGCCGGCCAGTATGAAAGCGCGTTCAAAGGCCAGGGAATTGAATTTGCTGAAGTCCGTGAATATCAGCCCGGGGATGATATCCGCACCATCGACTGGAATGTATCAGCGCGCTTCGGGCATCCATTTGTCAAGGTATTTCATGAGGAGCGCGAGCTTACCGTGATGCTATTGCTGGATTTGTCCGGTTCCCACCTATTCGGCACCAAAAGCAAATTTAAAAGAGAGCTGCTGGCTGAGATCGCCGGCATGCTGGCATTTCTGGCTATCCGGACCAACGATAAAGTGGGCGCTATTTTATTCAGCTCCCAGGTCGAAAAGTACATACCGCCCCGCAAAGGTGCGGCTCATGTCTGGCGGCTGATCAAAGAAATATTTACCTATGAACCGCAGCAGTTGACGACCAATATTGACGTGGTCCTCAATTATCTGAATCGGGTTGTCAAACGGCAGGCGATTGTTTTTTTGATCTCCGACTGCCTGGACACGGGTTTTGACAGGTCTATCAAGCTGACTGCTAAAAAACATGATCTCACCGTGATTCGAATATGCGACCCGGCCGAAGATGAACTGCCGAATTTAGGGTTGATGACGCTGCAGGATCCGGAAAGCGGACAGGTTGCCCTGGTAAATACGCGCAGCAAGGCACTGCAGGAAAAATGGCGCGACTATCAAAAGCAGCACACAGGCCAATTAGCCGAGCTTATTAAGAAAGCCGGTGTTGATATGGAGGAAGTCTATACCAATCGTTCCGCAGTGGATCCGTTGACCCGTCTTTTCAACCGCCGGAGGCAAAGAATAAAGTGAAGTGGGAAACTGGAATTGGGAATTCGGAATAAATTGAATTTGGAGGTCGGAATAGGTTGAATTCGGAAGTCGGAATGCGGAAGTCGGAAACAATGCTTATTGGGCATAGCTCAATGTTTAGAGTAAAAAAGAGCTCAATTGCTGGAAAGTTTGAAGGCTGGGAGGCGATATTGAAGTTGGAACATGTAAGTCGGAATTTTTTGAATTTGAAATTAAAAAGTATCGCCCTACGGAAGTTTGGGATGAAGCAATCCTTTTTTCCGACTGCCGCATTCCGACTTCCCACTTCCAGTCTCCGACTTCCGACTTTCTTCTTAATCATCTTGATTTTTGTTCCTTGTATTCCCGGGGCTGTTGATGCGACGAATGTTGATACCGGATCCCTTTCCGCTTCCCTGGACCAAGCATCCGTTCCGGTTGGCGGAGTGGTCTGGCTCACTTTGGATTACCGTCTGCCGGAGGGCAGCCGGCTGCCGGAAAATATGGAAGTGAACGGCCTGGATGATCTTGGCATTATAAAACAAATTATCAACCCCGGGCAGATTCGAATACAATTGCTGGTCGATCAGGTGGGGCCGTGGCAGTCTGCACCGATCAGTTTCCCGTATTTGGATGCGAACGGTCAACCGCAGTTCCTGACAGCGCCCCCGGTGTCGATTCAGGCAATATCAAATCTTAGCGCGAAGGCTGAAGAGGCTCAGCTGCGTCCGATTCGCGATATTGTTCCGGTACAATCGATCTGGCAAAGCTACCTGTTATGGCTGGCCGCATTCATTGCTTTGGTTCTGATCGGGTTGGGACTGTTCTGGTGGTACAAAAGGCAACAAACACCGGCCGCTTTGGCGCAATACACGGAGCCGCCTGAGATACGTGCCCGCAGAGAGCTCCGGGGGTTGGATTCCCAACGATATTTTGAAAAAGGGCGGGTAAAAAAATATTATTTTGTCTTTTCTGAAATTTTAAGGCGTTACCTGGAGTCGATCCGCAACTTTCCGGCGGCCGAGTTTACGACCGAAGAGATTGCCAGACACATCCGTGCCGAGCAGGATCGTAAGCTGATTCCCCTGCTGCAGCAGGCGGATCTGGTTAAGTTTGCGGACACCGTGCCCACCCAGGCCCGCAAAGAAGAAGATATCAAAGCGGCGCTGGCCTATATTCGGCAATCCAGCGCGCAGCTGGCAAGTGATCAGGGAAACGGGCCGGATCAGGAGGTGCCGGAATGATGTTTAGATTCGCCTACCCGGTGCTCCTGGTGCTGCTGACAGGGGTGGTCGGCTATCTGCTTTTTGAAATATTGAAAAAGCCGGCCGCTATCACCCATTCCATGGCCTCCAGATTGGTTGAACTGGCCAATAAGGGCAGCGCTATCTGGCAGCGCATTCCGCTGGTGCTGCGGGCCTTATGTCTGATATTATTGGTTCTGACAGCAGCACGGCCGCAATTTTACAATGTCTCCCGTGAAATTCGATCTCCGGGCGTGGACATTGTCATGTGCATTGACACCTCCGGTTCGATGCAGGCCCTGGATTTTCAACTAAATGACGAGCCGGTCGACCGCCTGACGGCGGTCAAAAAGGTGGTCACTGACTTCATTCGAAAAAGAGAAGTCGATCGCATTGGACTGGTGGTTTTTGGCGAAGCGGCCTTTACCCAGGCGCCCCTGACCCTGGACAAGGGATTGTTGCTGGGCCTGGTGGAAAAAATGACCATCGGCATGGCCGGCGATCGAACCGCCGTTGGTTCTGCTCTGGCGATCGGCGGCAAGCGGCTGAAAGATTTAAAGGCCGAGTCCAAAATTTTAATTCTGCTGACCGACGGCCGCCACAATGCCGGGGATCTGACACCCCAACAGGCGGCCGAAGCCGTGCAGGCGCTGGGGGTCAAAATTTATACGATCGGAGTGGGCGGCAAGGGGCCGGCCCCGTTTCGAGTCAAATCCCTGATTGGCACACGCATTGTGCGCCGTAAAGTTGACCTGGATGAAGGCACATTGAAAAAGATTGCCGGGATCGGCGGTGGTAAATACTTCCGGGCGACTGATACCAAGGGACTCGCGGAAATTTATGATATCATTGACCGGGCCGAAAAAACCGAAATTAAAGTCAAAGAATTTTTCCATTTTCGGGAACTCTATCCGTATTTTCTGATCCCGGCTCTGATCCTGTTCGGTCTTGAAATTTTGCTGAAATCGACCATTTTAAGGACCGTTCCATGAACCTGTCCCATCTATGGATGCTGAATTTGCTCTGGCTGCTGCCCCTGGCGGCCGTGGCCCTGATTGTTCAAAGCCGCAAAAAGAAAAGAGCCATGCGGGAGTTTGCCGATCCGCACCTTCTGGACAGGCTTACGGCGCTTGATCATCGCGGTCGGCGATTTATAAAAGCATTGCTTTTGCTGCTGTCCCTGGGGCTGATGCTGTTTGCACTGGCCGGTCCCCGCTGGGGCAGCCACTATGAAGAGGTCAGTCAAAAAGGCGTGGATATCATGCTCCTGATTGATGTTTCACCCAGCATGCTGGTGGAAGATATTGCACCCAATCGACTGGAACGGGCCCGACGTGAAATCCTGGATTTTATCAAAGTCGTCCAGGGAGACCGGGTGGGTTTGATCGCTTTTGCGGGTGCGGCGTTTATCCAGTGTCCCCTGACGCTCGATTATGCCGCGCTCGAGATGTTTTTAAGTGCGTTGCAGCCCGATTTGATTCCGGTTCCGGGCACGGATCTGGGGGCTGCCATCGACTTGGGGATCTCCGCATTTGATGATGAATCAGCCACCGATAAAGTCATTTTGTTGATCACCGACGGGGAAGACAACGAAACCCGGGGTATCAAAGCCGCTCGCCAGGCGGCGGCCAAGGGCGTTAAAATATTTGTTTTCGGGATCGGCGATGTCGGCGGCGGTCCGATTCCCGAACTTGACGGCAGCGGCGGCTTTAAAAAAGACCGTCAGGGAAAGCTGATATTATCCAAACTGGAAGAAGAAGGCCTGCAGGACATCGCATCGCTGACCGGCGGAACCTATGTCCGGTCGGTGGCCGGGGACCTGGATTTGGACGTCCTTTATTTTGACGGCATTAAGTCTCATACCCAGGCCCAGGAGCTCAAAAGCGGCAAAATCAAAGTCTATGAGGAGCGCTTCCCGCTGTTTGTGCTGGCAGCCTTTATTCTTTTGCTGATAGAGGGATTTGTCGATGAAAAGAACCGCTTAATGGCCAATTCCAGCCGCAAGGCTCCGGTGGCCCGGGCCGGGATATGGTTCCTGGCCATTTTGTCGATTTGCACTTTGACGGCTGTCCGCTCACAGGCTGCGGAGCCGCCGGATGAACTATACCGCAAGGGGCGGTTTGCTGAAGCTGAAAAAGCGTATGCCCAGTCGGATATGGATAATCCCAAAGATCTTCGCTATCGCTACAATCGGGGATGTGCGGCCTACCAGGGTGGTGATTATCAGGGCGCTGCGGCCGCTTTCGCCAGCGTCTTGCGACGCAGTCAAGACCATGATATTCGTTTCAACGCGGCTTATAACCTGGGCAATGCGACTTATAAGCAGGGTGATTTTCAATCGGCGGTCAAGCATTACAAACAGGCAATTGCCCAGGACCCTTCCAGCCAGGACGCACGCTACAACCTGGAGCTTGCCATGCGGGCCTTGGAAAAACAAAAAGAGCAGCAGGGCGAGCAGTCCCCGGATCAATCGCAGCCGGGTAGCGAACAGCAGCAAGACCATTCCGACGGGAAAAATAACAAGGCGGATCAGGGCCGGCAGTCTGATGATAAATCTTCCGGACAGGAATCTGCGCAGCAGCAGCAAAAAGAAAACGAGTCAGGGCAATCGGAGGGCAACCAGGAACAATCGGCTGAGCAGTCACCTGAAAAAAAATCCGGTGAGAACCGGCAATCCGAGATAAAATCGCAACCGGACCTGGCGGGAGATCTGAAACCACGCGAGGACATGGCCCCCGCCCAGGCAGGCCAGCAGACCTCCAAAGCGAGCATAATCCGGATGAACCAGCAAAAGGCTGAAGCATTGCTGGACAATATTCAAGAAGATCGCTCGCAAATGATGCGGCTGCAAACCAGAGGCCGGCGGCAGGGAGTAAATTCCGGTAAGGATTGGTAAAATTTTTGGTTTGTCCTATAAGACAAAAACAAGCCAAGTTTCAGCGGCATAGTTGGTTTCAAATTTATACACTTTAAACAAAAATTTTATATAAAGATTTTTTGAGATAAGAAATTAATTGCTCTATTTTGAAAAATAAACACACAAAGGCGGATTAATTACCGTGAAAAGAATCACGTTTACGATAGCTATACTATTATTAATTTTCATGGCCGCTCCTTTTTCATGGGCGAAGGTCTCGCTGAGCCTGAAATTGGATCGGTCGGAAACGCTGCTGGTCGATTCGGTTCAGCTGACCGTCAGTGTGGGCGGCAGCCGCGACAGCGATTCAACGCCCGAAATTCAGGGTTTGGAGAATTTTGACGTCAGATCGGGTGGGACGTCCAGCCGGGTTGAATTCATCAACGGTAAATTAAGTTCCGGGGTGGACTACACTTACTTTATTCAGCCGCATAAAACCGGGACCTTTCAGATAGGTCCGGCCCGGGTTCTAATAAATGGCAAACCCTACACCAGCAATAGCGCGAAGTTGCGAGTCCTCAAGCCTGCTGAGGGAAAAGGTGTCGATCCCGGCCCCATATTCTTAACTGCCGAACTTGCAGATGATACGGTGTACGTGGAAGAGCAGACGATTTACACCCTGAAATTATATTTGCGCCGCAATGTGAGAAATATCAACCTCAACCTGCCCGAGACAGAAAATCTCATATTCAAACAAATCTCAAAACCCATTGAATACCGCAGCACTCGCAGCGGTCAGAACTTCCAGGTGATTGAAGTCCGATATGCCGTGGTGCCCGCCAAAGCAGGCCGTTATACTGTCGATCCTGCCAAAATGAGCATGACGGTGTTGCAATCACGCGGAAGTTCAAAGCGCGGTTTTTTTGATGACCCGTTTTCGTCTTTTGCCAGCGGCCGTCCGCTGAGCGTGTCCAGCAAATCCTTACAGCTGACGGTGCGTCCGCTGCCGGAGAAGGGAAAACCGCCTGAATTCAGCGGTCTGGTGGGAAAATTCAAGATGTGGTCAAAGCTGGAACCCGTCTCGCTAAAAACCGGGGAGTCGGCCACCTTAACGGTATCAGTAAGCGGACAGGGCAATGTTAATCGAATCCCCGATTTAAAAATGCCCGAACTGAGTCATATCAAAATTTATGCCGATAAACCGGTGCTGGAATCGACCCAGGACAGCAACGGGACGACGGGTTCCAAAACCATGAAATGGGCGCTGGTGCCTGAAAAAGACGGCCGTCTTGAGGTTCCCCCGGTTGCTGTCAGCTTTTTTGATACTGAAAACCACAGCTATAAAACTTTGCAATCCTCCAAGTATACCCTTTCGGTTTTGCCCGGCAAAAAAGAAAAAATCATGATTTCAGAACCAAACGCCGCCGGGCTAAGCGATGACGGTACTGTCAAGCAAACGATCAGGGAACTCGGTCGTGATATTTTTCCGGTCCATAGCGCCATGCAAAATTTTAAAACCGGCAACCGCCTGCAGCTGGAGACCTGGCTTTTTGGGACCATGTTGGGCCTGCCGTTCGCTCTGTACCTGGGCACGCTTGGCGGTATCAAACTGCGCCGGCAAGCCCGGGCGGGTCAGCCTGATATGTTGGCTAAAAAGGCGGCACGGGAATTCTATAAACAGTACCGCAAACGCGAGCCGAACTCGGGCAAACTGCTTCAGCTGATCAGAGACTATTTGAACCGTCGCTTCGGATTGTCATACGGATCTCTCACTCCGCAGGAATCAGTCAAGATATTGATTTCGCAAGGGGTTGGCGCCGACACGGCCGAAGCGCTGCAAAACATTATGCTGCAGCTGGAAAATGCTGAATATACAGGCCTGGGAACTGAAACGGCAATGATCGAATCCGATCTCACCCAACTCATCAAGCAGATCGAAAAAGAGGTTCGATGAAGCTAATATACTACTATCATTTCTAAAGTAGTTAAAGGTATAAGCTGTCGATTTTAATTAATCTTGGCGCCTTAGCGTGCGCATTAATGTTTTCTCTTTGTTTTGAAAACTCGCCGATTGGTATACAGAACAAAAATATGCAACCTACTATGATCCTAAAATTGCTGATTCTTATTCTGCTGCTCTTTTTATCCGGTGGAAGTTGTTTTGCGATAGATACTCCCTCCGCCGAAGAGCTATATTTTGAAGCGAATCGAGCTTTTAAGGAAGATCGTTATCAGGAAGCCATCAAGGGCTATTTTCAACTAATCGACCATGGATACGTAAACGGACATCTCTATTACAACCTCGGCAATGCCTACTTCCGTGCGGGCCAACTTGGGCAGGCAGTATTAAATTATAAAAGAGCTCAGTATCTGATACCGCGCGATGCGGATTTAAATTTTAACCTGCGCTATGCCCTTGACCAAACACAGGATGCGATTTCTGAAGACCAGAATTTTCTAAAGCAGGCGTTTTTCTGGCTGGATGACTTAACTTTTCGTGAACTGATGTGGGGCTTTGCGGCGCTGAATATTTTATTTTGGAGCATCCTGGTGCTGCGATTGTTTGTGCGCCCGGAGTGGACCTATTATGTCTTTATTGTCCTGCTGATTTTCTGGCTGGTGGGCGGGGCTTCTCTGGGGGTGAAATGGCTCCAGCTAAGCACAGATCAGCGAGCCGTCATTTTAGCCGAAGAGGTCGATGTTCTGGCCGGTCCGGATTCCAATGATACCGTGCTTTTCAAACTCCACGAGGGGACGACCATCCACCGGGAAAGAATTGAAGACGGCTGGTCATTGATTCGTTTATCGAAAAACAAAAGAGGCTGGATAAAATCAAGCGCTATCGAACAGGTATTGAAAAAGTAAGGTTTTCAGCTCAATGTTTAAGGTAAGCAGTGTTTTAGCCATTAAGTACAACCTAGATGGCCTTGAATTTTATCGAGGACGAGCACGAGTACGAGTACGACGACGAAGTCTGTACTTTGAAACAGCTTTTGGAAGTTCACGAAAATATTTCATATAAGGTGTCGGGTGTCAGGGAGTTGAGGAGCTATATCCTGAAACCTGAACACTGATCCGCCTTGCGGCGGAAAACCTTCTTTT
This sequence comes from Olavius sp. associated proteobacterium Delta 1, assembly GCA_902749685.1. Lineage (GTDB taxonomy): Bacteria > Desulfobacterota > Desulfobacteria > Desulfobacterales > JAFDCJ01 > JAFDCJ01. Next base: position 8,147 of record CACVKW010000434.1, on the reverse strand, counting down.
CGCGCCTGCGTGTCTCAGGGGCCTAACTTTTTCAAGGCACCAGGGGCCAGAAAAGCGGCAGCACCACCATGAGCACCACAAAAATGACCAGGGTCAATAATCCACCGATTTTAAAATAATCCGTAAACCGATACCCTCCCGGCCCCATTACCAGGATGTTGGCCGGATGGGATACGGGGGTCATGAAACTGGCCGAGGCCGCCATCGCAATGGCCATCATCAAACCGTAAGGTGATAATTCCATATTGGTTGCGGTGTTCAGCGCAATCGGTGCCATGAGCACCACCAGGGCGGCGGTGGGCACAAAGCAGGTTGCCAGAAATGTCAGCGCGACCAGGCCCAGCATCACTGCTTCGGGCCCGAAGGGGCCGACAGCAGCAACCACCCCTTCGGCAATCAGCCTGGCCGCCCCGGACTGATCCAAAGCGCTGCCCAGCGGCAGCATGCCGGCAATCAAAAAGACTGCTTTCCATTCAATTTGGCGATAGGCCTCTTTCATACTCAGACAACCGACCAGAACCATCAGCGCGGCCCCGATCACGGCCGCAATGTATATCTGAACCCACCCCAAAATCACCGGCAGCAATACCGCAACCATAATCAGGATGGAAAACTTCATTTTTTCGGTGTGCAGTTCCTCCTGGGCGGTCTCCGTCAGGACGATGATATCCGGCTCACGGCCCAGCAGCTTCAATTTGGCCCGTGAGCCGAGCAGCAGCAGTGCATCACCGAAGCGCAGTTCCATATCCCTCAGATTGGACCGGTGGGCCTGTCCTTTGCGCCACAGGGCCAGCACATTCAACCCGAATTTTTCACGGAAATTGATCTGGCGCAGCGTTTTGCCTTCCAGGGTCGTTTGCGGTGAAAGAATGGCTTCCACCAGGCCGGCATTACCGGAAATTAGTTTCGCCACATCGGTGTCAGTTCGGCGTTCGATCTCCAATTCCTCAAGTCCGCGGAGATAATCAAAATCCCGCTGACGCCCTTCGACCACGAGACGATCCCCGGCCAGCAGAATCTCGTCCGGCTCGGGCATAATAATGGGGTTTGCGCCTCGTAAGATACCCAGAACACGGCTTCCCAGGGCATCACTTAAACGGCTTTCTTTTAAAGTTTTGTCGACCAGGGCCGAGTCCGGCGGCACCTGCATGACCATCAGCCGTTCATGCAGATGATAGACTTCGGTGAGTTCCGATCGATTCACGTAGCGGAATTGATCAAAACCGGTTGTATTTTCCAATTTCTGCAGATGTTCTTCAGAACCTGCCACGAGCAGCATGTCACCCCGTTGCAGTGGCTCATCCTGCAGGCTGGTGCGCCGGATTTGATCATTTCTGCGAATGGCCAGCACATTCAAGCCGAATTGACCGCGAAAACCAAGGGAATTGAGCGTGCTGCCGACATATCGAGAATTCACCGGCAATAATACTTCGCCGATTGTGATTTCGTCCGAGTAAGGTTCCTGCAGGTCGATGCCGCCCTCTTCGATAACCAGCCGGTGCCAGTTTTTCAATTCGTTTAAAGATTCAATCCGACCTTCAACCGTTAAGCGGTCTCCGGCCAGCAAGGTGTCGGTTGGTCCCGGAGCCAGCAATGTTCGATCACCACGGGTAATGCCGATCACGTTCCAGCCCAGGACCGAACCCATCCTGGCCTGGGCCAGGGTTTTGTTGGCAAGGATCGAGCCCCGGGGCAGGCGGATGTGAAACAGGCGCTCCTGCAGATCGTACTGGGTTTGCCAGTCGATCTTAGTGTCAGCCACCGATTCTCTGGCAACATCCCGTTGTGGCAACAGGCGGCGCCCGATGAAGATCATAAACGCAATGCCGGCGACCATGACCACCAGCCCGACCGGTGTAAAGTCAAAAAAGGAAAAGGATTTGAGTCCTGCATCCCGCAGGGCGTCGCTGACCAGGATGTTCGGAGGGGTACCGATCTGGGTCGTCAGGCCGCCCAGCAGAGAGCCGTAGGCCAGCGGCATTAACAACCGTGAAGGCGGCCGGCCGCTGTGGCGGGCGATGTCCATGACCACCGGCAGCATCAGGGCTGCGACGGCGACATTGTTCATGATGGCCGACATCAAACCGGCGGTGGTCATGATGACGATGATCATCGTCGTTTCTCGAGTCCCGGCCATTCGCAGCACAAAATGACCGATGACGTTGGCAACGCCTGTGCGGGTCAACCCGCCGCTGAGAATGAATACCGCCCAGACCGTCACAACCGCCGGGTTGCTGAAACCGGACAGCGCTTCGGTAGGAGTGACCAAACCGGTCAATGCGACAGCGCCCAGTGAAAGCAGGGCGGTGACTTCCATTGGGATCCATTCGGTAATCAAAAATACTACGGCCGCGGCCAATATGGTTAAAACCAGGGCGATTTCCGGTGTCACGGTGCTTGTCCTCTCGAATCGGTGCCTCATTCAATGAACTCAGATAATAATCATTGATGAGAACCAGGCAATCTTTCTTTTTGGGTAATATTGAGCCATTGCCGATGACATGATTTTAAAACCAAATTTTCAAATGACTTGAATGAGTGATGGTACAATTAGAGTCATGAAATTGACACTCTTCCTGTAATTATAAATTTTGAAGAAAAGCAAATTAGCGCAACGCGCAGCCCAAATTGGCGCAACGCGCTGCATTGCAACGGGATCGAACTCAGCGGCCCGCACTACGGTTGGTTGGTATAAATTTTGCATATTCGGTCTTATCCACCAATTTAGGGGGGACAACCCTTAGACCCGGCATTGAGTCTGCAGAATAAGTAAGTTTTACGTAATTCACTGATTTTTATACCCCGTAAAATCGGGCCTTTACAGGCTCTAGTAAAACACCTTTTACTTAAAAACAGGCCTTATCCTGCAGACTCATTTCCAGCCGGTAAGGATTGCCCGAAATTTGGCTTAACATGGAAGTCTAAATTCTAATCTTAAGAGAGGGAAAATGGGATGAAAAAAACAGCCAGTATTTTCACATTATTCTTGCTATTGAGTGCAATTTTTATTGCACCGGTTCAGGCAGAATCCGAGATCGTCGAGCCAATCCCGGAATCACTTGAGATGCCTGGAAGGGTCGCTGGCTCAGGAACCTATTTTGCAATCACCAACAGTGAGTACCTCAACCTCACCCTGGCAAGCACGGCCGATATTGACCTGACCCTGGAGTCCGTTCCGCATGTGGTTACGATGGTCATCGAATCGGTCACGGATGCCGCTTCAACCCAGATCACCCTCGGGGGCTTGCTTCCATCGACCACCTATTACAAGTACGAAGATGACTTCCACAATCTGGCGGTCTTCACCACCGACGCAGCCGGAACCCATGTCTATATTCAAGACCTGACAAGTCGTCACATTGTTTTTATCCAGCCCACAGCCAGCACCTATTTTATTTGCGATGATGCTGATGCTGATGATACGGATAATTGTGTTACCGATGGCGGTGACTGCGAAGGCGTCCAAGATTCCAATGGTGCCTGGGAGAAAACGCCCATTGGTACCTGGGACAATGAGACTAAAACATGCACCCTGACCACGGATGTGGATCAGACCATTCAGATAGACAGCGACGGCATTACCCTGGATGGAGCCGGCTTCAGTAACACCCGGAGCCAAGGCAACTTCGGTATTTATCTTTCTAACAGGAAGGGCGTTACCATTAAAAATGTGACCATTGAGCAATTTACTTATGGGATCTACCTTTTCAAATCCGATGAAAATGTGCTGGCGGATAACTACATTACGACCGCCTCCGACAGCGGCATCTACCTTGCCAGTTCCAAAAACAACAAGCTGGCCGGCAATACCCTTGGCAATACCCCTGACAATACCCTTGACGGAAATTATCGGGGGATCTATCTTGACAGCGAATCCGCTGATAATGAGCTCGCCGCGAACACCGCCAGGGGCAATACCTATGGGATATATCTCAACAGAGCCAATACTAATGTGATTAGGGACAACATCGTCGACGAAAATACAAACACCGGAATCTACTTGAACAGTTCCAGCGACAATACCCTGACCGACAACACCCTGACCGACAACACCCCCTATGGTATCTACCTCTACTATTACAGCGATAATAATACCCTGACCGGCAACACGCTTTCGGGCAACAGCGACAGCGACAGCGACACCGGCCTCGTCCTCCTCTTCTATTGCAGCAATAATATTGTTTATAACAACAGCTTCAGCGACAACAATATTCAGGCCAGAGTTATTATAGGCACCGACAACATCTTCAATATGGCGGCTCCTGTTGGCGGCAACTACTGGAATGATTATGACGAGCCTGAAGAGGGATGCATTGACGATGACCTTAACGGTTTCTGCGATGATCCGTATGATTTCAATGGAGTATTGGACGAGTTGCCCTGGATCGAAAAAAACGGCTGGCGGGATTCCGACGGCGACGGCATTCCCGATGACGAAGATGACTGTCCGAATGCAGCGGGACCGGCGGATCAATATGGTTGTCCGTTTGCGGATGAAACCTATGTGTCGATGAGAATTGTTGACTTTCAGAAAAGCGGGGTCTGCGGATATAATAAATATGGCTGGGCGAAACGTTCCAGTACCGTTGACCTGCAAGATGTCAGGGTCAGAATATACAACCGTGAGGATGAAGAATTTCTTGCAGCATACGGCCGTTGGCCTTCAAGGCGCCGGCTGGATGACATTTTCCAGTCGGACATCGGTTTAACCGGCCTGTGCACCACGGACGAGACCGGTCAATGCCTGGTTGGGGAAGATAATCCGGGCAAATTCCTGGTGGTTGCCCAATACGTCGACGAGGGCAGCAGCAAGACAGTCTATATCGGCAAGTTCAAAGATTTCAACCAAGCTAATTACGGCTGTTGGTGGGATCCGCACCAAAACGATGCTGCAGCGGACGACTACACCCCGCCGACAAAAATCACGAAACATTTGCGTTTCACCAAGCTGATCTTAAAATATGGTCATGTAAAATTTTTAGGCAGGTACATGACGGTTGTCAGCGGTCCCTAACGCCCAATGCCGAATAGCCCCGTAAACCCTTTTACGGGGCTATTCGATCCAGTTGAATCTGTTTTGGTTTATCGGATGACATTCCATTCGTGGCGGAGGGGGGACCGGCCTGATGGCGGGCGGGGCCTAGTTTGCGAGCCTTTGTTCAATGGCTGCAAGCAAATCCGCGGGGGCTTTCCAGCTGTATTCGGAAATAATATGGGTCAATACGCGCCTTTGGACCTCGGGGCTGCTTAACTGTGATTGTTCGCGCTTTAGCAGGCGGGCAATCTCGTGCACTTGATGAAAAGAAGGGTATGCTCTTTCAGCTGCTTCAAAGGCTCGGCGGGCACTGTTGAAGTCGCCTTCCAGCAATCGTTCAAAGCCTTGTCGTTCCAGCTCCGATGCCGCCGCAAAATCGCGCTTCAGTAAATTACTGTCGGAGCGGATGCTGGCGAGCTGTTGCTGCTTGATGAGCAGGTTGGTCTGCACCTTTTCGATTTGCTCCGTTTTTATCTTCTTTTCCTCTGAGGCCGTCAGGGAGGCGATCTCTTCATTCAGCTTCATTTTTTCTTCGCGGAGTTGCGCAATTTCAAGCTCTTTTTTGCTGGCGATCTGCAGTTGATCCGCAACCCAGGTACGGTAGCTTTTCCAGCGTTCGCGTGCATTTTTTGACGGGGATACGCGTGTGAAATATTCGGCAAAATCCCGCCGCATTTCCAGATCTTTATCGATAGCCTGGGTGATAAATTGGGCCACGAATTCGTTTTCCTTGGCAATAATTTCAGACTCCAGCCGCTTGTTCTGAATTTGCCAGTTCAACACAGCCGTCAAAACACTGACCGCTACGGTCCCGATAATAAACTTGGCAAAGCCCAGTTTCAGCCGCATCGCTTCGATACCGGCATCCGCAAATGCCGATTTGGCGGTTTTCTTGAGGTCTTCCGATTCTGCCATAATATCTCCTTTATCGCATCTTTGATTAAGGCTGTCTGGATTGACGGATATTATAAAGTTAGCGGTGAGGATCGAGCATTTGAATCTACTACCTGAATTTTACCCGAGCCGGAGTTCATAGGAAATTTAATTGCAATACGCTAAAGCGGACAATCTCAAATAAGCGAGCTCTTATCAAGATTAAGCGTCATATGACAACTTAATTCCTTGACGGTATTGGATTGCTACTGAATCGCGATGGCGTCGCCCGGTGAGCCGGTGGCGCCGGCAAAAGGCACGGGCACGAATATCCAGAGAAACTCATAGACTCCGTCGGCGGCCATCTTTTTCATCGGCGCATCATCCAGGTTTTCGAGGTACCAGATTCCGTTGACGGTTTCCATGAAATTATGGATATCAAACGCACCTTTAGGATCCTCACCGGGGATCGCATCCACCGGCCATGTGTCGGCGGCCAACATGGAGACGTTCTTCTCGACTAAATATCTGGCGGCTTCTATCCCGATACCTGGGCATCCGGCATTGTAGGTGGCCGGCTCATTGTAGTATTTTCCCCATCCGGTGTGAAAAACAACCGCATCGCCTTCCCCGATGGGAGCGATTCCAGCCTTTTTGATGCAGGCTTCAATATCTGCCACCGTAATAACTTCGCCCTTTTTCATGGATTCGACACCCTTTAGACCGGCGACATCGATCAGCACACCCCGGGTGATGCAGGGGCCCAATTTTTCCACCCCATTTTTTTTGAGACCGTAAGTATTTTCAGCGGTGGCCAGGGCACGCCCATTGTACCACCGGTCAACACCGTCCTTGCCCCTGATGCCGACATGACCGGGACCATCGAACTGGGTGCCGACCTGCCCCAACTCCCCCACGATGAACTCGTCGTTCCAGACAATATTGTTGTTTCCAACGGGTCCCCCAACGGGCAAACCGGGTATGTGCAATGAGTAGGTGCGGTTTCCGAACTTCGGCATCGTCATCTCATAAGGCCGGCCCAATCGGTAGATTTTGCCTGTTTTGACTATTTTTAATGAGGCGGTGATTTTTTGGGGTGTTATGGTGTTAAACGAGCCTTTTTCATCATCAGCCCCCCACTTGGACGGCCACCATTTCTCGGGCCAGAATATTTCCCCTGAAGCCGGTGCTGCCAAAATGCATAAAACAAATGTTCCCATCAGAATAAGTGCTGCCCATCTCATTTTTTTCATGGTAACCTCCTTTTTTAAGTGATAAGAGCTCGCTGATTTGCGCATCGATCCTCGATTTTTTGCATGGCTTGCCGAGCCATTTTTCTCCAGAATGAATGCAGGGTAACAATAGAATAAACAAATATCAGAATGGGCGATTGGCAGAACAGATGTTAAATGTTTAAATACTCTTAGGTTGTCATCGGGTCAAGAAATAATTTATGCAATTACAAATCATGGACTTACTTTTTTTGCAGGATAGGCCGAGATAAAATATGACCATTACTTTCTCAATTCATCTCCCAATTATACGCGGTCCTTCAGAAATTTAATTCAACGGCTTTTTAATACCGCTTCGTTGGCCTTCCGTGGCACTCGGCGGTTCGACTCTGCGATCTTCTTCCTCAACAGTTATCACCGCACTTCCATCGGGTGCCATTGGGCTTCTTTGTGTTTTGTCCTTAGATACCCTTACAAATTCCGATATTCGAGGTTGCCCATCTATAAATCCGCTCAAAATCAGCTTTTTATTATCTATCTTCAAATTTCCTTCGAGTAATAATTTTGTCCTTTTTGCATCAAAGTTTTTGTTTTTCCAATTAGCCAAATACATATAAAATTTGCTGTTATCGTAATATAGCCATAGTCCAATACCTTTATCCACTGTTTCCCATTTACCGTCTCTATGAAATATAATTTTAAATGGCTTATTTTCCTGTGGATAAAAAATATACTCACCAGAGGGAAAGGATAAATTCGCAATTTTCGATTCTTCTGCCTTGGCAACTGTCACCAATCCAGAAACAAATAGAAATAAAAATGAAACCACCAATAGGTATCTGTCTATTTTCATAATTTTCTCCTGCGTAAGAAGGTTTGGTTTGGAGCCCGGCTAACTAACAATCTTATATAATTTTTCACTCTTGTCCAAAAACGGGTTTAGAATGAGTCATAAAGTGAGTAATAATACGAGTCATTGAAAAAAATCCTCCTTATATGTAGGGTGG
>CACVKW010000433.1 GCA_902749685.1 Olavius sp. associated proteobacterium Delta 1 | reverse complement strand
GAACTGATAGGAAGTTGATAACTATCGAATATCATTTAAAGTGTCTCAACTTAAAAGCTTGTAAAAATGTAAATATATAACGGACGTCCCTCTAATTTCCCCCTGCCGATAACTGCTGCAACTATGCCAACCTATCAAATGGCGCTGGGCCAAGGGTTTGGTTGGGAGAACAAAGGCGCAATGATCAAAGTCTGGGAAAATATGCTGAAGGTAGAGGTCAGGAAGAAATGACTAATAAAATATAAGCCTTATGCAAGGAGTTTAAAATGTCGCGTAACAAAATTTTGATGCAAGAGCGAATGAAAAATGTGCCCCAGGCACCTTACAACACCATCACCGTCTTCATTAAGAAGGCTAGCGGCGCAGTCATGACTGATGTCGAAGGTCGCGAGTATCTCGACTTTGCTGGCGGCATCGGCGTTAATAATGTGGGACACTGTCATCCCAGAGTCGTTGCGGCCATCAAAGATCAAGCAGAAAAATTTATTCATCCTTGTTTCCATGTAGCTCCATATGAGCCGTATGTGGAGTTGGCCGCCAGGCTCAACGGTCTGGCCCCTGGGGATTTTCCCAAAACTTCAGAAAATCTGCCAAAAGCACGATATCGTCCTAATCATCGACGAAGTACAGACTGGTGTCGGCCGTACCGGGAAATTTTTTGCCATTGAACACTGGGGCATTGAGCCGGATCTTATCACGACGGCCAAAAGCTTGGCTGGCGGTATGCCGCTCGGGGCAGTCACTGGTCGGGAAGACCTAATGAATAAACTACCGGCCGGCACTCTTGGCGCCACATTTGGTGGTAATGCTGTTTCCTGCCGCGCTGGGCTGGCAGTTCTGGACATATTGTATGAAGACGGCATCCTCGAAAGGGGTCGGGAATTAGGTAAAGTACTATTTGCTCGATTTCAGGCACTTCAGAACAATTACGAAATCATCGGTGAAATCCGCGGTAAAGGCCCCATGCTAGCTCTGGAGTCGGTCAAGGATCGGGAAACAAAGGAACCGGCCTCCGATGAGGCCAAGAAATTGGCGCAGCTTTGCCTTGAGAAAGGTCTGATTATTCTCACAACAGGTTGTTTTGGAAATGTCATCCGTACGCTCATGCCGCTGATAATCACTGACGAACAGCTGGAAAAAGGCCTTAGCATCCTGGAAGAATCCTTCGAGGAGTTGAAGCAATAGATCAGGAAGAGTTCCATGCTCTGCATAGTTCTTTGTGAAACAGCAAACCCGTATAAGTCACGAATATTGAACAAGGATTGATCAATATCAAGGTACATAAGGTATAAAGGCCTTTATTATTTGATTTCGCTTGTTGGATATTCAAGTGCCGAAATTCAAAATCAGTGAGAAGGCTATCATGATGAAAGGATTTTTCAACCGGCTTCTGATCATAGATCTAACCAGTCAAACCAGCGTCGTAGAGGTGCTGGATGAGAGTATTGCATATCGGTATTTGGGCGGAAAGGGGTTGGGCACGCATCTGCTTTTGGAGAGAAACCCGGTCGGTGTAGATCCACTAGCACCGGATGCCCATGTGATTTACTTGCATTAGGCATTCGGGCCGCCAGCCAGGAACTGGGGCTGGAGGATATAGCAATTCACGTTAAGGGAATGGAACCTGCAGGCTATGATCCTCGTACCCTGAAGGGCATGGGGCTGTCCTTTGCCGTGAGCGACCGGGGTGCCTGCCATCTGCGCGGCACCTTTTACAAGGCGGAGCTTGCCGGCTTAATTGATACGAATAAAACCGACGGAGTTGCGGAATTATTTATTGATTTCGAGGAGCGAGCCGTGCTGAACGATTTCATGATCCTCTGCCGGTTTTATAGGGATTTTTATGCCTGGGAAGAACTCTCTAAAATCATCGCGGTCACAACAGGCATGTCGATGGATAAGACCAACCTACGACAAATGGCATCTCGGATCGTTGATGAAATCCGTCGATTTAACCTCCGCGAAGGGATGACCACCGAAGATGACCGTCTCCCTGAACGATTCTTCAAAGAGAAATTAAAAGATGGCAATCGCATCACGAAAGAATATATGACTACTCTGGTTCAGGGCTATTATCGCCTGAGGGGATGGGATGAAAAGGGCCGACCCTTAGCGAAAACGTAGCTGTGTAAATAGGAAGAGGGTAAATTGAAAGCCAAGTAGTCCCAAAAGTGGAATCTTGTGCAAAATCCAGAAAATAATTAATGATTTCTTCAATGTTATAGAGAAAACAAACAATGAGAAGGTTTCAGAAGGTATTTATATCAGCTGGACACAACCTACCTTTGATTAGAACTTGTTCAAACCAAGCCATATTCCAAGTAGATGTAAATATCTTTTAATTTTTCGGAGTCAATAGCCGACGGATCGGATGATGGGGTATCCTCTGGTGCCAATAAGCCGGCATTTTCGATTGTAATGACATACTCGCCAAGGGGGTTGTCCGATAACAGGCTGATCACGTTCGCCGCGAATAATTCACCGAAACGTGGGTTGATTTGAAAATCTGCATCTTCGGTTCCCGATGTTATCACGCTGTCATTGAACGATAATTGGAAATCTCCGATCTCCTGATCCTTTTGTGTTCCCAATACCAAAGAGGCCGACCTGACATTCAGCGACCGGCCCTTTAGAAAGATCGGGAAGTGCTTGTCCGTCAATTCTATGGTTACCGCTTGATCCACGGGGCTGTGTAACAGGGCATTGAAGGCCGAAGAGAACTCCTGCCGTAAGCTGAAGATTCGTCTTAGCCTGCGCTGAGGGTCAACGCCGTCACTGAGAAAATCATATACTGATCCTTCCAGCGTATCCAGCGCGCCTTCCACATCTGTCCGCAAATTACTGTCTGCCTCTGCTGTGTAGCTGATATTCAGAATCACGTCGTTAATGGTCTGGTAGTCGAACTGGCGGAAATTTTTGGGCAGGGACAGGTCCCATTCACTGACGGCGCCGGCACCTTCAAACGGCATGTAGCGTTCGTCACGGAAATTGAGCTCAAATATGCCGACATCGTTTTGGGCCGTGCTGGTGGCGATGGCCACGGTACGGGTGAGCGGTACCTGCAGCAGGTTGGTGTCGACATCGGGCTCGTTTCGCAGCCAGCTGCCGGTCAGCCGCAGGCTTGCGCTGACGTTGGTATAGGGACCGGTGATACAGGGAATGGTCAACCGCACGGCCTTGATTTTGCGGCGGTAGTGCCCCGGATAAAACAGGTCGAAGTAGATCTCGGGGATAGCGAATTGGCAGGTGCCGGTCTGTTTCAGAGCAACCAGCGCGGCCGGATCGATCTGGGTCAGGGAGAAGGCCTGATCGATTTCGATGGTGCGGTAGTTGGTTTCGAGGTATTTTCGTTCCAGGTTGTGCAGATCCGTCAGCAGCCGTTCCCCGGACAGCAACCCGGCCCGGGAAGCTTCCCAGTGGTTGGGGCCGATCATCTCGGCGGCATCGTTTCCGCGTTCGAAACGATAAGCCTGCTCGGCCAGCTTGGCCATGGCATAGGCGTTGTTGTATGCCTCCCGGTAAAGGCCCTGGAGGTTGGTTGACAGCCAGGTGTACAGGCCCAGATTTGTGAATTTATCCTGATAAAACTCGTAAACCTCGTCGAGCTGCTCAACGGTTTTATCGTGAATTTCCATTGCCCGGTTGGCGATCTCCAGGCGGATTTCGGCCGCCGCGATTTGTTTGTCAATCTCGTTTAACTCATAATCGGCCACATCCGTCTGATACTGCCAGCCTTCTTTACGGCGCTGGAAGCCCGCGACCATACTGGAGGAGGCCGCAACATTGTCGGCGACCTTGGCAAGCGCTTCCATGGAAGCGAAATAGCCCCGGCCGCTGGCATTGAGCTCCCTTCCGCCGTATACCATGGCAAAAGGAGATCCGGATTCCGGGATAAGGGCTAAGGTTGCACACAGAAAAGCCACCAAGGCCTCACTGCCGCGGATAGAGGAAGCCATAAGTTTGGAAACTAGTTCAACATGCTCAGCCGGTATTAAATTTTTCTCGACCAGCCCATTATAGTGATCCCTGCGAAACACAATAGTTTCTTTTCGTTTCCCAAGCGCCTCGCAGGCTTTAGCGGCCGCATCTATTTCCCACTGGCGGACTTGTCTGGTCTGCTGCAAGTTAAATTGCTGATGTTCGCTGCGCATGAGGCTAAGCGCTTCGATATCCTTTTTTGCCAGGGCGCTAAGCAGCTCAGCTCCGAATCCTTTAAGCGTGGCAGCATATCCTTTGGCTCTTTCAATAATATATGAGAATCGATAAGGAGGCAGATTACCGCTGATAGAGTTCAAAACATCCTCTAAGGATAATCCCGCTGCCCGGGCGCGCACCAGAAGCATGGGATCGATTTCCGGTGCAAAAAGCGACAGCTCCCGATGCACGCCGCTGATGTTCATGCAGTTTCTGATTTTAAACAACCGGTCATCGACGCGGTCCCAGTAACCGTTCAGGTGCATGTTTTGCGGGATGCAGAAGGCCGGTCCCATCTGGCTGCCCAAGGCGACCATAAATGCGATGTAATAAACGCCTGCATCCGGCTTTTTGTGTTTCCACATCTCACCGAGAAAATGACCGTCTTTCATTGTCGTAAACGGCTTATCCACACCAGCTGCCGCTGTCTCGGCATTGAGAGTGTCTCCTGGCTCTGATACGAAATCAAGCATTGTTGTGTAATTATACAGCGTAATGTGGTTTTTGGCGTTTTGGGTAGCGGAATGGGTCACAGATCCATCCATGGCGTAACGGGCGGTGTGCTTTGCAATTTGGCCGCTCTGCTTTTGGACGCTGTGGTAGATTTCGATCAGAAACTCATTTTCTTCGTTGAGATCGGATGCGATGTCATCGTAGGTCAGCGGTCCTGAATTTTCCTGGCCGCATTCGCCCAACTGTGCCGGGCGCTCGCCGAGAATGTCGGAGGCCAGCACATAGAGCAGTGTGGCGTCGTTGATAGACTCCATGGTGTCCTGGGCAAAAAGGTGATCGCCCCAGTCCAGCAGGTTATCGATATATTTCATCACAACGGCTTTCTGGTAAGCACTAAAGCGCACCGGCAAACGGGCGATGGCATGCGGGTTGAACGGATCCTTCTTATAAACTTCAATGGCGTCATTGGCCGTGAGTTGTTTCCGGAGGCTTTCGAGGCCCTTTTCCCTGAATTCCAGGTATCGCCATATGCGATCTTGCGGGGGACCTTCCGGATCATCTATGGTTGCCGTGGGATTGAATATGTAATGGTACCATTGCTGCGCTTCGGCATACTTGCCCTGGCTGTTGAGATGGTTGGCGATGAGAAAAGGGATGTGAAAGAAAATTTCCCGATAGTAGACACCGTAAGGGCCTTCGAAATCAATTTTTCCGTTATTGGTTCGATTTTCGGCAAAGCAGTCCGAATCGATATTAAATTCTATATCCGATTCCTGCAATGTCCTTTGGGTGTCAATGTCTAATAATCCCTCAACACCGGTCGTAAAAAGACATTCGGAAGTCGTGTCAGATAATGTCGTACCGATTCGCTTTATCAGATAATCAAGCGGATTCTCGCCAAGATTTGCAGGACGGGCCTGGATATGGAACAGATCCCCGTCATAATCAAGGATGCCGTCATTCGGGGAGCCGTTTATCGGTACGATTTCAAAATCGGCATCCAGATCACGTAAAACGGGAAACCGGTAGATGTTGTTGTGAATGATGTCCATGATATCCGAATCCCATAAGACAAATTCTCGGGACGCATAATAGTTTAGATTTCTTTGATCAATCAGCACGGATGCGTAGGGATAAGGATCCAGCCACCCCCCGAAAGCATTGGGGGGGGGCCCGGTGTAAACTACATTTTCATCGCCGTTCCAGGCCAGAATTCTGCCATAAATGTCAAAACCCTCAAAAAGCTCTCGAGTTCCGATCGATGCGCGATAAAAATCTATTGCTGAATGCATGTAGAAATCATGGCCGGTAAGCCTAATTGTATTGCGGGAATATAAGGGATGCGGATAGATTCGTTCCCATTGGAAGCCTGTCAGTTTGTAGCCATCCTTTGGCTCCAGATGGAATTCGGTATCATACTTGGGTTTTAAAAGCTGGGCGAGCAGATGAAAATACGGACGCCCTGCGCTGCGCTCCCGGGCGATTTCCTCTCTTTCCGAAGGTTCCTCAAGCGGGTCATCGATAACACCATCGCCCAAAGTAAATGGCTGCTGACCGTCAAGCGATATTTTCTGTGGAGGCGTCCAGCTGCCATCGAGTCGCAGCGTTGTATATTTAACCGACATCGTATGCCTGTAGCCGACGAATTCAGAACTGCCGTCTATAACATTGTTGTGAGGCCGGGTGGAAAACTCGACCCAGAACACATACAATTTTCCTTTAAAAACAATGGGCGACACTTTTCTTACCGGAATCTGTACATCGATCTTGTGCCAGGGCTGCCAGACAACGCCGGTTGTATCATCCCGTTCTCCGTGAAAGGCGTTTTCGACCCCACGATAGTAGTGGACGATGGGATCGGCTGCGGTAACGCCGAACAGATGCAAAAAGTCGGTTTTTTCTCCGATGTCGTGGTATGAACCGGCGATTTTGAGACTGGCCACCTCGTCAAAGCCGCGCATGTATCCTGCGTAGGCCTCTAACACGGTGTCCGCGTTGATCTCCTGCTGGAGTAATGTGGATTCCAACGCTTCGAACAAAGGGGTTTTGTTGTCCCGCAAGTCCGGTTCCAGGTAGTTTTCGGGATAAAGAAACACCTTGCGGTTGGCTTCCCACACCCGGTAGTTTTTGCGCCATTGCCACTCGGTCTGCGCTGCATCCGTGACGGTGAGCTCGACGGTTTCATCACGATCCTGCTCAAGATGCATCAGGACGCGGTGTACATAGAGCTGCAGGCTGCAATTGGCGGCCACCAGCCTGGAGGTTCGGGCGCAGCCTTCCAGTTTTACGTCCAGCAGAAAATAGTGATACAGGTCGTTGATGCTGCCGAATGCCGCCGGGCGCAGAGCCTTTATCAGATAGTCGGCCAGGGCGTCCCTTTTGCGGGAGCGGATTTTATTGTCAAAGGGCTCGATCTTTTCATCCCAAAGTGCTTCATCGTCGTATTTGGTGCGAAATGCGCTCAGGATGGAGTTGGCCGCCTGGTTGAGATCATGGTAGTCATTTGAGACAATCAACGTCAGCACCTCGCCGCTGACACCCAGGCGCTGGCTGACATCGAGGTAAGCGCCCAGTTTGTCCAGGGTATCCAGTGCTGTCCCGGGGGGGGCGATATCCGGGGCGGCTTCGAGGGTTTTGATCTCATCGTGGGCAGTGAGTACCAGGCCTGCCTCGGCCTCAAATGCCCCGGCCAGGGCATCCTTTACCTCGTCGCGTCCTTCGGCATCGGTATAAAACTTATCCGCTGGACTGATGAATGCGCCCAACAGATCGAAATAGCTTTGGCGCTCATCGGCCGGGTCTTGAAACTTTTTTAAAAAACGGCAAAAAAGCGCCAGCAGCCGGATGTTTTCCATGGTGATCGCGCCGGGCACCAGGTTGCCGATGATGTCCGGATGAGACTGGATATAATCAATCGCGTCCGCATCCAGCGCCGGGGATTTAAACAGGATCTTTAGCGGCAGCAGTGTTTTGATAAGCTCTTGCAGGTCACCGTCGGGATCGCGCTCCTGAAGGGCGCGGGTATATTCAGGGCCGGACAGGTCGGTGCCGGTCAGATCGAGCAATGCCTCGATCTTTTCTACGGCGGTGCCCATTTCAGCAGCCAGGTAGGTGGGAATCACCCCGGCCGCATGATAGGCCGCCAAAAGCGCTTTGGCCTTGGCATGCGTCACCGGGGTATCGTCGCCGATGATCAGGGTCGCTGCGGGAAAGCCGGGCCTCAGCCAGTAGAGGTCCGTTAAAGGAACTTCGGTGATTAAAACCGAATTGGCGGCGACAATGGCGCGGGACTGCTCGAGACTGATGTTTTCGATCTCTGAAAAGACAATGTCATCGAACACCGCCCCCGGCGCGTTAAAGGTAACGAGCATGGAAAAGATATAATATTGCAGCTCCGGGGTTGCGCTCATATCGGCCGGCAGGTTGATCGCCGTACCCGGGTCAGCATCTGGATCGAAACCGTCGGCGACCCGGTAACGGGCGCCGCGCGCTTTGGCTATTACGGCGGCGTTGCCGACATCCTCGACGATGTCCTGGGATTGTGTTTCAGTGACCCCTTCCAGAAAGGCAAACACGTTGCTGTTGAATATCAGGGCCTGATCGGCCCGGACCCTTGCAAGCAGCTGTTCACAGATTACTGCTGCTTCAGAAGGCAGCGGGCCTTCTTCCTCAGCCGGCAGGGTGATGCTTGCCAGGTCTTCGAGGGTGTAATCGGTGGATCGCCACCAATCGTAAAATTCGAGAAAGGCGGTTAAATCGTTTAAGCCGCTGATATAGTCGGCGCCAAACCCGTCGGCCGCAGCGATCAGGGCAAACAGCTCGGAAATACCAAGGCCCAGCTTTTTGGCCAGGCGGGCATGCCGGTAGAGCAACGCCAGGTGCTCCCCGGAGAGGCTGAACTTTCTGTCTTCGAGATTGTCCGCGGCCGGATCGACACCCAGCGGTTCGGCCAGACTCGCGATCAGCTGATAGAAGGTCTGGTCATCCAGATTGAGGCCGGCCGTCAAGCGGTAGGTTGTGTAGTCCGGATCGTCAGGCGGCGTGTCCCGCAAGGCGGGGTGCAGGAATCGATGCCCCGGCTTGGGGAACCTCCCATCGAGCCGGACAAAGTCGGGCAGATTGAACAGGTGGTCGAAAAGCGAAACGCTGCCGTCCGCAACCGGTATTTCAGGTATGCTGCTCCACAGGGCGCACACCTCTTCTATCGACAGGCCGAAGCGTTCCTGGACGGCGCGGATATTGACCAGGTAGGGCAGGGTGGCCTCCTCGATACCGTGGACCATACCCTGCTGCGAAAGATGACTCAGGACAAGATCCAGCTCCTTGATGGACCAGGCAAGTTTGCGCCTTAGACGGGTAAAGCGATGCATGCGGTCTAAAGCGGTTCTCGTCAGGCCGCGGATGCGCTCGATATCGTTTTGGACGCTGGCATCTTCACCCGATGCAACCCTTTTTTCGCCTGCGATCAGGATGGATTCCACCCGGGTGACAAGTTCAAGGCTTCCGGTGCAAACGAATCGGGTCTCGATCAGCTCGCCCAGCTCGGTTCGCGTCAATCCCATGGCTTTTAAGAGCGGTTGGACATCGTTTTGAGCGCTCTCATCTGCGTTAAGCCGGTAGGTGATGCGGTCACCTGATTCCATGAAGTGCAGGCCGTATATCTGCCTGAGATGGCCGATATTGCGATTGTTTCGAACCGTTAGCTCGTATTCCCAGACGTCGTGAACCGATGTTGCATCTGCACCGCGCCTGGACAGGTTTAAGGCCGCGGCGGCATGGTCGGCATCCGGCATACCCAGCATCTTGCAGATATCGCCGCGCTTTAAGTCGAAATGGGCCAGGTAAAGCGCCAAGCGTTCCAGGGGCAGGGAAAAGGGCAGCCCAAAGGAGGTCGTGGTATTTTGAAGGGTTTCATAAACCAGGTCTTCAACGGCGGACCGGTCGGATACACCCGGCGCGGGCAGGTGGGCTTCCTCATAACCCAAATCCAGGGCGATGAAGTTTTCCATTACCTCGTTTATAATGTCCAGGTAGGGCATGAGCTCATTGGTGTGTTCACAGGTAAGCGGCAGCTTCCACAGATCCGGACGCCGCTTTTTTAGGTGCAGCGCGTGAAGGGCCTCATCTTCGTCTTCCGGAAACTGATCCAGTATGTGCAGCTGAATGTATCGCATCAGATCCACAAAATAGGCGGCCGGACCGAAGATGGAGCGGCAGTGCTCGCAACGGCAGTAGTCCAGGCTGCCGAAGAGAACTTCCCAACCGTCGATTTTTTTCAGGTAGTCGCCGGTGGCGGTGTCGGTATTGTCAAACGGGTGCCTGGCCAGCAAATCGCCCACCTGTTGTTTAAGGCCCAGCATCCCAATAATGGATCTGGCGGCCGAAGCGCAGGCCTTGTCGTGGTAAGCCTTGGCGACGGTTTCATCCAGGCCGCTGATTGAGATGAAGTATTGCTGGCTGAGCATGGCGATCTGAACCGGCGAGTGATACCCCATGGCCAGCAGCAGACGGGAGTGGTCGCTGTCCCGGGTCACCGAATAAATGCGCTGATAAGCCTTGACGGTTTTGAGCACCATGCGCTGCTGGTCTTCGCTAAAGCCGCCGAAATCCAAGGCCTGAATGTCGGCGCTATCCGGCGAATAGTCGAGGAATAAAAATTCTTTGTCCGAATTTTGCGTGTGAAAGCGGGTGACAAGTCCGACATGATCCTGGATCCGCTTATCTTTGGCATCTGCCGGCAGCTGGGGATTATTGAGGATTTCGTGGATTCCGAGTCCCGGGTAAGTATTGGCCAGACCCTTGAGAGAGGCCCGGGAGGCGCGCAGACGATCCACAGTGACTTCATCCAGACCGGCAAGATCGAGATCATTAAATGCCGCCGAAAAGGGATGCTCGTTTTTTTCAAACAGGCGCAGGGTTTCGTTGATGTCCTGGATCCGGCCGTTTGCCGCCCCGGGTGTCAGCCGCGCCAGCATCACCTTGCCGGGGTAGAGGCTCTCGATTTTTTTGGCAAGCAGGGCGGCATAGCCTTCGCGGCTCCACCCTTCGGGCGGCTGATTCCCGCTTTGCTCCAATATTTCCAGCCAGGCTGCTTTGTCAAAAACCGCCAGGTCTTCGACCTGCTCGATCTTCTCCTGGGGGATGCCGGTAAAACTTTCCGTCTTCAACGTCTTGACCAGTTCGAGGTTGTCATCCAAAAGATTATTAAGAGTTACGGTCAGCCCCAGGGATTTGGCTTCAGGTTCCGTCAAATCGCCGTCTTCGACCATGGCGTTCAGCAGTTTGTCGCTCACCAGGGTCGCCTGGCCCGCCTTGTCCACCAGTTTTTCTATTTTGGCGTCATCCAGAGAATCTATTTTGATCAGGCGGCGCAGTTTTTCTTTTTCTTGCCTGCTGCGGATGCCGGGATCGCTTTCTTTAATCCGGGAGAGAGCGTCAAGATAGTCATCCAGATTTTCCTGCAGGTGACCGGCAATGATGTCTGCCTTAAAAGAGGCCAGTAAGGCGGTGCGCAGAATTTCTGCTTTCTCAGAAAGCAGATCTGAAAGGTCTGTGGGCAATCCTTGTCGGAACAAACCGTAGAAAACCTCGGGCGCAAGCCCGGTTTGCTTTCCCAGGCGGGCGGCGAGGGCTAAAAATTCGATGTGCTGGGAGGCGATGCCGGTCTCGTGGTGCAGGAACTCAATATCCAGGGAGGTCAAATCGGCAAGCGCCACCTTGTCGCGCGCCGACGTCAGCTCAGCCAGGTAGCGCTCATACTCCGAATAGGAGGCCGTGGCGATAAGATCCACCACCGCCACGGGTCCCGCATTAAATATTATCTCGGATTCGGCCAGCAACAATCGGCCTGTCGCGGGATCGAACACCCGCACGATGAGGTCGGCGCTTTTCTTTTCGGCGCGGCGGAACCGGTCGCGGGTGTACTTGATTTCATATCGGCCCTGCTCGTCGGTGACGGACTGGCCCAACTCCTGCTCGTGGCGCAGATCCTTGTCAACTGCGCGCACGAAGGCCCCGGCGAGGGGGCTTTTGTCCTTCTGGCGGACGGCGCCTTTGACGATAAAGGCCATTGCCTCATCGTCACCGGCATCGTCCGGCGGCAGATCGACTTCAATGATGATGGTTTCGGGCTTTTGCTCGATGTTCCACAGCACCGATTTTTCGGTGCTGGCAATCAGCCGGCGGCCTCGATAGACCTTGAAAAAGAGATCCGGCTTGTGATCCAAAAAGCATTCGCGGAAATGGTCCTGGCTGAATTCAATCCTGAAACTGCCCGTTGCATCGGTGGTGGCACTGCCCACCAGGTCGTTGAAGAAAAGATCCTTGTCCCAGGCTTCGATCCTCAGGTTGGGGATGCTTTTTCTGGATTGGGTGTCCTTGACTTGCCCGCTGATCGTGAAGGTATTCATGGCCTGCTCCTAACATTAGGGTGCGTGCTGTGCACAAGAACTATTTGTGACAACAATATTACTATGGGTTTGTCGTTTTTATGGTATGAAATGCTTCAAAAAGCATCCAATCGATTCAGGCTACCACCAGTCATGATTAGACAGTCCCCAAATGCCACTCCTACCTGGCTTTTCGGTAAAACGTAATGAATAGGTGATGTGAAGACCCTGAAACCGTGCAGCTAAATTTGGTCCGCAGGTTGAACAAGGTGAATACAGAGTATACAAGTGGGTTACTTGTTCCGGCGCAATGCCCATCAAATCGAGTTCGGTAGCAATCTGATACTCCGAATGCGCATGGCGACCCCTTGAAATTCGTACTATGATCCCTCTTCTGAGTTCTCCATTTACCATTTGAAAATATTCGATGGCGGCTATATTTTGTTTGTGGGGGTTAAACTGTGGCGGCCCACCAAGACTGTCATATCGCTCCTGTAGCGCTCGAGCGGCATCGTCACCTTCGGTCCGGCGGACTGTTCTTAATCGCTCGAAAGCCTCTCGGTTGGCTCTTCGCATTGCGGCTTGATTCGCCTCAACAACTCGTCTTAAGCCGCTGCCAGTATCTCTAACAGGGTGACCCGGTCCACCGACTTCAGGTGAATCCGCGGCAGCAGCACCGACTGATCTGCGAACGCCCGGGTTCGCATCATAATATCTTTGCCAGGCGCGCACATCATAAGGATCCGTGGGGCGGGGTACAGAGGATCTGCCGCCGGTTCTGATACTTCTCGCCACACCGGCGGTGCCGACAAATAATAGGACGGCTCCCAAACCGATTCCTAATCGGGCTTCGCGTTCAGCCATACTTAGCGGCCTGTCCGCGAGGACACTTTCACCTTCGATACCTTCTATAATGAAGGGGATTCCGGTTAAATCCAGTACCCCGATACCGATTGCGGCGCCAATGTCCAAAGGATCGGTTTGACCGGCCTCTATCGTTTCATTAACCCTTAATCCCGCTGAATAGGCGATGCCGGCTAAAAGAAGCGGCAGCGCAATTTCCGGAATAAGGATAACAGCTCCTGCTATTGCAGCCCCTACGGCAAGTGTCAGAGCGGCGGCCGCCAGCACGTTTTCGGCATCAAGGCCGGGCGACCTGGGAATTGGTGCGGGATCAAAGAATTGATAAGATCCGGAAGCCGCATCTGACGTTGCCACCTCACCGTCAGGATGGGTGTCAGCCCCATCAACCGGTGCGGTTCTGTCCAGCTGAGCCCGCTCCTGCTCGGCTTGCTGCAAATCAGTCGTCGTTTGCTCACGCCCCAGCGAACCAGCCATCGCCGATGATCCTGCCGGCACCGGTGTTTCCTGCACCGGGGCACCTCGATCCAATTGCTCTCTATCAGCACTTTCGGCTTGTAATGCTTCCGCTGTTGTCTCCCGTCCCAATGCACCGGCCATTCCAGCGGAACGGTCGGGTACCTCCACTTGGGGTACCGGTTCAGTTCGCTCACGCCGTGCGCGTTGTCTTGCCCTGCGCGCTTGGGCCAGCGCTTCAACTGTTCTTTGTCGTCCCAAGCTTCCGGCTGCAGCACCGCTCCGATGGGGAGGTGCGGCCGGCCGGCGGACAGGCGCCGATCTTTCGCCGGCGGCTTCAGCTGTGTGCAATTGCGCTACCGTGCTTTCGCGACCCAAGGTGCCGGCCATGGCGTCAGATCGTGCCGGTGGTTGTACTTCCTCGGGTGGGGCGCTCCGGTCAAGCCGAAGGTCGAGGGCCTGCATCTGCTGCATTCGTTCGGCATGTCGACGTCTAACATCCGCAACCGTTTGGTCACCTCTGCGGCTGTAGGACCTTCGCGGTGGTATACAACGCCCACAATGCAACCCATAAGGATCCATGAACGTGACCGGATTATTGCGCACAAACTGGTACAAATTGAGAGAATCCTCCGGCCCGATGGGATCGGGGCTCAGCCAGTTGCCGATCCAGGCGGCATAGTAGCGATAGCCGTAGTAGTAAAATCCGGTGGCATCATCGCGTTCTTTGCTGCTGTAGCGGTAGGCCTTGAGACGCACCTCGCGCTGGTCGCCGGCCATAAAGGCCGTTCCGCCGAAGGGAAAGTATTCCTCGTAGGTGATGACTTCGCCGTGTTCGCTAACCTCCAGCATGGAGGTTCCCAAATGGTTGGACAATTGATAGCGTGTTTTGCTCTGGGCGATGTTTTCCGTTTCCCTGCCCAGGATGTCTGCGGTCCACCGATGCAAAAGAGCGATGCGGTTGGCACCGTCGCTGATATGGGCGGTGGTGCGCGCCAGGATGAGCCTGCCGTCGATGTGGATGCGTTTGATTTCGCAGTCCTCCAGGTAGATCTTTTCCACTATCTCCGCGGCGCCATGGTTCCGTTTCCGGTGGATCTTGCGCACCCGCATACCGTCGCCGCCGTAGACATAGTACTCGGCATCATGGCCGCCTAGGCTTTCGGGTCGTTCGATGATGACAGCAGCCGCGATGTTGTTGCGGTAGTGCCAATCCAGCCGGCGCAGGTGGGGCAGGTAGGTGCAATTGCCGTTGGCATCGTAATGGGCCTCGGGATCGGGAATGTCGATGCCGTTGTGATCCCTGGCCGGCAGGGAGCGGTTCGAGATGGCCGAGGTGCGGATTCCGGTGGACCAGTTTTGGGTGGCGCCCCGGTGGGTGATGTTTTCGACATTGGCGGCCGCATCGTAGCTGTAGGTGCGGGTGTAGCGCTCTACGGCCGCTGGGTTTTCCGGCGTCAGGTGTTGGGTGCCCTTGATCTTCCGATAGGCCAGCCCGGGCCGGTAGTCATGCTGCAGCAAGGCCTGGTGCACCCGGCCGGTGGCTTGCCGGAGCTGGTAGAAGGCGTCGTAGGTGTCGTCGCTGTGGGCGGCAATACCCAGACCGAAGGGCAGGGGCAGCGATCCCGCAGCGGAGGCCTGGGCCTGGTCCTCGTGGCGGGTGATGTTGCCCACCGGGTCGTAGGTGTAATGAATGTCCTGATAGGTGCGCCCTAAGCCGCCTGTTTCTGCGGCTGTAAGACGCTGCAAACGGAGGGTCTCGCGCTCATACGTATAGTTTATCTCAATATCGTTTCCCAATAGCGACTGGATGCGCTGGCCCTTGGCATTGTAAGCACAGCTTTGCAGGAACGGTGATTCCGACAATTCGCCGTCCGCGGTTGATACCAGGACCCGGTTGACGTCTCCGCCGGGCAAATAGCGAAAGGCCCGGATGGTCTGATCGGGCAGCGCTTGTTCGACCACGCGGCCCAAAGCATCGTAGGCTGTGCGGCTGATCATGGGTGGCTCCAAGGGGACGCGGTCCAGGTCGGTCCAGTCAGGCTCGGCGCTGTAATTCTCCGTCAGCAGCACCAGTTGGCGTTCCGTCTGCAAGGCAGGACCATCGGGGGCGTATTGCCGGACTGTGTAAAGCCCGGCCTGGTCGTAATGTGCTGCCAGGCGGCCGCGGGCGTTGCGCTGTGCGCCGTCCGCCCCCGCCGGGTCGTCGCCGTACACCCTGTGTTCTACCCTCTGGTCGAGGCCCAAACCTCGGACGTGCACATCAATGGGCCGGCCCAAGGCGTCATGTGAGATGTGTTGGTGCACCCCGCGTCCGTCCCACTGGTGCAGGGGTTGGTCCATTGCGTCGGCGAACAGCCATTTTTCCCCGGCATCCATGCTGTGTTCGTGCAGCACCCGGCCGAGCATGTCGTGTTGATATTGAAAAGCGCTCAATCCGCGGGGGTCGATTATTTCGACGGTGTTGCCCTGAATGTCGAAACGGGTGCGGGTGACCCGGTGGAGGTCATCATGGCTGGTTTCGATCTGCCGGATGTCGCGGCCCAAAGGATCGCGCTGCACGATCAAGGGGGTATCGGCATGGGCCAGGGTCCTGTCGTAGGCCTGCCGCTGCGGGTCTTCCGCCGGCAGCAAGGCGCGCAGCACGCCGTAGGCCGATTCGGCGACCGTGTCGTTGGGATCGAAGCTGCGGATTTCCCAGGGGGTCATTTCGACTCTGGCGAGGGTGCCGTTGGGCAGTTCGGTTCGCGTCAGGCGTCCCAGCGCGTCGTAGCGCGAGAAGGTGCTGACACCGAAGGCTCGCAGCTCCGGGTCGTCTTCAAAGCGAGCCAGGGGGGAAAAGAAGGGTTCGTACTGGCGCACAGGAAGTTGTTTGTTGTTGTAGACCGTGTGCCCCGAGACGCGCCAGCGTTCGGGCGTTTGGGCTTCCAGTGGCCGGCCTTGCAGGTCGAGCATCACATGGCCGCCGGCGTCTTTCTGGATGGCCATGCCCTCCTCGACCTTTTGTTTGCTCTGCAGGGCGCGGCCGAACCCGTCGGTGTAAGTCAAACGAATCTGAAGCGGGCTGTCGCCGGGAGGACTTTCGGTGCCGTCGTGGACCCATTGTTCGCGCACGAGAGAGAGGCTGAAGAGCGGGACCGCCTCCAAATCGTAGTACAAAAATTGACCGGCATTTTGGATAAAACGCAGGGGGTCGGCCAGGATGGCCTCTGCATCCGCTGCGGGCTGCCGGGTGTAGTCTGCGAGCCGGTCATGGCCATACAGGGCGGATGCACCGGATGGCCCCGCCACATTGCCCTGGGTGGTGGTGACCACGATCATACCCAACGGATCGTAGCACACCTCGGTGACGTTCTCGTTGGGGTCTACGATTTGGCAGGGGGCGATGAGGTTGTAGTCGATGACGGCCCGGGTGCGGTTGCCCACGGCATCTGTGACCGATTCCAGGGTTAAGTGATACCGATCGGGGAAGTACTGGGTGGTCCCGCCGTCGGGACGCACTATGCGGTCCAGGTCAAAAAAACCCTCGTCGGACATGTAATGCAGGGTCGGTCCCGGCTGCCACCAGTAATCGTTCTGGAAATGATAGCGCCCCTGAGATTCCAGCATCGCGGCTTCCACCCGGTCTTCGAATACCGTGCCGACGAGATCGTTGGTGAAACAGGCGCTCTCCTGATGATGGAGCAGGGTTTTGGGACCGACATCACCAGGGGGCAGAACCGTTGTGTGGGCATCGTTCCAGTAAAATAGTCGCTGCCACTGAATCAGGCGTGCCCGGTGGGTTTCCGTATCGGCAGGTAAAGGCTCATGCACCTGACGGACATCTGCCAGGGCGGCGGTGACACCGGTGCGAACGGTGTCGTAGGCCAGCAGGCTGCCGGATTCGGTCTGCGGCCAGGCCATTTCATAGGCCTTGCTTTCAATCGGGATGCCGGTCTCCAGGCGGTGCGGTTCATCGATGTTGATGAATTCATCGGTCGAAACGCTGATGTATTGACGGCGCTGCTCGTCCAGGGCGTCCGCAATGGCGTCGCGCCGCGGATAGGCCACAGCGCATCCGCTGGTGGCGTTGCCGTATCCATCCACGTCAAGGGTCAGGTTGTGGGTCACCCGGGGATCATGCGGATCTTGCTCGTACTCGTGGACCAGAGCCTCGCTGAGGTAAAAATCATAGCAGGCATCGTCATCCCCCCGGGCCGGTTGCAATTGGCGGATGCGATAGGTGTTTTGGGTGACCTGGAACGGGTGCTCGGCCCGCTGTCCTTCCCGGCTCACGGCAAAGATCTCCTGCCGGAGCGTTTGGCCGGCCAGGGTGCGAAAGCCGTCCTCGAACGTCTTGCCGTAAAAGTCCAATTGCTCCTGAAAAACCGCTTCTGTCAACCGGGCGTGCTCCGGATCACCGTTGTAGTAATATTGGGTCCGGCGATCATCCCAACCAAAGGCGCCGTTGTGAAAAAAAGTACGGCTGCATGCCGGTTCAGTGAAAGCCTCCTCCGGGATATCGGAGGTTTCATCAAAAACTTCCGAATCGTATTGATCCACCTGGCCGAAGCCTCGGAATACTCTTTTTTCGCTGTCGAAAAAACCGTCATGGTATTCATAGCGGCTGCAAAGACGGGCGTTGCCGATCTGATCGACCACTTCCATACGATCCGCCACGGTGGAATGGTTGGGCAGTTTGGATATCCAGGGGCGTCCGGCAGCTTTGTCGCGCAGATAGTGCCGGCCCGAAGTTGAGTAGTTCAGTTCAACAACCCGGCCCATGGTATTGTCCACCGACAGCAGCAGGCGGGGCTGGACGCCTTTGGTGAGGCGCAGATACTGGATCGGAGAGTACGCCTGACCGTTAAGGGGTGAGGACCAGACCAGGCAGGGGGTGCCGTCTCCGAGAAAGTCAAGCACCTGGACGCTTGAAAGGTTGTCGATATAGGGCAATCCGGCAATCATGCCGCCTTCCACAAAGCGGTTGCCGCTGGCATTGATCCAGTAGCAGATTTCACCGCGACCGATGTAAAGCAGATCGGCCGTACCGCTGTCGTCCAGGTCTGCCAGTCGCAGGCGGCTCAGGTCGAATTGGGTTTCGAAATCAAAGACCGGCGCGTTCTCCATGACGATGGCGTCTCCAAAGCGGCCATTGCCCAGATGGGGCCAGTACTCGACGCGGCCGTTTTGGATGTGCACCCGGTCGGGCAGGCCGTCGCCGGTCATGTCGGCGAACAGGTACTTGAGGCTCAGGTCTTCTTCAAGGGCCTGAGGCTGGGCAGCTATTTCGCTGCCGGGGTTGGCAAATTCCACGGGCTGTCCGAACCCTTTTTTACCTTCGGAAGGATACCAGGTGAAGCGGTCCTGCTTGGAGATGATAATGTCCGAACGGCCGTCGCCGTTTAAATCGATCCATTGGGCACTGACGCCCATCTCTTCGAGCACGGGTGCGGAAGCAAAAGGGCGATACCCCTGCCACTGACCAGCGTCCCGGTCGTATTCGCAATACCCGGCTTGCCGGCCGGCGAACACCACCAGGTCGGGATTGCCGTCGCTGTCGAAATCGCTGAGGGCATAGGAGCCAACGAGATTTGACGGTTTTCGGGCGACCAGCGTCTGGTTGCCAAATTGGCCCCGGCCCAGGTTGGATTTGTAATACCAGGCCTGGTCGGTCTCAGTCAGAATACCGGGCAGGCCTTCACCGTAAAGATCAATCCAGCGGTAATTCATGCCGCTCAATCCTTGCGGCAGGTTGTGGGCGGCGGTTTCGGGAATCGGATCAAAATGGCGTCCCATACTGGCTTGGGAATAGGCAAATGAGAGAGCAGGGGTTGCGCGCCGGGTGATTTCACCGCTTTCGATATCCGTGCGGTATCCGGTATATCCGATCTGTTGCAGGGTAGTGCCGGCAGGGTCTTGAACGTAGTTGAGGGTAATTGCTCCCACCGCTGCGGGATTGCCGCCCAGCTGGTCAAAATGGTGGAACATCATCACCCGACGACAGAGGCGGCGGGTGCGCACCTCGAAACCCGGTCGATAGGTGGAAAAGGGATCCGGCCGTGCCGTCCAGGGCTGATTGGATTCATGGCAGGGATGGGGATCATCGCCGTGATCGCCATAGTCGAAAACGACTTGGAACAGCCAGCTGTTTTCGTCCGGTATCGGGGCATCGGCATAAAGGGGACAGGTATTTCCGTATACGATGCGTTTCAAGTATCGCTGGCAAAATCCTTTTCCGGAAATCAGGCGTTGAAGTTCAAGGCTGTGGTCGATATTGTCCGTGTTCTCAGGCAAGTATTCATAGAAGACGGCGTTGCCGTTATCGTCGTACCGGGTCTCAATGAGCCATTGATAGGTTCGCGATGGACCGTCAAGATCCTGGATGCGGGTGTTACCCGAGGCATGGAGGCCATATACAGCGACGCTGTTGTCCGGTCCTTTTACGCGCCAATGAATCCTGCCCGATTCCCTGTGGACCCACTTCTCAAACCGGGTATAGTCCTGCTCAACTTTGCTCCGGTAATAATGCACCCAGAAATCCGTCGGATTGTCGACGCGGGGTTCCCAATTTTCATCCTGTTTGGTAAGTATGGGAACAAGCTCTTCGGAACCATTGAACACAAACTGGTCATCACCTTCGTATTTGGGCAGTCTTTTAGAGCTTAGCCCGATCATGGACAGTCCGGACAGCGACCAGCCGACACCGAAAACCGAATTGCCGGCGGAAGAATTGTATTCAAGGGCCAGAGCAGGGCTGAATTCGGATCGGCCGGAGGTCAGTGGCAGGGGCACCCTGACCGTCGCCGCACCGGTAAGCGGATTGACCTCGACCTGATGATCAAGGGCCACCTCCGCGATACTTTTCAAGGCAAATGATATTTCCGGGGCCGCCGGCATGGTATAGCTCCAATGACAGCCATAGGTGGTATCAATGAATATGACAAAAAATCAGCCGTTTAGCTGAGTCGGATCGATATTGTTAGTGGAGCTGTTGAAAAAGCATAACTGATACATAGTCAGAAGGGAGAGTGCATTACGCGCTTCAATAGGAAGCGTGAAGAAGCGTTATCAAGCCTCTTTATTTTTGTCAACGATTTTTGATGGGATTACCAATAGATTAGCATTTGGATATACATAATATATCACACGATTTGCGAGACCGGTGTTTACTGTAATGGTAAGTAAAAACGGACGCTCACAATACCTTATGATATTAGAATGCCCGTAGTGTTCGTCAGCCGTGAAAAAGAATGTGGGAGTAGAGTTCATGTTTTTTCCATTGAAACGCATCAGGCGATCGCTCTGGTGATACTTTTCTTATCAGCACCCATAGCCAGCAACGATTTGACAAGAAGGTCCACAGATTTCAAGGGTGTCTTAAATACCGATGATTATGCGGCCCACAACGCCGCCAATGCACAACAACGACAAACTTGTCTGGCTCACATCATTCGAAGAGCAAAGGAGATTAAACCGGAAATCGTTCTGCGAAAAGCCAAGTATCAAGATCCGCAAGCCATTGAGTTCTGTGACCAGATTGGATCACTGCTAAAAGATGCTTGCCCTGTTGGTGGGAATCTGAAAAATCGGGATGCACAAGATCCGAATCGAAATAGGCAGCAAAAATTATTCTATGATCAGCTCGATTCAATCTGTAATTGCGAACTGGACGATGAGAAAACCGAAACACTCAGAACCCGGCTGCGCGACCCGACCAGACTATACCCTAACATTGCATAAATTCTTGTCATCTAGCCTGGCCGTTATGTCTGAGATCGTTGCTTTTTCCGGGCAGATGCTGGATGCTTGATACTTGAT
>CACVKW010000432.1 GCA_902749685.1 Olavius sp. associated proteobacterium Delta 1 | reverse complement strand
TTAACAACCACCCTACATACAAGGAGGATTTTTTTCAATGACTCGTTTTACAACTCATTATATGACTCATTCTAAACTCGTTTTTGGACAAGAGTGATCAAATATCGAAAATACGCAGGATTTAGTAGGGGATTACAATTGCGCCACAAGGGGTAAATCTGTATTTTATTTTGATATTGAAAATCGCTGCTTTTTAGCTGGTAGCGCTGCCATTATTATAAGTACGAGTGTTAGGGCAAAAATACCAAAGAAATATTTAGCGTCGAAAAAAGAGCAAGCCACAATACAATCCCTATCGGTGGATAATGATAATTTAATCTCAATCTCCCTGATAGATTAAAAGTCCTTATAGAAGATCATCGGGGTCTGGTCTTAAATATTAAATATTGATGAAAGCAAAGGCAGTCAAAGATAAATCTTCAACTGCCTTTTTGTTTTAATTTCCGGGCTAAAATGATCCGATCCTTACCAGGGGCGTTGAGGCGAGTGCAGTAATAGTTGTCACGGTGTATGGTACAAGCCCAAGGGGCTGGCGTGATTTGTGACGGGCTACATATTGCCTTTTTATCGGACGGCATTTTACCGCTGCTGTTTAAAATAGACAAAATTCTGTCCGATAAAAAACAATATGTAGCAGTGCATCAAAGCATGCCAGCCCCGCTCTTTGAACTGCAACGCAACCGGGTGGGCGGGCAATAAGATTTAGATTGGCTGCGGGCATAAGATACAGATCCCATCCGATCCGCAGCCCTACCTTGTTATTATCCTTGGGCAACCAGCTTTTTGGCCTGGTGCCTGATCAGCATGCCATCGATTAGGGCTCTGATCGCTTTTTTATCTTCGGCATTCAATTGGGCCAAGGACTCAAACTGCAGCACAAAATCCTCGGGCGGCTTTCGCTCATCCTCATCAAAAAGTAGCATGTCACCGGGTACATTTAAAGCGATGGCCAGTTTTCTTATCACGTCCAGTGTCGGTTGAGACTCGCCTTTTTCATACCTGCGAAGCTGGGTTGGATGGATACCTATCATCTGGGCCAGTTCAGGAAAACCAAGCTTTCTTTGTTTCCTTATAATCGTCAATCGTTCCGGGAATCCCATAAGCTGCACCTCATTTTTTTTATAAAAATATATCACAGGTCAATTTTTTTCTTGCGCTGAATATGATCATGTGTTAACTAAAATAGCATATATTCTTCTTGACAGGTTTTTAAGAGAGGGGATTTTCAGCAGAAAAAAAGGCCATCAACTTCATGACTTTGGCGGGTCTCAGTTGATGGCCTGGAAAGTGTTCCAGAGGGTTAAGTTCCTCTGAAACGGCTTTCTCTTTCTATCGCATCTTCCCCCAAAGATCAATCAATAATGACCCGGCTACGTCATGCTACGCCGCGGCCTACGGAAGGAGGTGAGACCCTTTGAAAACAAACAGCCTTGAGACCACGGATA
>CACVKW010000431.1 GCA_902749685.1 Olavius sp. associated proteobacterium Delta 1 | reverse complement strand
TTTAACTGTGAAATAGGGAAAAAATCGGATTTAAAAGTTTAATTTCAGTGGGTTATAAATATTCTAATTATTTCTCCGCGCTAGCGGTATGTCCAACGGGGCGTTTCACCTGCCGGCGGTGGTTTTAAAGGCTATATTTAAGACCGCTGAAAAATCGATTCTCCCTACAATGTTGGAAGCCGCACGATATAGCCGGTCAGAGTGCAAACGCATGGTTATGTTACTGAGCCTCAGTCAGTTTGAAACCGCTTCTTCAATCTGGTGTCGTGGTCTCTAAAGAATATTATAATGGGACCAAATCCTCCAGTTAGGCCGAAAAATAAACTGTACCTTAGTTGGGAGAATGTGAAACCGTGAAATGCACCCTTATAATCATCATAAATGAGGCCGGGTAGAATCATAAATGCCGGTATACATAAAATAAAAAAAGTGAAAAATATGTTCATAAATAAATCTGAAGGCTCAATTAGTTCAAAAATGAAAACGGCTACCGCAGTCAAAAATAATCCGACATAGAATATGCAAGCGTATCTGACATAAAGGTAAACGTATCTATAAAATTTGCTCAAATCTTTTTAGTTCCTTCAAAAGTGAATAAGATGCAAACATAACGTTGAGTTAAGCTGAAAACGGGTAGATACGACTAAATCTCGATATCCAATTAAATCGATTGGAACCGCAAACCATAAATCGGACTTCAACATCC
>CACVKW010000430.1 GCA_902749685.1 Olavius sp. associated proteobacterium Delta 1 | reverse complement strand
TGCAGCAGGAAATGTCGTCAAGTCCTATGGTTACAGGCCCGGTTCCACATGGACAACTGATCCGCTGTTTTTGAAGGTGGGCGGTCAATATTACTTCTACCAAAATGACCACCTGGGAACTCCTCAGAAGTTGACTGCAGTTAATGGTGCTGTCGTATGGTCTGTCAAAT
>CACVKW010000429.1 GCA_902749685.1 Olavius sp. associated proteobacterium Delta 1 | reverse complement strand
TTATTTTTTATTATCTTCCCCAACTGTTAAGTGTATGAAATTATCTCTATCATATTAAATTATCACTCTTGTCCAAAAACGAGTTTAGAATGAGTCATATAATGAGTTGTAAAACGAGTCATTGAAAAAAATCCTCCTTGTATGTAGGGTGGTTGTT
>CACVKW010000428.1 GCA_902749685.1 Olavius sp. associated proteobacterium Delta 1 | reverse complement strand
GATGCTGGATATCTAACAGTACACTATCGGTGAATTTCAACGACATCCAGGATCCAGAAACCAGAATCCAGGATCAGTCAATACTTTCAATGGTCTTCAT
>CACVKW010000427.1 GCA_902749685.1 Olavius sp. associated proteobacterium Delta 1 | reverse complement strand
TCTCAACGAAATCCCCCTGGCCCAGGATGCGCTCATCGCCCTTCATCCTGCTTTTGCAGTTGCGCATGGCTCTTAATGCGGACCATCCTCCGGCGCTTCGCACCAACCCACCTCCTGTTAAATCGGGCCGGCGTCCGGCCGCAACGCCTTGCTTTA
>CACVKW010000426.1 GCA_902749685.1 Olavius sp. associated proteobacterium Delta 1 | reverse complement strand
TTTACCCTATAGTTGCATAAAATTTTGAAATCCGACTTCGCTGCTGCAATGAAGACCATTGAAAGTATTGACTGATCCTGGATTCTGGTTTCTGGATACTGGATGCCGTTGAAATTCACCGATAGTGTACTGTTAGATATCCAGCATCAAGTATCAAGCATCCAGCATCTGCCCGGAAAAAGCAACGATCTCAGACATAACGGCC
>CACVKW010000425.1 GCA_902749685.1 Olavius sp. associated proteobacterium Delta 1 | reverse complement strand
ATTGACCAGACCCGTGCGACGACCCGGCAGGTAAAGGTGTGTCACGCTTGTCGCGGCGTAGCGTTTACGCGAAGCCGGATCATCCTCGATGCTGCGGCCATATAAATTTACAATGGAGCCCCGGTTGCTGTAAAGCGGGAACACCACGCAGTTATAAAAGAGCTCAT
Organism: Olavius sp. associated proteobacterium Delta 1; assembly: GCA_902749685.1. GTDB lineage: Bacteria > Desulfobacterota > Desulfobacteria > Desulfobacterales > JAFDCJ01 > JAFDCJ01. Next base: position 3,344 of record CACVKW010000425.1, on the reverse strand, counting down.
GGCCTTTGCCGTTTAAGATTCCGATCCGCTTTAATGCTTTAATCACATCCGGATCCTCCGGCAGGATCTCCAGCAGCGTACCGTTGACATAGCCCACAGCAAAGTCCTTTAACGATTGATTGTCCGTGATTCCCCGATCATTTTTCAGATAGTTGATTCCCCGGCTGTCCTGGGTAAGTGTGTGCTGATAGTAAGAGACGACCCGGGTCAGCAACTTACGTTCCTTTACGGTTAAGCCGGTATTCCTGTTGGCCGGTTTCGCCTGTTGGCTGATGGAGTTCGATTTTAGCCGTGGGCTTTCAGCTTTGAGCTTATTTACAGCCTCGGGGAAAGGCACATTGTCGAACAGCTCCACAAAGCGGATTACATCACCGCCGGCGCCGCAGCCGAAGCACTGCCATAGATTAGTTGATGGGTTTACCGATAAGGAAGGTTTGGTGTCGTCATGGAAGGGACAAAGCCCAAAGTAGCCTTTGCCGTTCTTTTTTAACTCGATGCCCTTGGCCCTGACCAGCGCTGCCAGGTCAACGCCGGCCTTGATGGATTCGATGGTTTCTCTCTCTATCGCCATTTCTCATTCTCCTCTCGCCCTCTCGTAGTTTTTCAAAAAGGATGTCTCGCAGATGGTTCAGCGATTCCCTAAACTGGAGCGGATTGACCAGGGCCTGGCCGTTTCGATATTGTTTATCCAGTCGATCCAGGCCTTCACCAGTAATCAAAAACGTAGCAATTCGTTTGCCATTACGCCTGAAGCGGATCCCGCTCAGCTCAGCACCCCGGCACAAAAAAAACGCTCCTCTAAAAATGTCCGTGGTCTCAAGGCTGCTTGCTTTCAAGGCTTTCACCTCCTTTCTGTCCGCCGTAGGCGGATCGATCTTGATTTTTCGGGGAAGATGCGATAGAAAAAGAAAGCCGTTTCACAGGGATACACCCCTTTGGAACGTCCTTTGCCGGCCATCAACCGGAGACCCGCCAAAGTCATGAGGTTGATGGCCTTTTTTCCTGTCGAAAATCCCCACTTCAAAAACTTGTCAAGAAAAAAGTTGACAAAAAGTCAATTTTTTAATTGTATCCAGCCTTAAGGCTATCCGCTATATTTGTCAAGTAAAAAATAGAGGTTTTCCCAAAAAAGGGTGTATAGTATGAGCGTTATGGCATCAAAAAATAAGACGACACAGCCTCCGCTAATGATCGGAGCGGAGACGTTCGGGCAGTACCTGGCAAGGCTAAGAAAGAGCAAGGGATACACCCAGGTGGAACTTGCCGAGAGGATGGGGATAATTCAGGTGATCATATCCGACTATGAGCGTGATAAATTACGCCCATACCATGAGATGGTCATCCGCTTTGCTCAAGCGCTTGAAGTTTCCGCTGATGAACTCTTAGGCCTTAAGACTCCTAAAACCAAAGGCAATGGTGGAAGCTTGAAGATTCTGCGCAGAATGAAAAAAATTGAGGCATTACCACCGGCCCAACAAAAAGTCCTGCTGCGTACAATCGACACTTTCCTTAAAGGCGCAGAGAGATAGAAGTTCAACGCTAACGGCAAGGACACTGTCTTGCAAGAGCAATCTGATAACAAGCAGCCTCTCTTTTATGAGATAATCGGCCCAGCGGTCTTAAAGGAGCGCATTCCCCTCTATGAGGTCATCGGGACTCTTAGAGAGTACATGAACATTATTGACCGGTCGTATCTGACCTTAACTGGCAAGGATCGATTATCTAAAAAGGAAAGAGAAAAATATAAAATCATTGCCTATGAGTTTAATCCCGGCTCTTTGCACATTGATCTTGCCATTGAGTTGTATGAGATAGTCCAACTGGTTTTCCCCTTCATGATGCCTGCCGGTGCAACCGGGCTCTGGGACCTGACAAAATCATCATATAATTTTGTCAAAACCGTAGCAAAGTTGCGTGCCGGCGGCGAGGACCCCGTCATTCAAGAAGATAACAGCATCCAGTCCTATATCATCGGGGATAACAACAAAATCATGGTCAACCCCTCCATCTCCATCAATTCAGATAAGATCGAGGAAAGTGTTCAAAAAATAGGGAGTTTTATTAGTCCAGGAGCTGTCGAACAGGTAGCGCTCAAAGATATGGAGGAAGATGGGATATCCATCACAGAGGAAGAAAAAAGGCTGTTTAATCCTGAGACAACTATCTCAGAGGACACGGAGACTATTGTTGTTAAGATCTACAGATTAGATATAGAATCAAAGAAAGGAAAGCTTTATATTCTTGAAGGAATGGAGCCAAAAGATATTCCGTTTCAAATAATCGGTGATCAGGCAATTGGGCCATATATCGATGCATTAAAAGCTGACCAGCTAAAAGTCAATATCTTGAGAGAGATGGCTGCCAGCCTTACAGGTAAGCCATATCTTAAGCGTGTGCTTCTCGTCGGTTTTCCGGGTATAAAACCAAACCAGGGAAAACTCTTTTAATAGAAGCGGTACGGCTGCGCAGCGGTTGGGATCTGTATCTTATGCCCGCAGCCAATCTAAATCTTATTGCCCGCCCACCCGGTTCCATTGCAGCTCGATGAGCGGGCCTGTCATGATTTGATGCACTGCTACATATTGTTTTTTATCGTACAGAATTTTGTCTATTTTAAACAGCAGCGGTAAAATGCCGTCCGATAAAAAGGCAATATATACCCTGTCACAAATCACGCCAGCCCCTTTTGCCGGTACCATACACCTTGCCTACCACAACACCATGCGCCTCTTCGCCCTGATAAGGATCGGATCACTTTAAAAACAAAAGGCAGCCGGAGCTATGCAACTCCAACTGCCTTCAGCTTCTTCAGGATTTAAGACCGGTTATTTAACTCCAATAAGTCAACTCAGTCAACAACGTCACCTATTTTCTCACACCGCCCCAAAAAAAAGAAAGGCAGCTCACAGTAAAACCGCAGCTGCCTCTCGTTTAAAACTATAATGATCAATTTAATCTGTCAAGAATGAAGACACGACCCCGATGCCCTTGTGGTAAAATGCCGTCCGATAAAAAGGCAATATGTAACCTGACACATATCACGCCAGCCCCTTTTGCCATCTACCAACACCATGCCAAAGTGAAGAGCATTCGCCAAAACGCCCCTGATAAGGTTCGGGTCATTTTAACTGGGCAATTAAAACAAAAAGGCAGTCAAAGATTAATCTCCAACTGCCTTTCGGTTCATCAATATTTAATATTTAAGACGCGACCCTCATCTTTTCCCTTCTCCCCGACCACCACCCCTTAAAAAAAGGATCGGATCATTTTAGCTAAGCAATTAAAACAAAAAGGCAACCAATGATAGATCTATAGTTGCCTTCGTTTTAATCAATATTTTATAT
>CACVKW010000424.1 GCA_902749685.1 Olavius sp. associated proteobacterium Delta 1 | reverse complement strand
TAACAACCACCCTACATATAAGGAGGATTTTTTTCAATGACTCGTATTATTACTCACTTTATGACTCATTCTAAACCCGTTTTTGGACAAGAGTGATGCCATAGATAACACTAAAACCATTATGGGCGATTTAGGGAGAAGTCGTTTTCGGCATATTCGCGATGATCTCTTTTAGTTTCGCGGAAAGATTTTGCGGGATCGGTGTTTCTTTTGCATTCTTGCACAGAGCGACGGTTCTTTTGAGAGTTTCGAGACAGGAAAAGCAGGCGACACAGTCTTCAGCGTGTTTTTGAATTTCGGCGCATGTTGCATGATCCAGTTCGCCATCGATGTATTCAGAGAGTTTCTCAAACATCTCCAGGCAATGCTTATGATCATGATCATCATTGCTCATTTTCAAAATATCCTTTCATTTTGTCTCTTAAGAAAAGCCGGGCCCGGTGGAGCCTCACCTTTACATTAGCCGGCGAAATATTAAGAATCTGGGCGGTCTCCGCCGTGCTGAATCCTTCAATATCCCTTAAAACAATCACCATGCGATATTTTTCAGGGATAGATAAAATTCCCCGGTTAATCGCGCCGGCCAGCTCTTCATTCAGCAACTTATCCAGGGGCATCAAGGCCCACTCCGGAACCTGATCCGGTGGCTCGGCTTCATCGTTGGGGCGAAACTCGTCTAACGACAGTTCTTTTTCCGGGGCGAATTTAGATTTTCGCCTTTTTTTAATGCAGGTACTGGTCCCTACTTTGTAAAGCCAGTTTTTAAATTTTGTTTCGTACCGGAAATCTTTTAAATATCTGAAGACATTTAAGAACGTGTCTTGAACCATGTCCTCGGCATCTCTCTGATCCCGACACATGCGCAAACTAAAGTTGTAAAGTTTCTGTTCATACCTTTTGACAAGGTCGCGAAACCTTTCAACCTGGCCGGAGTTGATGGCCTGGATCAGGTCAAAATCTTCATCTTTAACTTTTCTTTGTTTCGGTTTCTTCGTTGAGGTCATTTTTGCTTGTCACCTGACAAGCATCCTGCAGTCAGGTGGAAATTCCAATCTTCGGCAAAATATATTTCTGGAGCAGGAACCAAGCGCCTATAATTGCCAATACAATGAGGATGTCTTTCACTGGTTTTCTCCTTTGTTACTCATACGTGTTTATCGTATGGCTGTCCACCGTTTTTTAAAGATCAGGCAATACAAACTGACAAACAAAAACCCCATAACAAATCCAAGATGACTTAGATTTAATATGATAATGAATTCATGTGAAAAATAGTGGACCGGAAAATTTTTTACGACAAAAAATATACCTGTGATGACGATGCCGGCCAACAGCATGATCCTTAAATAGCCGGTCCGGGTGACTTTTAAATTGTTGCGTCTTAGAAAAAAATAGTCAAACAAAAAATATGATAACAGGGCCAGCAGCAATGCCGCCCCCAGGTAATGGACATAGCGGGTTGTGTAAAAATTGGCCAGCCAACCGAAGCCGGGGATGTCGGCCATATAGTAGCGCTTATAAATCGGCATCTGGCCGAATCCCGTCAAGGCCATCAAAAAAATGCCGGCCAGGAAAAGAAAACGCATAATTCGGTTATCATTCAGGGCAAGAGCACGTGATCTGCCGGTTTGGTTCATTGGAGACGCTCCTTTTTAGTATAATTATAGGCTTTTCTTGCTGCTGCGGCCAGGCCTGCAAGCGGTGCGATCACCATGGCTGCGGCCAGGTTATTGGCATCGGCCATCGTGTCCCGGGCTTCAGGGAAACCAGGTTTGCCCTTACCCTTTTCAATGGCCTGGTTGATTTCTTCGAACGGAACCGGAGAAACGTAAATGGTGTTGGTGCCGCCGTTTTCGGTTTCACCGTACACATAGCCATTGATCTGTCTTGCCAGCGCATGGGCTTTTTTAATGATTTCTTCCCGGGGGCCAATGGTCTGAACTTCTTCCGGACAGGCTTCGATGCAGGCGGGCAGGTCGCCGTCGGCGACTCTTTTATAACAGCGATCGCACTTGAACATTACGCCATTGCCGGCGAAATTGGGCAATACATCCAGATACAGCCCCACTCCTGTTTGACGCTGTGGAATATCCCAGGGGCAGACTTTATTGCATTTGGAGCCCCCCAGGCAAATATTCGGATCAATTCTTGAAATGCCGTTGTCTTGCTGCTTGGCCGCCCCCCAGGGGCAAAGCTTGACGCAGGGCGGATTGACACAATGCATACAGCGCCGCGGGATCGTCAGCTCGGTTTCCTCTCCGTTTACTTCCACGCTGGCATTTTGAATAAACAGCCAGTTGTAGGGAGTGAGCCGGTCGTCGACATCCTGTTTGTCCGACCAGTCGGAAACTTTAGCGCGGGGCGGATACATTTTCGGAAAGGGTTTTTGAGGGTTCGGATATTTGTCGGCGTTGGCTTCGGAGCAGGCGGCAACACATTCTCCGCAGCCTATGCATTTGCTGATGTCAAGCAATGTCGCCAACTGTTTGGTTTCATCCGGTTTAGCAAGGGCCTCTGATCCGGGAATACCGGTGGCTGCCGCACCGGCCGCGGCTGCCAGGCCACCTTTTAGAAAAGCACGTCTGGAAATCTGTTGTCCCATTTAACCTCCTGTTAAATTAAATTTTTTGACAGAACTTGATAAACTGGTGCTGAAATTTGCCTTTAGAGAGCCGGGAGGTTTTGAATGGTTACAATTAAAATTATTATTTATGGGGCTTATTTTGATCGGTCGGTCGCAGTGTTGAACCCATCACTTATCACGAATAAACCGGGGTTTTTGAACCAGTACCGGACGAGGTTGAGCTCATGATGAAAATGGAGGTTGCTTTTCAAAATCAGTTGGAAGATCAGGTAATCGATTTATTCAGTTTCCTTACCAACATCAAGAACCCAATCGTTTCGTTTCAGTATAGAAATATCTTCCTCAAGCCTTTGAAATGCTCTCAGGTTTCGCAGAGGGGAAAAATCCTCAATTAAGTCAGTTATGCGGATTTGAGATCCAGGCATATTAAACGTTTTCAAACGCCTGCCGCTGAGGCCACTGGCCATTCGCAATATATCAGAAAGGCGCTTCTTGGGATCAGGAATCAGCTCGATTCTATTTAAGTCCGGAAGATTCAGAGGGTTTTTCCCATTGGGATTACCCGAGGCTTGCCTAATTGATGGTTCGTCAAAAAGTAGCCAAGCTTCCGTCATCTTTACAGGAACTACACAGACTGCTGGTGTCTGGAAACCCTGAACAGAGGCCTCTTTAAGGGCATTGCGTATTTCTTCGTAACGGTGTTCAGGATCTTCTCTTTCAGCGTCTCTATGCACAAAAAGTAAATCACAGGGGAATAGATCAATTGCAATCAAAATTCGATCTTGGAGGGTATCTGGCGGGCGAGGCAGACGACGTAGATCAGCCCATTCTGGTTGAATTCGATTCACTTCGCCTCTCTGGCGCAAGACCCACGTGAGGATGGGAAGTAATGCTCGATCTGAGGACCCATCAGAAATTAAGGTATAGCGAATTTCATCCATCGATGCGCCTTCCAAAAGGGAGCAGCATCTGAAGGTCATTCCTGTCTACAACCCGTTTAGTTCTCTGAGTGGGTTTGAGGCTGGGGGGAGAGGCCGGGTTGAGATAAGCCATAAGTTTTCCTTTAGAAACAATTGCTGTTTTTTCCGGGGCTTTTGCTCGCCAGGTATCTGAAAGGCAACTGAAACTCACTTTATTGAATCTCCGACTATCCCAAATGTCTTCCTTTGTTTCCGCTACAAGTAAACTGTCATCCGGCACTTCACTTACCACCGCAGGCGAGTGAGTATTTATAATCACTTGTCGCAATGGATTGGTTTCATCGACTGGCTCATCAGGGTCTATCCCAATATCCTGTAGCAATTGTAGTATTGCTGGAATTCTTTCCGGATGTATTCCGTTTTCCGGTTCTTCCAAACAAAGAACTCCTTTGGTGATTGCGTCCAATTCAAGGACGGAAAGGGCAAGAAAACGGAGAGTGCCATCGGATAATGAACGTGCAGGATGTTCGGTACCATCTTTTCCGGTAACTTGTAGGGTCAGAATTTCTCGCCTATCGTCGCGGTCAATCCAAACACGGCTCACATCACCGATTAAGGTGCTTAGTCTATTTGCAACCTTGGTGAAAATATATTCAGGATCTCTATTTGAGATGCCCTTCTTTCTATCATCGATTGGCGCATGGGCCAGACGGTAGAGGGTTGCGGGAAGATGCCCGCCGTTTTGTGTTAGATGGGAGGGGGCATTAATTTCGTCAGGCTTGCGAAGGGCTGAAGGTTCTAGCTGTAATATGCGCCAGGATTCCATTTCACGTCGGGCGCAGAGTACCGTCGGGCTTTCGGCTGCATTCGCGGCTGATAAAACAGTGCGAGGAAGATTGGATGCGGAACGCGGCAGCGGCCTACCACTGCTGCCGCCATCCTGATGGAGTTTTATGATTCGGGCATCCCCTTGACCCTCTGTGGAAATAAAGAAAGGCGCCCGCCGCCCGGCCTTCACTACCGTAGCACGCCAGTCCTTTGTGCTGTGTTTGAAGAGTAGATGTTTGGCTGCCTCTCCTTTTTTAATGTGGGAAAGTTCCTCTTTCAGAATTTCCAAGGAACCAGGCGATATGGCATTATTTCTGTCTCCGCAATACCCAAGTTCCAGAGAATATCGTAACATGGTGTTAGTCGCTTGGCCTGTCTGTCCAAAATCATCCACGGCTTCCGGGGGAACGATCATTTCTACCTCAAATGACATTCGATCTGCATAATTTCCCCTGATGCGATGTAATAGATTACGCAGGTCGGATGCGCTGCCACCCTCGGCCCTAATTGATGAAGCGGCTTTAGTCAGGGGTTGGCTGGCCAAGGCGCTTAGAAAACGGATTGCATCAAAAAGATTCGATTTGCCCACCCCGTTGACACCGGCAATACAGGTAAAGGGACCAAAGCGAACATCAACATCAACTAAATTTTTAAAGCCATTGACTTTTAAACGGATGATCATCTTTTCCTCATCTTTTCCGTTCGGATTTATCGGCTATCTTCATTCTTGAATTTCAATCGACCTTTAAGATGCCTTTTTTTCACCAACAATCTTTTTTTTATCTTTTCAGACATTATCTACAATGCTTCCTTATTCTTAAAGTTCAATGTTGTCAAGAGCATAGACTTTGCCATTGAAGCCGCGGTGATCCTATTCCAGCGTTGCTCAGTGTTTTTTTTCCTCTTCCAGTTTGTTCCTTCTTCACTTTCCCTTTTTTTAGGCGCCCAGATAAATTCCCCGGCCGGCGCGCTTGATGAGGCCGTCTTTGTGGGCTTTATAAATGATGTTTCTAATTTTTTTCTCATCAAGATCAGTCTTTTGCACCAGGGTGGCGGCATTGATTCCTTTTTTTGAACGTTTAATAATTTTAAGCACCCGGGTAGTGTCGGAAAGTACGGCGCTTTTCTTTTTAACCGGAGATTTGACGGCCGCCTTGCGGGGCTGTGTTTTGGCGGCGGCCGGCTGTAAGCGTTTTCTCAATCCGGACTTTGAGGGTGATTTCGGGCCGCCTTTTTTCTTGGCCGGTGCTTTGGCGGTCGGTTTTTTCCCGGTCGATGGGGTTTTAGCTGCTTTAGCCGCTTTGCGGGATTTTTTTCCGGTGATGGCTGCCTTCTCAGCGGTTTTGGGAAAATCAAGATCTATACCATCTTCCATATCAATGCCGAACATACCGGAGAGATCTGATTCGGCAATCTTTCCGGGACTCATTTTTTCGGCCTTTTCTAACAGCTTGTAACTTTGGTCTTTGAGGGTCTGTTGGATCAAATCATCTATTTTAACCTTGCGAAGCTTGAAAAACAGACCGGCATCATCATCCAGCCTCGTCCCGATCCCATACAGGGTGGCGGCCACATGCTTACACATATAGGCCCAGTCCGGGCAACTGCAATCAAAATTAATCTCTTGCGGAGAAGGGAACAATCCCCGGCCTTGGGCCGCAAATACTTCCCCCAGGGCTTTGGGAAATTTTCCGCTTAAAAGCTCCGGCAATGAATCCAGTTTGCCGGCACAGGCCGCTTTCATGTTCTGCCAGATTGGTTTTGTTATTCCCTTTATCTTAATGGTGACCGAGTACGGTTTGGTTCTTGAGCCCTGGATCAGGGATTTGACCTGCCCGGCGCTGACTTGAAGGTCAAGCACTGCACCATGACATACGTAGCTGCGTCCCCGACCGATGCGGTTGCTGTAATCCGCATAGCGCTCCAGATTGAGATTCCAGGATTTTCCCCACCAGGTTTTTGCGATGGCCCGGCCTTCAAGCACGATCGGTTGAATGGCCGGATTTTTCTTTCTGAGTTGTTTTAGCTTGCGGTCGGCTTTGGCTCTTTTTTCAGCCACGGATACATAACGCGGAAATTTCCAATATGCCATTGTTCTTCCTCTTGATTTTTATGATGTCAGTAAAAGCTAAGTCAACTATTACAGCGTTAGTTTAAAAAGATCCAATAATTGATCATCTTTCATTTCGGTAATCCAGGACTCGCCGGCAGCGGCAATAACATCTTGTGACAGTCGGGTCTTTTCTTCCAGCATCATATCGATGCGCTCTTCAACAGTTCCTTTGGTTAAAAACTTATGGACCACCACATTTTTTTTCTGCCCGATTCTAAATGCCCGGTCAGTGGCCTGATTTTCGACGGCAGGATTCCACCAGCGGTCGAAATGGATGACATGATTGGCTTCGGTCAGGTTCAATCCGACCCCGCCGGCTTTTAAGGACAGCACCATGAACGGAACGTAGGCCGGGCCTTGAAACTGCTCAATCGTTTTTTTTCGTTTACCCACCGGGATACTGCCATGCAAGATCAAACCGTCGTGCTGGAAGATGCCTGCCAGAAATTCAGCCAGGGGCTGGGTGATCTCCTTAAACTGGGTAAAGACCAGGACTTTTTCCCGTTTTTCATAGATGGTTTCACAGATTTCACGAAGTCTGACAAATTTCCCGCTTTCTTTTTCGCCATATCCGCCGGTTCCCAGATATTGATCCGGGTGATTGCAAAGCTGTTTGAATTTCACCAGGGAAGACAGGATCACTCCCCTGCGTTGGATTCCTTCAGTCTGCGAAATCGTTTCCTTTATTTCATCGGTCAAATTTTTATACAACAGGATCTGTTTTTTGCTCAAAGAGGCATAGGTTCTCATCTCGATCTTTTCAGGCAAATCGGATATGACCGTTTTGTCGGTTTTCAAACGCCGTAATATATAGGGACGGATCAGTTTGCGCAAGCGGGAATAACCGGATGGATTGCGGTTTAATTTTTTTGAAAACTGCTTAAACTCATTGGCGTTACCCAACAATCCCGGATTTAAAAAGTCAAATAGAGACCAAAGGTCCGACAAGCGATTTTCAATAGGAGTTCCCGTCATGATAATGCGGTTGCGGCAGGAGAGGCTTTTTACGGCCCTGGCCTGCTTGGTGGCCGGATTTTTAACGGCCTGGGCTTCGTCTAAAATGACATAGTTCCACGAATGGGATTGCAGCCATTCGTATTTTTGCACCAAAGTATAGGTTGTTATCACAAGATCGAATGTATTCAATGACTTTTTGTCTTTGGCCACACTCCTTGTAATTGAATTGGCTGCCGGATGGGCCACAAAATATTTAATGTCGGGTGAAAAACGGCTGATTTCATTGACCCAGTTAGAAATGAGGGAAGCCGGTATCACCAGCAAGCTGGCTCGATGAGGTGATCTTGATTTCTTGCCCCCGGATTTTATGGTATGCAAAAAGGCGAGAACTTGAACGGTTTTACCCAACCCCATATCGTCGGCCAGACAGGCACCAAACCTTAGCGAATGTAGAAAAAGCAGCCAGTTTAAACCTTTTTGCTGATATTCCCGGAGTGCTGCTTTAAACGCTCGCCCGGGTTTTACCGCGGAAATCAAATCCGGATTGAGCAATTTTTTTAGGACCGATTCGAGCCATTTCCCACTGGAGACACTGCAATTTATGTCAGCAGCAGACCCATCCAGCAACTTTTCGGGCGTCAGCTGCAAACGCATGGCATCTTTGAGGCTTAATCCCTGTTCAGCCATCATTTTCTTGGCTTTCTCATAGGCGTCCAGGGTTTGCTTCAGTTTTTCAGGATCTACCGCCACCCATTTGTTTTTGATAAAGGCAAGTCCTTCGGACTCCTGCAACAGCCGTTTGGCTTCTTGCGCGGAGATTTCACTGTCACCCAGAACCAACCGCAGATCAAAATTTAAAATTTCGTCCATGCCGACGAAAGACGGCTTTTTGTCACCAACGCTTATATTTATGCCGACCCTTGTTGATCTGCCCTGCCACCAGTTCGGGATGCGGCACAAAATACCGCAGTGTTCATAGACGGCAACTTCTTTTAAAAAGGAAAAGGCCTGCGCTGCTGACCAGGCCATGGGGTGAAACAATTCTCCGCTGTCAAGCAGCCGGGCTAATAATGGGCTTTGCCCGGCGGCCAAATGGACGGTTGCCAGCAGTTCCAGCAATTTGTCCCGGTCGGATTCATATTCATTTAAGGCGTTTTTGAGGGGCAGGTGTTTTGATTTTCCCTGTTGGTTCAAGCGGGTGGAATAGGTGGCTAAAAACGCGAAGGGATAATTCTCATCTTTATTTTCAACCAGATGAAAAAAAACCCGGCCCACCAGATGTACTTCCGGGCTATAGGTCCGGATAAATTCAGCAACGGTACCTTTATATGATTTAATGGCCTGGGAAAATGCCGCATTTAATCTTGACCAAACCGCTTTTAACAGTCCCGTGCTGATATATTCAGATCCCGGCATTAACGGAGCACTGTTTGTAAAATGGTCGAGTTGGTGTTTTTCAACAGCGATGTGGGTTTTATGTCGCAAGAGCTCAAGTTCAGGCGTCCGGCTTAATTGCCGGGTAAACAGTCCTGCGAAATCTCGCCAGTATTCAAGGGAAGGGGAAAGTGCGACATTTTTATCACAAAAACCCAAAAAGAGAAGCCCGGTATCGGCATCGTCGACAAAACGGTTGAAAATTTCTTTCTGCAACAGCCGGCTGCTTTTATTGATGTTTTCTTTTGTTTCGATCCATTCTGTCTGCAATGCACCGCCGGGCATTACAACGACGCTTAGTTCCCGATTTGACATGGGTGATGACCTAACCCTGATCCGCTTTTGATTGGTCCACATGGCATATGCTACCAAATATGGCAGATGGCACAAGTGCTGATAGCGATAGATGGTATTATATTTGAATTATTTATGGATGGTGAGAATATTTTAATCCAATCTTTTTGACACGGAGTGATTCGTTTTATCTAAACTCATTGATAGCACGTACAAGGATTCTCGGTCATTTAGCCCGAATAGACAACGGGTGTCAAGCATGGCGGATTCTAAAATTTATGGATTCCATCTCGATTTTCTTTGCATTCATCCTTTAGCATTTATTCTTACGATTGGATTTTCGCTGTTGTGATTGCGATTTAATTCGGCATCTTAGCTTAAAATTGTTTGAGCGAAGATCGAAAACGCACCGGATTGAGGGCGATCAGGCTGAAGCTTGAGGATGTTAAAAATCAAGTGGGCTCTTGGCCTCTTTGATGGTCGTGCTTTTAATCGTATGCGTATAAATCATGGTGGTTCTGACATCACTGTGACCCAAAAGCTGCTGAATGGTGCGGATGTCGTAGTTGGCTTGTAACAGATGGCTGGCAAAACTGTGGCGAAATGTATGGGCCGATGCGCGCTTTGGTATTTTAGCTGAGTTGACGGCCCGCTTGATTGCTTTTTGGACATGGGTTTTATGCAGATAATAGCGTCTGTAGTCATTTTTGTCCGCAACGAATGTCAGCGTTTTTGCCGGAAAAAACCATTGCCAAACGAGTTCCCTGGCAGCATTTTTATATTTTTTCTCAATTCTGTTTGGAAGAAAAGCGCCGGCATACCCTGATTTTAGATCTTCCTGATGCAGGTTGATC
>CACVKW010000423.1 GCA_902749685.1 Olavius sp. associated proteobacterium Delta 1 | reverse complement strand
ATCGGTGAATTTCAACGACATCCAGGATCCAGAAACCAGAATCCAGGATCAGTCAATACTTTCAATGGTCTTCATTGCAGCAGCGAAGTTGGATTTCAATATTTTATGCAACTATAGGGTTAATAAAGGACGGAGCGAAGCGACATCCACTCCGCCTTCGGCGGATCAATCTTCAATCTTCAATTTAAATTTACATTACCGGGTGGCTATTCCACTAAATAACGTATCCAATACGCTCCGTATATGTCAAGTTTTATCAATATTATACCTAATTCAGCCGATTCTTTTCGACCTGATTCTCACATTGCTGCCGCAGACAGGAGACAAGTAGGACTTTTGGAAATCAACATAACATTCTGAAATTAATATACTAAATCAGTACGATATAAAATCAATACATATTTAAAGCGTAGCTTAAAATATCTTGACAAACATACATTGGTGTAATAGCCAATGGCCGTGGTTAGTCCACCTATTCTCATTTCACCCTTGTTTAAAAAATCGACTTTTCAAATACAGTACCATGAAGCTCAGGAGGTCAGAAAAATGGGTTATCTCTTAGGTATCGATTTAGGGTCAACCTCAACCAAAGCGGTTGCCTATGACTTGGCGGGCAACATTGCGGCCTCGCACAGCGTCCCGGCCGAAACTAAACATTTGGACTCGGATCATCCGGACTGGGCCTTCTGGGATCCGGATATAGTCTGGAACAGCACGATTGCCATTATAAAAAGTGTGTTGGACCAAATCGGCAATGCCGCCGAAATCGAGGGGATCGCGGTGACCGGTATGGGCATGGACGGCGTGCCAATGGATCAAAACGGTCAGTGGCTCTATCCCTTTATCTCATGGCAGTGTACCCGCACGGAACCGCAGAGCCGGGCTTTCAGCCAGAAAATCGGTGCGCAGAAAATCTTTAACCTTACCGGCAAACAGGTGCTCCATATCGACACAATTTATCGCCTGCTCTGGATGAAAGAAAATCACCCTGAAATACTCAATAAAGCCGACAAATGGCTGCTGATAGAGGATTTCATAAACTTTATGCTATGCGGCCGCCAGGCCACTGACTATACCATGGCATCCTGTACTTCTTTGTTTGATCAGAAAACGCTGAAATGGTCGGATGAGCTTTTTGAAAGCGCCGGACTGGACAAAGCGCTTTTCCCGGAAGCGCTGCCCAGTGGAACGGTGTTAGGCGGGGTCACCGCAGGCGCGGCCCAAAAAACCGGATTAAAAGCGGGGACCCCGGTTATTCTGGGCGGACATGATTATATTTGCGCGGGCCTGGCAGTCGGCGCTTTTGTTCCGGATGTCATTATGGATGTCACCGGAACCTGGGAAATTATCGTCCGCACCCTGCCCCAGCTCCTCCTGAATGAGGATATCTTCGAGGCTGGCATCAACGTCGAAGCCCATGTTGCCAAAGACGCCTATCTGCTCGCCGGGTATTCGCCCTCCGCTTTAATGCTGGAGTGGTTCCGGGATAACTACGGCTTCGAAGAAAAAGAAATTGCAAACAAAACCGGTAAACCGGACTGGGATTCTTTGATGGAAAAGGCCGCCCAAGCGCCCTGCGGATCCAATGGTGTCTTTTTCCTGCCTCATCTTGCGGGTGCCGGGACACCGGATATCGACAGCCGTTCACTAGGGGCCTTCATCGGGTTAAGTACCACGACAGATAAAAGCTGCATGCTGCGGGCAATTATCGAGGGTGTGGATTATCAATTTAAAGACATTTTGCTTTCCTTTGAACGGGCATTGCCCGGCAGCATTCAAAAGATTGTTGCAGTCGGCGGCGCCGTTCGCAATCAGCTTTGGATGCAAAACAAAGCCGATGTAACCGGAAAAATCATTGAGGTTCCCGCCCTGGAAGAGGCAACAACCCTGGGGGTGGCGCTTCTAGCCGGCATCGGCCTGGGCCTTTACACAGATGAAAACGATGCTTTCCGGCAGACGTATAAAGAAGGCCGGATTTATGAACCGGAACCTGATCGACAGAAACAATATGAAGACTACTACCGGATTTTCAAAAAAATGTACCCGAGCCTAAGAGAAGTGAATCATGATATCTTTAACAGATTCAAATCATAGGAGAACGATATGTCACTGACTTCCGAGGAAAGAATCCTGAAAACGCTAAGGCATGAAGAAGTCGATCGCATACCCACTTTTGAATGGTTTGTGGACAAAAAGGTGATCGAGGCCATCTATCCCGGTTTGAGCTATCAGGGGTTTGTCTACCAAGCGGATCAAGATGCCATCTGTGTTGATTTAAATTATAAAAATGAAGAACTGGAACCCAACATCTACCGAGACGAATGGGGCATCGTAAAAAAAGATACCGGTGAGTCCCATACCTATCCGATTGACGGGCCGCTTAAAACCATGCGGGATCTTGATAAATACGAACCGCCCGATCCCCATGCACCGGAGCGCTATGTCACTCTGGAGTCCGAGCTAAAAGAACACCAGGGCAAAAAGGCCGTAATTCTGCACCTGAATGATGTATTTTCAATACCGAGCAGACTGATGGGATTTGAACACTTTCTGATGACCCTTATTGAAGCGCCGAAACTGATCGAAGGCATCATTGAAATGTGCGTCGAAGTCAATCTGAAAATGGCCGATGAGGCCGTTAAAAGAGGCGTTAAAATAATTTACACCGGCGATGACTTTGCCCACAAGCACAGCCCGATGGTTTCGCCCTCACATTTCAAAAATTTATTTTTTCCGCCGCTTTGCAAGGTCATGGGCGGCTATAAAGATCGTGGGCTTTACATCATCAAACATACCGATGGAGAAATTATGCCCTTAATCGACATGATTGTCGACTCCGGCATTGATTGCCTGGATCCGATCGATCCGACGGCGGGTATGGATTTGGCTGAAATAAAAAAGAAGTACGGCCAACGAATTGCGCTCAAAGGCAATGTCGATTGTGCCCAGACCCTCACGTTTGGCAGCGTCGAGCAAACCATTGCCGAGTCCCAAAAATGCATCGAGGTCGCCGGCCCCGGCGGCGGTTATATTTTTTCATCCGGCAACAGCATCCATTCAGCGGTCAAGCCCGAAAATTATATTGCCATGATGGAAACCCATCGGAAGTATTGCAATTATCCGATTCAGGTTTAGAGACCCGGGTCCATCGGGCCCGGCTTTGGTCCACCCCGGAAGGGTGAAATGGGTAATTACATGTACCAGCAGTGTTCAGGTTTCAGGTTTTCGATTTTGAATAAAACCTGTCCCAGGGAATTAGCAGCGGTTGATTGTCGCACACCGCTTCAACGATGGATTCAGTCAACGGAACCGCCTTTTGGGCTATGGCGCCTTTATCAATCAACTGTTTTAATGTTCGACCGATAACCAGAGCCAGCTCGGCTCCCTCGATGGTATCATCGGGCATATGTTTGGATTTGGCCTCACGGTAAAGCAGGCCGGTGCCCAGCAGTTTTCCCATGCGGCCGTTGCGGCCGGCCTGGCAGGTCACATACAGATCACCGGCGCCCGCCAAACCAAACACGCTGTCAATCTGACCGCCGAGAATTTTAACAAAATAGTGTATTTCCGCCAGGGCCTGGGTAAACAGGCCGGCTGCGAGATTGTGCATCAGGGCGCCGTTTGGGGCCTTCCCGCGTTGCTCCAGTTGACCGGACGCGTATCCGACCGCCAGCGTGTAAAAGTTTTTGAGCGCCGCACAGACTTCGACCCCCATCAAATCGGTGCTGCCGCGCGCATGATAGTACGGGGCATCCACCAGATTTAAAAGCCATTCGAGCAGAGCGGTATCCGGGCAAGCAATAACGACACTGCTCTGGCGGCGGGCGGCCAGCTCACCCGCAATACAGGGTCCACCAACCGCAGCCAGCGGTATCCCGCTTAAACCGTATTGCGTTAGACCTTCTTTGACGGCCTGCGGTAATATTTTGAGCGAATGGCCTTGTACAGCCAGTCCTTTGGTCAGCATCAGGATCGGAACCTGCGGTTTAAGGAGGGGGCCGATACGCGCCACAGCCCAGTCAACACCGGCTGAATTCACGCCGAATACGATCAGCCGGACATGTTGATCCACAATGTCTTCCAGTTGAGTGTAGGAAAAAGCCCGGACATTTTCGGGCAGCTTCACTTTCAGTTTGGGGTGGGTGCCATCAGCACGAACACTGTCAATTATATCCTGGTCAAGATGGGTGCCGACCAAAAAGACTTGGTTGCCCGTATCTGCCAGAAGCTGTGCAAAAGCGCTACCCATAACCCCTGCCCCCAGTACAATTATTTTTGCCATAATTTTTTCGCTGCCTCCTAAAGACGCTGCGTTCAGCGTTCAGCGGGATAGATCTTGGCGGCCCGTCACCGATAGTTATTTGGTTTTATTGCTCCAATTCTCTGAACCTGCTGGTATTTAACACAACTCAATTTCTTATTAATTTTCATGCTAGATCTAGGTAGTACAACATATAGGGATAGATTGCCAAACGAAAAAAATCGGACGTGATGAATTTCGGCGCATTAGTGAGTTGACATCGTCATATGCACCTGCTAAACAATTTTCAATCCCATTTAAATGCAAGTCCTGATGGAGTCGAACTTCTGGCTGAAATATGAACTTGAGGTTTCCCGCCCAGCGGCATCGTCAGAAAAAGAGTCATCCATAGAGCGGGGTAATATGCGTTTAGCCATGCCGCGTTTCATGATTTCCGAGCATCCGTTTCCTTGGCTGTTTCCCCTCGTTGCCATGCTATTGGTATTTGCCGTTTTTCCACTGGTTTACAATATCTACCTTAGCTTTCATGAGTTCGCCATTTTCAAGCGCTCGCTGGTTTATGTGGGTTGGGATAACTGGCTAAAGCTTTTTAATGACACCCGCTTGAATAATGCCCTGTTTGTCAACTTTACTTACACCATCGTCTGCCTCAGCATTCAACTCGTACTCGGGTTTTTGATCGCGCTCCTGCTGGATACCGATGAAAAAGGCTTCGGGGTGATGCGGGCCTTGTTTTCACTGGCATTAGTAATTCCGCCCGCCATAACCGGCATGCTGTTCAAACTGCTGGAAGACCCGCAGTTCGGCATGTTCGCCTGGCTGTTGGAAACGTTTAACGTCCTATCACGCGACATACCGATTCTGGCAACTCCCGAACTGGCGTTAATCGGCGTCATGATTGCCGACATCTGGCAATGGACTCCATTTGTCACGCTGATCTTTTTGGCTGGATTGCGGGGACTGCCCAAGGAACCTTTTGAAAGCGCAATGATCGATGGAGCCTCCCAGTGGACCATCACCGCCAGGTTTACCATACCCATGTTAAGTAAGGTGATCGCGGTGGTCGTGCTGATACGCGGCATCGATCTGTTCCGCACATTCGATTACATCTTTGTGATGACGTCCGGGGGACCGGGCATTCAAACCTATACATTGAGTTTTTATACCTGGAAACTGTTTGCCTCGTCACTGAAATGGGGTTACGGAGCGACGTTGAGTCTATTGGCGCTCATCATCATCAATGTTGCCGCCAATCTATTGATCAAATTCGCTAAAATCAGATGGTAAAGCCGTGTATTCTCTAAAAGCAAGAGTGCTGCGCATCGCTGTGGCCTGGATCGTGACCTTGATCATGGTGCTGCCGATTTATTACTGGGTGACGGTGTCCATTAAACGGGACAAGGATGTTTTCGTATTGCCGCCCAAGCTGTTTAACTTTCAGCCGACGGCGGATTATTTTAAAGCCGTCCTGCTGGATATTTCCCCGGTCCAACAGTCCATCGAGTCACGGGGCTCTTTAGGATTTTCCGGCGGCGGGATGTCTTATATGGTCCCGCGGCTGATTGACAGTATCATTATTGCCGTAAGCTCAACCGTCTTGGTGGTGAGCATCGCCACATTGGCGGCCTTTGCCCTATCCCGCCTGCGGTTTCGGGGACAGCACCATTTCGTTTACATCGTTTTATCGACCCGCATGCTGCCGCCGGTGGCCGTGGCCATTCCGCTATTCTTGACCTATAAATCCATCGGGCTGTATGATACGCATTTAGGGGTGATTTTGGCCCATACCATGATGAACATTCCGCTGGCCGTCCTGCTGCTCAAAAGTTTCTTTGACGATGTCCCCCTGGAAATTGATGAGGCCGCCATTATCGACGGCGCAACATACTGGCAGATTTTCCGTCGCATCATTCTACCGACGATGCGCACCGGAATAGCCGCAACAGCCGTGCTTTGCTTTATATTCAGCTGGACCGAGTTTCTTTTTGTGTTGATGTTGACCGCCACGAAACTCAAAACCGTGCCGGTGGCGACCTCTGCTTTCGTAACTTCCACCGGCACCCAGTGGGGAAGCCTGGCAGCGCTGGGAGTCGCGGCATTGATTCCGGCTTTTATCTTTATTCTGCTCGTACAGAAAAATCTGGTCCGCGGTTTAACAATGGGATCACTGAAACAGTAATCCCGTTTCCAAAAAGGCAGGGGTTCTCTTTTGCGCTAATTAATTTTCTAACTTAAGGGAGGAAAAATCATGAAAGGAAGGGACCAAAAGCACTATCTGGCAAAGTTGGCTGACAAGTTGGCCAAGGGCAAAATCAGTCGGCGGGATTTTTTAAGCAAGGCCGCCAAAGTGGGTTTGAGCATGTCGGCCCTGGGGGCATTGTCTCATCTGCCGTTCAGGGGACGTCTCGGAATTCAAAAAGATGCGCTCGCTTCTACCCAGCCTTCAAAAGAGGTGATGGACTGGATTAAGGATGTGGGCAAGCCCTACCGGGGTAAAACCGTCCGCATGGCGACGGAATCCACGCCGCCCAGCAAGGGAATCGCCGAGCTGGTCAAATCCGAGTTTACGCCGGCCACCGGTATCAACGTCGAAATCGAAGTACTGCCACTCGAGCAGGTGTTGCAGAAGTTGACCATGGACGTCGCCTCCGGCACCAGCACCTATGATCTTTACTATATGGATCAAAGCTGGATGGCCAGTTTCAGCCGGGATACCATCGATCCGCGCGAGCTCTACGCTGCCAACAAAGAGCTGGCTTTTCCCGGCTACGACTTCGATGATTTTCTAAAACCGCTGGTGGACGGCATCAGCATGTACAAAGGCAAAATGGTGGGCGTGCCCTATGACATCCCCATTTTTATTCAGATGTATCGCATGGATGTTTACGATGATCTGGGCCTCAAAGTCGCCACCACCCTGGATCAGTATTTGAAAAATGCACAAATTATCACAGAAAAAAAGAAAAGCCAGGGCATTTACGGTACCACCGGTCAGATGAAATCCGGCCATTACAGCCTCAACTGCGATTGGACGGCCTGGCTGTGGGGTCACGGTGGATCGGTCTTTCGGGCGGACGGAACCTTTTCCGGCAATGACGCCGAAGGCCTGGAAGCCATGGATTACTGGGTCAAGCTCAAGGAAAATATGCCCTCCGGAGTGGATACCTGGACCTGGGACGGCGAGTTTCAGTCGGTGGCCCAGGGACTTGCCGGCCAGGTGCTGAGCTGGGGAGAATTTCTGCCGAGCTGCGATGACCCCAAAAGCTCAAAAGTTTCGGGACTGCTCGGTGTCGCCGTGCCGCCCAAGGCCAACAAACTCCGCCCCCTCGCCCAGTGCGGTTACGGCGAAATTCCCAATGTCGGTCATCAAGGCGGCAGCGCTCTCGGTCTGTCAAAATACTCGGATGTCAAGGATCCGGCCTGGATTTTCATGCAGTATGCGACCTGCCCGGATACCCAGGCCAGGATCTCGGTGCTCGGCGGTGGCTCCAGCCCGATGCGCCACAGTACTTTCAACCACCCCGATGTTCTGGCAGCAGCCGTTGTCGGCGCGGGAACCACCCGACACTTCCCGGTTCAGAGAGAGACCATTGAAAACTACATGGGGTCCGAACCGGATTTGCCCGAGTGGGCCGAAATTTCGAACAATATCATCCCCGTCGAGCTGGGCCGCTTTTTTGCCGGCGAATATAAATCACCGAAACAAACGATGGATATTATTGCGAAAGAAGTAAATAAAACAGTGGGTAAGTAACCTAACCCGAACGAGCCGGTTGTAGCGAAGCGTAAATCCCGCTTTATCGGGGAATTGAAGATTGAAGATTGTCCGCCTCCGGCGGAAATATTTGTGGCTGTCGCTTCGCTCCGTCCTTTTAAATTAGATTGAGGAGCGGAGCGACATCATTATTCGATGTTCAACCACGCCAAGGCGTGGTTCGACGTGCCGCTCTTGAATCAAGCATGTATGGCAAAAATGAATCGAATAACTTCTACTTGAGCGGTTATTACCCGAGTAGAACGGAACAGGGAGCGCAATGAAAGATCTGGTAGTCGGCATCGACAGTAGTACTCAATCCGCCAAAGCGATTGCCTGGACGAAATCAGGAGAATTGGTGGCGGAGGGCAGAAGCCCGATTGAGCTTCACAATCCGCGTTTATATTGGTTCGAACAAAACAGCCGGGACTGGTGGGATTCGTGCCGGGTTGCCCTGCAACAATTAACGGCCCGGGTAAAACCCGAGAGAATCGCCGCTATTTCAATCTCCAACCAGCGAGAAACGGTGGCGTTTGTGAACCATGACGGCGAGGATGTCCGGCCGGCAATGGTCTGGTTGGACGAGCGCTCGCGCCAGCAAGTCGACGAATTAGCCTCCCGGATCGGAGCGGATGTCATTCACGACATCACCGGACGACCGGTCGATATTACGCCAGTGCTCTACCGACTGGTCTGGCTTAAAGAAAATGAGCCGGAGGCCTTCGAATTAACTCAGCTGTTTACGGATGTTCAAGCGTACCTGGTCTACCATTTAAGCGGACAATGGAAAACCGGATGGTTCAGCGCCGACCCGATGGGATATTTCGATATACGTAAAAAGGAATATTCACCAACACTGCTGAATTATCTCGGGTTGGCGGCCACCCGGTTCCCGGAGCCATTGGCGCCCGGAACCAAAATCGGCAGTGTTACGAAACAGGCCGCGCGGCTAACCGGTCTGCTGCCCGAAACCGCGATTTTTGCCGGCGGCGGAGACGGGCAATGCGCTGCCCTGGGAACCAACTGCATCACCTCGGACCAGGCCTATATTAATCTGGGAACGGCGGTCGTATCAGGCGTCTGGTCACCGCAGTGCCTGAACAAAAAAGCCTGGCGCACTGAAATCTCTCCGACGGGGGAAGGATATATCCTGGAAACCTGCCTGCGTTCGGGTGCTTTTCTGATCAACTGGTTTGTGGATCAGTTTCTGCCGGGGAACAGAGGAGAAAAAGACTTTTTCAAAAAGCTGGAGCAACAGGCACAGGATATTCCGATCGGCTCAGACGGCCTGATTACCTTGCCTTACTGGTCCGGAGTGATGAATCCGCATTGGAATCCCAACGGCCGAGGATGTTTTATCGGTCTTTCCGGCGGACATACGCCGGCCCACCTGTATCGGTCGATTCTGGAAGGGATGTGCCTCGATCAGGCCCAGGCTACCACCGGCGTGGAAAAAGAAGCCGGACTGCGGGTAAAACGATTCATCGCACTCGGCGGCGGTGCATCGAGTCCGCTATGGACCCGGATGCTGGCGGATTCAACCGGCAAGGATGTAGCCATTTCCGACACCGTTGAAGCATCCGCTTTGGGTGCGGCTACGATTGCCGCCTATGGCGCCGGGTGGTTTGAATCTTTCAACGAAGCCGCCGCAGCGATGAGCGGCAAAACCAGACTTGTAAAACCGGATCCGAAGACCCGCCAGACATGGGACGAGTTGCTCGCAATATATGGCCGGCTTTTTCCCGACAATGAAGAAACATTCAATGCGCTGATAAAATTTGCCGTTAAGTCATCGAAGGAAATGGGAAAATGACAAAAGAATATGGCGGGGTAGTTAATGAATTGGTTGCCGGTGAGTGGAAGCACCCGGGCACCGGCCAAAGGGTGTCGGTCGACATTCGTTCAATCGTCATAAAGGAAACCCTCGATGGAATGGAAGGCGAGCTGGTTTATCCGCTTCATAAAAATGAAAAACTGGCGGTCGTCTCCGACAGGTACACATATGAAGTGCTCGGCCGGCGAATAGGTTCGGCCCTGCGTTCGGCAGGGTTTGCAATCGAAGAAATTATTTGGAAAACCCCCCACGCCGCCATTGAGAGCGTGGAAGAATTGCGGCACCTGACCCGCCATAGCGACGGGCTGATTGCCGTGGGCTCGGGTACGATCAATGACAGCGTCAAGTATGCCTCTTTTTTAGATAAAAAAACATATTCGGTTTTTCCCACTTCACCGCAACTGGCGTATGGGACACCCACCGCATCGATTTCGTTTGCCGGATTTAAAAAATCGATTGCCGCCCGTCCGGCTCAAGGGGTGTTCTTTGACTTGTCGGTTATCTCCCAGTGTCCAATCCGCTTGACCCGCAGCGCTTTTGCCGATTTGATCTGCCGCACGACGGCCCAGGTCGACTGGTTGATGTCGCATTTACTGTTCGGCACGCAATACCGCAAGCTTCCCTATTTTTTATTGGCCTATGACGAAGACGGACTTTTCGACCACGCCCAAGCCTTGCAGGAGGAAGATTTTGAAGCATTCGGCATACTGGTCCGGATGTGTGCCCTTATGGGACTGGCTATCTGCATTACCAACACCAGCCACCCCGGAAGCATGGGTGAGCATATGATGTCCCACTATATCGACATGTTCTTCAACGATCTGAACCCCAACACGCTGCACGGGGAGCAAGTCGGTGTAACCTCGTTGACCATGTCCCGCTTGCAGAATCGTATTTTGAGCCAGGATATACCACCGGTTCTTGAACCGACTGAAATCAGGGAGTCCGCCATGATTGCCCGCTATGGCAATGAAATCGGGCAACAATGTATCACAGAATTAAAAAACAAAGCCCTGGATCGTATGCAGGCTGACAGGATCAACCGGTATTTGTCGGAAAATTGGCAGCGCTTTGCGGAACAACTGCGGGCGGTGATGCTCCCAGCCGAAAGGTTGTGGGAAGCGATGCAGGCAATTGGCGCCATTCGGACCGGATGTGACCTGGGGCTTCCGAAAGCCTTTTACCAGGAAGTTGTGCTCTATTCCCGCGAAGTGAGAGATCGGTTTACCATGCTCGATATGGCCGCAGATTCGGGGATGCTTGAAGCGTTCGCTGAGGAATGCAGATAATCATTCAGTTTGAATAATTGACCGTAAACCTTTATACGTCGCAAAATTGCATGAAAATTTGACACGGGTCTAATTTGAGAATTTGGGGATTGAGGGATTCAGGAATCGAAGGAATTCTACCCGTCGAGAGCCTCTGGATCGAGCTACCGGGTCGAACGATCGAGAGTTATCCTTTAATCCCTCAATACCTGAATCTCTCAATTTGGCGTTATTAAATATCGAATAACTAATAACAATTGACTCGTCATTGAGCGCTTTTCGCTCAATGAGGGTTATTGGCAGGAAAATTTATGGCATCCGTTGTCTACGAAGGCATTCACAAGAATTTCGGCAAAGTACAAGCGCTGCGCGACATCAATATGGAAGTGATCGAGGGGGAGTTTACCGCCCTGCTGGGACCCTCCGGCTGCGGAAAATCAACATTGCTGCGGCTGACGGCCGGTCTGGAGGCCATCTCTTCCGGCAGCCTGTTCATCGACGGCAAATTGGTCAATAAAGTGCATCCCAGAGACCGGGACATTGCGATGGTCTTCCAGAACTATGCGCTCTACCCGCAGATGAAAATTTATAACAATATTGCCTTCAGCCTTCAGGTGAAAAAAGTCCCTAAACCTGATATCGACAAACGGGTTCAGTGGGCGGCTAAAATCCTGGATATTGAGGATCTGCTCAGCCGCTATCCGAGCCAGCTTTCCGGCGGTCAGGCGCAAAGGGTCGCCATGGGAAGGGCGATCGTGCGGGACCCGAAAGTGTTTTTATTCGATGAACCGCTTTCCAACCTCGATGCAAAATTAAGAGAGCATATGCGCTTTGAAGTGCGTACTTTGCACAACAAGCTCGAAGCCACCACCATTTACGTCACCCACGACCAGGTTGAGGCCATGACCATGGCGGATAAAATTATTGTTATGCGCAACGGCGTCATCCAGCAAGTCGGATCCCCCGCCGAAGTTTTCGACCAACCGGCCAATCTTTTTGTAGCGGATTTCATCGGCACGCCGTCGATTAATCTGATGGAGGGTGAGATCGCTGCCGAACAAGGCCGTCATATTTTTCGCGGCCATAATTTCGTGCTGCCGCTGCCCCCTGAAATCGATTTTGAAGCCGGTCAAAAAATAGTATATGGCTTGCGTCCGCAGCATATCAAAGTTTTAACGGATGATTCCGAGCCCCACCCATACATCATTGAAGCCGAGCTTCTGCTCAGCGAGACAACCGGCACGGAAACACAATTCTCCTTTGATTACGGCGAACAAAAATTGATCGTCGCCAATCAGGGTAGATTCGAGATTCCACCAGGCACCAAATGCCGCCTCAAGGTGGATGTCGAGCGGGCCCACTTCTTCGATCAGCAGAGCCAACAACGCATGCAAGCGTATGGTTAAGCATCAAACATGGCAAGTGCATATAACAAAACCCGGGCCCGGAACTTTATCAAGCATTATCCGAATATTGCCAAAGAAATGGCGCTGCGGACGTACACTTCGCGGCTGATCGGTGCCGATCCCAATCTGGTTCTTCACGGCGGCGGCAACACCTCCGTTAAATTGAAGCATAAAAATATTCTGGGAGAAGATCAGGAGATCCTTTTTATCAAGGGCAGCGGCGTGGATTTGGCGACCATCGAACCGGAGCGTTTTGTTGCCCTGGACCTTACCTTCCTCAAAAAATTCCGCAGGCTGGATAAATTAGAAGACGCTGAGATGGAAAACCAGCTGCAGATATGCAAACTGCTTCCATCGGCATTGAGCCCTTCTGTTGAGTCATTTCTACACGCCTTTTTGCCGCATCGCTATGTCGATCACTGCCACGCCGACAGCATCCTGATTCTGACCAGCCAGCCAAATGGCCCGGATATGGTCCGGGACGTTCTTGGCCCCCGGGTTGCAGCTTTGCCGTATTGCATGTCCGGCCTGCCTTTGGCTAAAAAAGTGGCGTCCGCATATGACCAGAATCCGGACTTGGAAGCGATTGTCATCGGCAACCACGGAATTTTTACATTCGGTGAGGATGCTGCAACGTCATATACCAGAATGATTGACTGCGTAAACCGGGCCGCCGCATTTATAAAAAGCAAAATTAAAGGTCACGCATGGGTCACGCCGCGGGAGGATCTTACCCCTTTTGAGGAAAGTAAACCTCTGGCTGCCGTCTTTGCGCCATCAATTCGCGGCGCCTGTGCGCATCCGGGTCCAGACGGCAGGTTGTGCCGGTTCAGGGTTGAATTCAGAAGCACACCGGATTTGGTGGATGCCTCCCTTTCGAGGGAAGCGCCGACCCTGTGCGATTCAGGAGTGCTGACGCCCGATCACGTGACTTACACCAAAAACAGGTACGCCTACATCCGTTGGCTGCCGGATCAGGTCGACGACCTCGCGGTCACGCTGCGCCGGGAAATTGATAAATTCGTAGCAGAATACCATCGCTATTTTAAGGAGCACGCCGGGTTGGACGGCCGGGAGCGGCAGGAGTCGGACCCCTTTCCGCGTGTATTTTTAGTGCCCGGCCTGGGGGTGTTTGCCCTTGGTCTTTCGCGGCGGGAGGCCGGGGCGGCCGCGGATATTGCCGAGCACACCATCCGGGCCAAACTGCAGGCCGGCGCAATCGGCGCTTATGTCCCCATTGCAGACTCCCATATCTTCGAGATGGAGTACTGGCGCCTTCAGCAAAAAAAAGTGCCCAAACGCCCGCGGCCTCTGCTTCAGGGCCAGATCGCCCTGATCACCGGCGGAGGCGGCGCCATCGGGTGCGGGATTGCCGATCGATTGCTGGCGGCAGGGGCGGCGGTCGTTCTCTCCGATATCGACGAATCCCGCCTGCAAAAAGTTGGCGTTGTCCTCAAGGACCGCTACCCGGCAGGTGAGATTGAAAGTATCCCCATTGATGTGACGGATTACCCATCCGTCACATCGGCCTATGAAGAAATCAGTCGAAGGCTCGGCGGAATCGACATTGTAGTGCCCAACGCGGGCATCGCCCATGTTGCCAGGATCGAGGACCTTGATCCGCAGAAACTGGATCAGGTCATCGATGTAAATTTCAAAGGCACATTTAACACCATCAAAGCAGCCATACCGGTATTTAAACGGCAAGGTACCGGCGGCAACGTGGTGGTCATCAGTTCAAAAAACGTATTTGACCCGGGGGCCGCCTTCGGAGCCTACAGTGCTTCCAAAGCAGGGGCTCACCAGATTTCCAAAATCGCCGCCCTGGAGCTTGCCCCCCTGGGGGTCCGGGTGAATATGATCAACCCGGATGCGGTTTTTGGCGATGAAAATATTTCTTCCAAACTCTGGGACCTGGTCGGCCCGGACCGGATGAAATCCCGCGGATTGGATTATGAAGGCCTGAAAGCGTACTACCAAAACCGCAATCTTTTAAAGGCCGAGGTTCAGGCGGAGCATGTCGGCAATGCCGTCGTTTTTTTCGCCAGTGACCAGACACCGACCACCGGGGCATCGCTTCCGGTGGACGGAGGGATTGCCGCAGCCTTTCCACGATAGCCAGAAACCCCTTTTACGATGTCATACTACCCCGGACTATGAAATCGGAGATGCTCAAGACATGCCAAAACCCTGGGACAAAGAGCTATCGGACATCCTGACCCTGGAGCTTTGTCGACTTATCTTATTCTAAGCTTTATGGCGGCGTATCTCCAATCCAAGATCGGTTGACAAAGTATATGTTTTACTATAAAGGGGAAATTCTATAGGGGGGAAATTCCGGCAGATAACCCGGCTCAGGATCAAAAAAATGCTGAATCCCAATAGTCTGAAAAGAGCGCTGAGGTGAATGGCGCTGAGGTGCTGACAGGCATGTATCGGATTTTGCAGAATCAACTGTTATGATCATCGATCCGGCGGCTGTCGAATCGGCATCGGATTCTCATTTCAAGCGCTTTTCTTCACTTCAGTTTGTTCAATCCAATGTTAACAGTCGTTTCCGTAATATGAAAGGAGGTGCAAACAAAGGTTTTTTTCAAGCGAAAAGAACAACTACAGTAAGTCCCACCAACACGGTTCTTAACCGGTCACAAAAAGGAGGTCATTATGAGCAAGAGAAACCTATTGCTGGCAATCAGTTTGTTCTTGATCATGGCACTATCCACCCCGTTTTTGATCACACCATCCCTGGCAGCGGATCATCCTCTGAAAGGCCAAAAAATCGATATGGCAATTCTCGGTATCGGCGGCTGGCTGCCGAGTCGTCTGGGGGTGGACATGTCGCCCTTGTTTGCCGAGTACGCCAAAAAGAACTTTGGCTATGATGTGAGCTTCACCTTTGCCGAGGCGCCCTTTTCGGCGTTGTTCCAAAAAGCGGCGTCCACCCTGGCAACCCGCTCACAGGAATATAACATTATCATCAGCGACAGCCAGTGGCTGGGCGCTTTTGCCTCGCCCGGCTGGATTGTGAACATCAGCAGGCTGATTGAACAACATCCGGAGCTGGACATCGAGTGGTATGACCCGGTAGTCTGGCAAACCTATATGGAATATCCCGAGGGGTCCGAAACCTTCTGGGGTCTGCCGGAAGAAGGCGATACCATCGCCCTTTTCGTCCGCACCGACCTGTTCCATGATCCCAAAGAAAGAAAAGCCTATAAAGACAAATATGGCATGGAGTTGCCGCAAACATTCGAAGATTTTGAAAATCTTTCCATGACGGATTTTGAAAAAGTCGCCGAGTTCTTTACCCGCCCCGCTGATGGTCTGTGGGGAACGGCCATGCAGTATTCAAAAGAATATGACTTTATGACCATGTACCTCTATCCCTTCATGTTTTCAACAGGCGGCGATATCTGGGATCCCAAAAGCCGCAAGGTCTATGGCATCCTCAACAGCGATGCCAATGCCGATGCCATGGTTTGGAACAAGCGCATGCTCAACTATCAACCCCCGGGAGCCGTCAGCTACGGTATCGCCGAGGAAATCGATGCGTTTACCCAGGATAAAGTTGCCACTGCATTTCAGTGGGCAGCAGTCGGCCTGGCCATGCTCACAGATAAAAACCGGGATCGTGTGATGGTGGTACCTCCGCCGGGCTTCAAGCAAAAAGACGGCTCATTGAAGCGGCTGTATTCCATTGGGGGGCAGCCGTGGGTGATCAATGCCTACAATGATGAAGCCCACATGACGGTCGCCATCGACTTTTTAAAATGGTGGTACCTGCCGCAAACCCAGATCGAGTTTGCCAAACGCGGCGGAAATCCCTGTGTCAAGTCCGTGCTGGAATCGCCCGGCTTTGAAGACATTCAACCGTGGTTCAGGGCCTTTAAATATATGCTGCGCACGGATCGTTCACGGGATTTCTGGCACGAGCCCAAATACTCCGAAATGCTGGCCGCCCAGCAGGAAGCCTTCACGGCCTTTGCAACCGGTCAGATATCTGATCCGAAATTGGGGCTTGAATGGGCCGCCTGCGAGCAGCAAAAGATTCTCTATGAATCCGGTCGCAGCGAAATTAAGCCTCCCAAATCCTGCCGCAGCGTAAGGTTGAGGTAAATGTCGAGCAGGTTTTGATTCGATTCCTAAATTTATGCCGGTGGGCCACGAGTACAGAACGAAATTGCCCACCGGCTTGTCAATTTATACACAGCTTCAAAATAAATTGCGCATGACCTTTTTGATCATTTATATGAAAAAACCAACAGATAAGAATATACATGCAGAACGCCGTGTAGGTATATGCAATGACTTATGGCGTTCTGTATAGGCGGTCGACATGAATAATGATAGAACCACAATTCAGGCCCTCGCCGGTTCACCCAAAGGTATCAGCGGTCGCCTGCGCGCCTGGCGCATGAACTGGATCGACAACTCGCGCTATTTCCCTTGGATGCTGCTGTTGCCGGTGCTGATTTTCTTTTTGCTGTGGAACATCATCCCGCTGTTATGGATGGTGGGAATGAGCTTTTATAACTACTCTTTGATTACCGGGATGCCGCCGCGCTTTATCGGGTTGCGGAATTATTTAGACCTTTACGACAGTTATGCGGTTTGGGGGTCTCTCGGCAAAACATTTATCTTCGTATTTTTTGCGGTGGGTTGCGAGACTTTTCTCGGCATAGTACTGGGCATCCTTTTCTGGGGCAGTACCAATCTGCCCGGCCGCCGCCTGGCGCTGACGATGCTTTTTTCA
This sequence comes from Olavius sp. associated proteobacterium Delta 1, assembly GCA_902749685.1. Classification (GTDB taxonomy): domain Bacteria; phylum Desulfobacterota; class Desulfobacteria; order Desulfobacterales; family JAFDCJ01; genus JAFDCJ01. The sequence goes on along the minus strand of CACVKW010000423.1, from coordinate 29,448 downwards.
CCGATGGTCCTCACGCCGGCGGCCACCGGGACCTTCTTTCGCCTGATTTATGAGCCCACCTTCGGGATTATGAATTATCTAACCACCCTTATCTTCGGAACTAAAATCGATTTTCTGGGTGATAAATTCTGGGCCATGCCGGCCGTACTTCTGGTGGACATCTGGATGTGGACGCCCTTTATGATTTTAATTACCCTGGCCGCTCTCGGGTCCGTGCCGCACGCTGAACTGGAAGCGGCGGAGGTGGACCGCCTGCCCTGGTTGAAACGCTTCTGGTACGTTGTATTGCCGCATGCCAAATTTATTCTGATGCTGGGAATCGTGCTGCGGACCATCGATGCCTTTAAAGTTATGGATCTAATCTACCAGCTTACCCGTGGGGGGCCGGGCAATACCACGGAAGTGGTCGGTATCACGCTCTTTCGCAAGGCGTTTGAAGGATTTACCATGGGTTGGTCCTCAGCTTTGGCGGTGATCACGCTGCTGATTGCGATCGCCTTTACCTCAATATTTTTATACATTTTAAATCTTCGCCGGCGAGGAGCGGCAACCTGATGCAACGCAACTGGCGTCAAAAAATTTATCATCTGGTACTGTGGCTGGTCTCCATCTTTTTTTTCCTGCCGGTGGTCTGGATTATCACGGGGGCTTTTAAGACCAAAGATGACTTGCTGGCGATACCACCGAAAATCATATTCTCACCGACGCTGGCCAATTTTGTCGACCTGTTCTCACGGCACGATTTTTTTCCTTCGTTGCGCAACAGTTTCTTAATTTCCGCTTGCGCGGTGATCGTGGCCCTGGTAGTTGCCTTTCTGGCAGCCTACAGTTTTTCGCGCTTTAAACCCCGGGGTACTGATTTTTTGATGTTCGTGCTGTTGACCGTTCGCATGGTGCCGGCCGCAGCTGTGGTTGTCCCCATATTTTTGATGTATACGGTGTTCGGCTGGAAGGACGATTTCTGGGGTGTCATGCTTTTTTACGCCATGTTCAGCATTCCCTTTTCGGTCTGGATTCTCAAAGGCTTTATCGACGGCGTCTCTCCTCGCTTTGATGAAACCGGCCTGGTTAATGGGGGATCGCGCATGCATGTATTGTTTCGGGTGATACTGCCCCAGGTGCGGCCCGGATTGATCGCCGCTTTCATTTTTAATTTGATATTTGTGTGGAACGAATTTTTGTTCAACTTCATTATCGGCGGTAAAAAAACTACGATGATACCGGTCAGCCTGGTCACCGGGTCCATCGCACAGGGCGGGGTCGACTGGACCTTTGTGGCGGCGTTGGCAACGGTGTACTTGATACCGCCGTTTCTGGCTATCTACTTCTTTCAGAAATACCTTTTGGTCGGGATGACATTTGGAACGGTGCGGGGTGAAGTATGATTCGGCGTTTTTTCAAACAGCCCTTTGCGGCAATTGTCCAGGGAATACTGGTTATTCTGTTAGTTATCAGTTTTGCGATGATCACGCAGCAGTTCAATGAAACAATTTACCGTATGGGATTTTTGCTGCTGATCGCTTCGACTTTCGTGCAGATCGTGTTCGGCAACCTTCCGCCGGAGGCCAATTTCAAACAGTCTATTAAATTAACAGCCGTCGTATTCGGAATCATTGCGATCGTCTTTGGGCTGGGAATTTTTTTAGCCCCCCACCTGGTCAATCTGGGACGGAGGTAACGCGATGATAGCGATTGAGCTTCGCACCATAGCGAAAAAATACGGTCTGACACAGATCCTGAAAGATGTCGACCTGAGCGTTGAAGCCGGCACGTTTACGGTCGTTTTCGGCTTGCCGGCCTGCGGCAAATCGGTGCTGGTGCGCCTGTTGACCGGTCTTGAAAAACCAAGTGCCGGCCAAATTCTGCTGCGGGGCACCGAAGCAACCCGGATTGATTCCGGTGGGCGCAACATCGGCTATGTGCCGCAGTCCTTTGCTTTGTATCCGCATTTCAGCGTCTACGACAATATCTCATACCCCCTGGATCTGATTAAATTCCCCAAGCCACAGATTGACCGTGCAGTCAGACAAATCGCCGAGCAGCTCAAAATCGATCATCTCCTGGGCAAGAATCCGGATCAGCTCAGCGGGGGTGAAAAGCAGCGGGTGGCGCTGGCTCGCGGGGTCGTCAAACAAACCGACATTTATATCCTGGACGATCCGCTGGTGGGTTTGGACTTTAAGTTGCGCGAGCAGATGTTTGATGATCTGAAACAAATGCAGCAATCGCTGGCAGCCACTTTCCTGTATACGACGTCTGATCCGCTGGAGGTGCTGGCGTTGGCCGATAAGGTGGCCGTCCTGGATGGGGGCCGCATCGTTGAGGCCGGTGATCTGGCGGCGCTTTACCGACGGCCGACCCACATCACTACCATGACCCTGCTCGGTTTTCCGCCATCCAATCAGATTGGCGGCGAATTGTTTACCCGGGCAGACCGGCTGTGGTGTCGCACGGGATTGTTTGATTTGCCGGTAAGCATGACGCCGCCTGCCGATCTACCGGCCGAAACCGGTGATGTGCGGGTGGTGATCCGACCCGAAGATATTCATCTGAACCCGGATCAGGATGGTTTGCTGAAATGTCAGGCCCAGGTCGTGCTGCTGGAAGATCTAGGGGGCGAGGTCATTGTTTACCTGGAAGTAAACGAGATACCGCTGGTGACGGTCATCAGCCACGCTGAAGACCATTTGGTCAGCAATGATAAGGTAATGGTCGGTGTGCGGGCTTCAAGAGCCGTACTTTTCATATCTGAAACCGGTCAAAGAATTGGACAGGGAGCCGAGTAAAATGCCGGAAGTTCGCCTGGTCGACATACACAAAAAATATCCGGGTGTCATCGCTGTGAAGAACGTCAGCATCACGTTTACGACTGCCACGGTCACCTGCCTGTTGGGTCCTTCCGGCTGCGGCAAAACAACCATGATGCGGATAATTGCCGGGTTGGAAACACCCACTGCCGGTGACGTTTTTTTCGACGATAACCGCATCACCGATCTGCCGGCGCGCAAGCGCAAGATTGGCATGGTATTTCAATATCCGGTGGTTTACCGCAACATCAGTGTTTACCGCAACATCGAACTGCCGCTGCTGGAAGAAAAGCTGTCTGAATCGGAGCGCAAAAAGCGCATCCAGCAGGTGATCGACATCCTGGGACTGGAAGACAGTGTCGAAAAAGAAATATCGCAGCTGGACGGCGGTACCCGTCAGAAAGTGGCGATTGCCCGCACCGTTGCGCGACAGCCGGCGGTCATCCTGTTTGATGAGCCGATTACCAATGTCGATGCGGAAGCCAAGGTGCAGCTCAAACGCGCCCTCAAGGAACTCACCCGCCAACTGCGCCAGACCATTATCTACGTCACCCACGACCAGACGGAGGCCATGACCCTGGCCGATCAGATTGCGTTGATGAAAGAGGGCGAAATCGTTCAGTTGGATGCCCCGCGCAAGCTTTACAATCGACCGGACGATGTGTTTGGCGGTTGGTTTCTGGGAAATCCCGGCATGAATTTCTTCGAACACAGGGTCGAAGCGTTGGACGGCGGATTGGGTCTAAAGTCGCCCCTGTTTCCCGGGCCCTTGAAAATCTCGGGATTAAACGGCCAGGATCGCATTACCGTGGGAATCCGTCCCGAACACGTCAAGCTCGGGCGTGAGCCGTCAAATTTTGCGGTTGGCGGCAATGTCCGGCGTAAATTCATTGTGGTCGGCGGCCACTACCTGGTCAGCGTCGAATTGGGTGACAAGATCATCAAAGTCAAAGTCGACCCGGTATTGGGTCGTCAAATAGAGATTGAAGTCTGGGTGGAGTGCCCCCTGGACTGGATAACCTTGTTTGGACCGGACGGTCGCCGTCTCGATGCGAACCTCTCGGTGTAGAAAATTCGGGTATGGCCTTAACTTGGGCCATTTAATCTCTCACAGAGCTCACAGAGTACGCAGAGAAAAATCAAAAAAACTCTGTGATCTCTGCGGGCTCTGCGAGAGAAAGGGTAAATGTTTAAAATTGTGCAAAATCCTAATGGCCGAAATTAGAACCAATCCCGAAAGTTCCAAGCACCAAACATCGAATTTGAGATTTATTTCGTACTTGAAATTTGGAATTTAGACAACGCATTTTGATAAAGTAAGTATGATGAATTCAATATAGTTCTTGTAAATTAATTATTGGACATAAAGCCAAGCGAAAGGAGACAGCATATGGCCAAAGTAGTGAGCCTTGGAATTCAAATTGTGGACATACTCGGACGACCGGTGACAGAGATTCCGGAGGGACAAAATGTGGCACTGCTCGAAGAGATCCGGATCACGGTGGCTGGAACGGCGGCCGGAACGAGTATTGACCTAGCCAAGCTGGGTGCCGAAGTTTATGCAATGGGGGCCATCGGAGAAGATGAACTCGGCAATTTTCTACTGATCACAATGCAGCGCTATGGCATCGATACCAGTTGTTTAAAGCGTAAACCCGGGGTGCAAACATCATCCACCATGCTTCCGATCCGGCCGAATGGCGAGCGCCCGGCCTTGCATGTACCGGGGGCCAACGGAGAACTCGTCTGGGAGGATCTCAACCTGGATGTGATTGCCGCCGCCGACTTCCTGCACATGGGCGGCACATCCCTGATGCCCAAGTTCGACGGTGAACCGACCCGCAAAGTACTTGAATTTGCCAAGCAGAATAATGTTACCACCACATTTGACCTGGTGGCCATGCAACGGCCGGATTTGCTGAACCTGATCGAACCGTGCCTGCCTTATGTGGATTACTTCATGCCCGGCTTCGAAGAGGCGATCATGATGTGCGGACTGACCGACCGTCAGGAGATAATCCGCTTTTTCCTGGATCGCGGCGCCAAGCACACCGTATTTAAAATGGGTGAGCAGGGCAGCAGCATTGCCTTTATGGAAAACGGCCAAATCCAGGAAACACGAATACCGTGTTTCAAGGCACCGGTCGTCGACTCTACCGGATGCGGCGATGCTTACTGCGCGGGATTTATCATGGGACTCTCAATGGGATGGGATCTTGCAAAAGCCGGTCGGCTCGGCACCGCAGCGGGCGGTCTGGTCATCCAGGGTCTCGGGTCTGATGCCGGCATCGTTGATCTGGATCAAACGATTGAATTTATGAACACGGCCGAGGAATTGCCGATGAATCAGTAATACAAATGACAGTACCGGCACGGGTGTGATCTATCCGACCGACATCACATTTTTTTTGATCAAATATCATCTTGACACTGAAAATGGGACGTGCTAACCAAATGTTCATATTTCACCAAGGCGGAGAAAACGAACAAATGAACGAAATGACGGGCAGATTCAGCCATAGCGATCTCGTCAGCCGAATTGCCTGGTTATATTTTATCAAAGGCTTTACTCAGCTCCAAATCTCTCAACGCCTGAACATCTCCAGGATGCAGGTTCAGCGAAGCCTTTCAAAATCGAAGAAAGAAGGTTTGGTTCGGATTCAAATCAACGATCCCCGCACCACCTGTTTTGAAATTGAAGACGATCTTAAATCCCGCTTTTCCCTCGTCGATGCGGTTGTTGTCCCCACTCCGCGCGAAAAAAATGGCATCAAAAGCGCTTTGGGGTATGCGGCTGCCGCTTACCTGCTCAGACATGTCTCCGACAATCAGATCATCGGAGTGGGATGGGGAACGACTCTTGACAAGATGTCTAGATTTATCAGCGGAAAGTCGCGGCAGAACATCCGGATCGTTTCTCTTGTCGGCGGGTCGGGAAAAAAAGCCGAAGAAAGTCCTTATGAAGTCGCGTTTAAATTTGCAGATGCACTGAAAGCACCTTGCTATTACATCTCAGCACCTGCCATTGTTGATTCTCCTGCCAGCCGCTCAATTTTAATTGAGGAAAAAAGTGTGAACCATACGCTTAATATTGCAAAATCTTCAGATCTCGCTATTCTGGGTATCGGAAATGCAGATGAGGATTCGACCCTTATTGAAGCGGGACTATTATCCTCGCAAGAAATCAAAAAACTCAGAGCAAAGGGTGCCGTCGGCGATATCTGTGCCCATTTTTATAGCCTTCAAGGGCAGCCGGTAGATCAAGGTTATATGAACCGGGTGATTGGACTGGGTTTACAGGACTTACGGAAAATTAAAACCGTCATCGGAATCGCCGGCGGAAAAAATAAAGTCGCTGCCATATTCGGGGCCTTAACCGGCGGACTCGTGGATGTGCTCGTTACGGACGAACAAGCGGCGGAAAATATATTAAGATAGTCATAATCTAGTAAACATAAAATAGCGCTTCCCGATTATCAAATTATTACCCATTACGGAATGGCGCACGGTATAGGTTAATTTTCGATCTAAATCAGTGCCGTATGATTAATTAATTATGCTCGGTTTTTTACTTTCATTGTCATCAGCGCCACGGGCTGGATACGAAGCTCAAGAGAACAACTCCAGAGAAAAGGGGGGATGCGGTTATGCACTAATTGAGAATACAAAAATTTTCATTGAGGTGTTGGATAACATTGCTTCTTTCATGAGAATTACCTGCTGAAGGAGGCATGTGAGGTCTGATTAAAGAGAGGCGATTTATCAGTAACGAGAAAGGAGAACCAACATGGCCAAAAAATGTGTTTTAATTATCTTTGCTGTTTGTTTCTTAGTGGCGATCCTTACCATTTCTTCCGCCACAGCTTTTGACTGGAAAAAACACAGCGGAACCAGCATCAAGCTTTTGTTGAACAAACACCCGTATACGGACGCCTTGCTCGCGCATCTGAATGAGTTTACCGACCAAACCGGTATCACGGTCACCTATGATGTCTTCCCGGAGGACGAGTATTTTGACAAGGTCACGATTTCGCTTTCCAGCAAGTCGCCCGAGTACTCAATTTTTATGACCGGAGCCTACCAGGTCTGGCAGTATGCGCCGCCGGGCTATATGGAAGATCTCAAACCTTATATGGCAAGCAAAGAAAAAACCGGTCCGGAGTGGGACCAGGCGGATATATATGAAAACCTTCTGGCCTCGTTAGCCTGGGATCTCAAACCGGGCTCACCGCTGGGAGCCGCCGATGCAAAACAATGGGCGTTGCCCTGGGGCTTCGAGACAAACACCTTGATCTACCGCAAGGATATCTTTGATAAACATGGCCTCAAGCCGCCCAAAGACCTGCCCGAGATGGTTGATCTTAGCGCCAGGCTAAAGAAACTTGAACCGGACATGTACCCGATTGCGGTGCGCGGAACCCGCTCCTGGGCCACCATTCACCCGGGATTTCTCTCCGCTTACAACGGGTATGGCGCCAAAGATGATGGTCCGTTTCCCAAACCAACGATGAACTCCCCCAAAGCCGTTGAAATGACCCGGCTGTGGGTGGAAATGGTCAAAAAATACGGGCCCAAAGCCTGGACGTCCTATATCTGGTATGAGGTGGGCAACGACCTGGGACAGGGCCGCGCCGTCATGATCTACGATGCGGACATTCTCGGTTATTTTCAGAATCAGCCGGGTGCCTCGAAAGTCTCCGGCAACCTGGCCTGGGCTCCCGGTCCCGGTGCTGTCGGCGCCAAACCCGCGCCGAATATGTGGATTTGGTCCCTCGGTATGAACGCTTCATCAAAAACCAAGGACGCCGCCTGGTATTTTCTGCAGTGGGCCACCGGAAAAGACTTCCTGTTGAAGGCGGTCAGGGGTAAATATTCGCTGGTGGATCCGGTCCGCAAATCCATCTGGGCCGATGCTCAATTCCAGAAAAAACTGGAATATTTCACAGACTATTACAAAACATTCCAGGAAATCATTCCCACCTGCAAAGTGTATTTCACGCCGCAGCCGATGTTTTTTGAAACCACCACGGAGTGGGCGGCCACGCTGCATGAAATCTACAACGGCAAAGACCCCCAGGCTGCCTTGGATGCCTTGGCCAAAAAGCTGTCAAGAGCTCTGAAACGTGCGGGATATAAGTAGTACCGCAACGCACAGGCCTTCGCGGGTGAGATGCCGGCGAAGCCAGGGACATCAGCCTAAAGTAAAGGCTCGCAGCGTCCTAATTAGCCATCGAGGACGCTGTGAGCCATTCACTCATTAACCATGTAATTGATCGGTTTAAAAAAATCTGAGGAACAAGGATTCATGATGGAGGCCACAAAAGTAAGTCGTCAAGCTGATACCGATGGGTCGGTCCGTATGTCGCCAGCGACTTCCCAACCCGCCGTTAAAGGCGCCGGTAGTCGAAAAAAATATCTCCCCTACCTGATTGTTTTGCCGGCACTGGCGCTTACCCTGCCCGTGCTGGTTCCGTTTATCCAAAGTATCTACTATTCCATGACAACCTATTCTCTGACCAATCCCATTAAGAATTTCATCTGGTTCGAGAATTATGTATGGCTCTTTACCGACCCTGAATTCTGGAATTCGGTAAGAGTGTCCTTCGTTTACGCCGGCAGTGCGGTCGGCATCGAACTGCTTTTAGGGCTGCTCATCGCGGTCTTATTAAATCAGGAGACGCTATTGGCAAAAATCTTTCGTCCGCTGCTCCTGATGCCTTTAATGATTGCGCCCATTATCGGGACCCTCATGTGGAAGCTGATGATGAGCCCCGAATTCGGCGTGCTCAATTATTTTCTCTCCTTTGTTGGTGCACGGGATTTTCAATGGGCGTCAGCTGCCAATAGCGCCATGTTTTCGGTGGTGCTCATCGATGTCTGGATGTTTACCCCCTTTATCGCCTTGCTCCTGCTGGCGGGCCTGCGGTCCATGCCGGCCCCGCCTTTTGAAGCCGCGATGGTAGACGGCGCTTCAAAGTGGTTCATTTTTAAAAATTTGACCATCCCGATGCTCATGCCCTTCATTATCGTTTCGGTGGTGTTCAGGCTGATCGATTCGCTGCGGCAGTTTGACATCATTTTCGGATTGACCAAAGGTGGACCCGGCTCGACGCTAATGAATTTCCAGGTATCCGCCTATACCACGGCCTTTACCTATACTAAAATTTCAGACGGGTCGGCCCTGATGTTTATCAACTGGCTCATCGTTTATATTATCAGCATGTTCCTGGTAAAATTCTGGCGCAAAAGCCAGGATCGCCTTTCCTAGACGGAGGCTTGTCAAACATGGCAATATCAAATTCTAATTCTCGTAAAAGAAAAGTATTTTTCCAAAAGCTGGTAGTGAACCTTCTGCTTCTCGTTTGCTTTGCCTTCCTGCTTTTTCCGGTTTTTTGGGTCACCTCGATGGCCTTCAAGAGTCACGACGACATCTTGACCTGGCCGCCGAAATTCGTCTTCAAACCAACGCTTGAAAATTTCCAGAATATCACCACGGCGGTCCGGACCTACCGCGTCGGTGCCGTCAGCAGTGACTTTTTAAAAGGATTCGGCAACAGCCTGGTTGTGACGACTTCGGCACTCGTCCTTTCTCTGCTGACCGGAATTCCGGCTGCCTATGCCCTGGGAAGATTTCGCTTCAAGGGCAAAAATGACATCGCCTTTACTTTCCTGACGTTTCGGTTTGCACCGGAGCTGCTGGTGATCATACCGATCTATTTGATTTTTCAGAAGATAGGGCTATACGATACTTATTTCGGGCTGGTTTGGGTTTACCAGTTGATCACCATGCCGATGGTGATTTGGATTTTAATGAGTTACTTCGAAGATGTTTCCGTCGAACTGGAACAAGCCAGTCTGGTGGACGGCTTTTCTCTGTTCCATACATTTCGGCGGATTATCCTGCCGTTGGCAAAACCCGGAATTGCAGCTGCTTCGCTTCTGGCCTTTATCTACGCCTGGAACAATTTTATTTTTGCACTGATACTGGGTTCATCAAAAGTTCAGCCGGTTACCGTGTCCGCCTTGAAATTCATTACCGCTGAAAAATTGCGCTATGGTGATATCGCGGCAGCTTGCATCGTGGCAGCGATTCCAATTTTAATTTTGGCCATTTACGCCCAACGATATATGGTTCGCGGATTAAGTTTGGGTGCCGTTAAAAAATAAGACGCTATTGAAAATTCGGGGTTGACTATGACTGTTGTCGCTGTTCGAAATGTCATCAAAAGCTATGACGGCGCGCCTGCGCTAAACGGCCTGGATTTCGAGACCCGGGAAGGAGAATTTTTTGTTCTCCTGGGACCTTCCGGTGCCGGCAAGACCACTACCTTGAAAGTGATCGCCGGACTTGAAGATCCCGATGCCGGTGAGGTTATTTTCGACGGGCAGGTCATCAATACCGTGCCTCCCAATGAGAGACCCGTCGGGATGACATTTGAAAGTTATGCGCTCTATCCGCATTTCTCGGTTTTCGAAAACCTTGCCAATCCGCTGCGGGCGCCCGGCAGAAAGTTGCCGGCCGCCGAGATACGGAACCGGGTCGACAAAATCGCCAAAATACTTCGCATCGATCACCTCTACCATCGTCGTCCGGGCGAGTTGTCCGGCGGGCAAAAACAGCGTGTTTCACTTGGCCGGACGATGATCCGCGAGCCTGCCGTATATCTGATGGACGAACCGCTATCCCACGTGGATGCCAAGATCCGATTCGAGCTGCGGATTCAGTTTCATCGGCTGGAAGCGCTGCGGAATTGCACCACAATTTACGTCACCCACGATTACGTCGAGGCGTTATCACTCGGGGACCGGATCGCCATCATTGACACCGGCCAAATTGTCCAGGTGGGCACACCCAAACAAATTTACCATCAGCCAAAGAATGTTTTCGTGGCGCGGATGGTGGGCCAACCCCATATCAACCTGCTGGATGCAGCCTTGGAAGTCAATGGCAACGAGGCATCGTTGATAATATCGCAAGGGGGATTCAGCATCCCGCTATCAGCAAAGTTGCGTCAAATATTGGAACAGGTCAATGCCCCGCAGGAGTTGACGGTTGGAATCCGCCCCATGGACATCAGCATCAACTCGGAGGCGCAAAAAGCGACGGCCCGGGTGCGCAGCGACGTTTTTGAACCGTTCGGCTCTCTGGGGCTTCTTGCGGTAAAAGCGCAGGATATTTATCTTGAACTGCTGCTGGATCCCGATTTGACCGTTGAACCCGATTCCCCGCTGGGTGTCGATTTCAGGGCAGACAGATTGATCTTTTTTGACCCGGATTCCCAAAATAATTTGCTATGGAACGAGGATTATAATGGCTGAAGTCGTTTTACGGAATGTCAAAAAAATTTACAGATCCAAAAGAAAAAGGGAAAAAGAGGAAGTTCTTGCCGTCCAGAACTTGAACCTTACGATTGAAGACGGAGAATTCCTGGCGCTGCTGGGACCCTCCGGCTGCGGTAAAACCACGACCCTGCGAATGATTGTGGGGCTGGAAAGCATTACCGCCGGAGAAATTTTGATCGATGGGGCATTGGTCAACGACTGGACTCCCGCGGAAAGAAACGTTGCCATGGCCTTTGAAACTTACGCCCTGTACTCTCATCTGAGTGTCGGTGAGAACCTGGGGCTGTGCCTGAAAGCCAAGGGCGTCCCCGCGGACGATATCCGCGAACAAGTGAATCAGATGGCAGCGGTTCTTCAAATCACAGATATTCTGAATTCGAAGTCATCCGGCCTATCCGGCGGTCAACAGCAGCGGGTGTCGCTGGGCCGCGCCCTGATTCGCCAGCCCAGCGTCACCCTTTTAGACGAGCCCCTGTCCCATCTGGATTCCGCCCTGAGACTGGAAACCCGTATCGAGATCAAGCGCATCCATCAGCAGTTAAAAAGAACCTTCATTTTTGTGACCCACGATCAGATGGAAGCGTTGGCCCTCTCCGACCGGGTTGCGGTGATGAATTTTGCTGAATTACAGCAGGTTGGCACCCGCCAGGATCTGTTTGAAAGGCCGGCCAATCTGTTTGTCGCCGGTTTTGTCGGGGAGCCCCCGATTAATATTTATCCCGACAGCACGATTCAAGACATTAATGGGGATCGATATGCGGTCTCTGAAAAAGGAGAGTTCAGTTTTAAGCTCTCGCCGGAAATGAAGGCTGTGCTTGATGCCCGGCATCGAGAAACCGTAACCGTCGGTGTCCGTCCGCAGCATTTGAGTCTTTTCCCCGGAGCAGAAAAAGAATCCCTCACGGCCAATGTCTCGGTTTTTGAATTTCTAGGTGAGATCGGAAATTTGACGATGAGCAGCAAAGATCTGGACTTAAATGTTCTGGTACCGCCTGATTTTGATACACGGCAGGAAAAAACAATTGAAACCTATTATGATCCTAAAAGGATATTTCTTTTCGATTCGGAAACTGAAAAGAATCTATTTTTCGAAATCGATAAATAATTATATTGAGACAATCCAGCGCATTATTTAAGGAGGACTACCCATGCTGACCAAAGGTGTCGTAATCTACGGACAAGAGGATTTTCGCTATGAAGATGTCGAAATCCCCGATCCAGGCGAAGGCGAGGTCCTGGTGGAGATCGAAAGCTGCGGCATTTGTGCCGCAGATCCCAAGATTTATTATGGCAACGCTTACTTTGCCCAGGTTGCCTACAGCCATGCACCCATTGTGGCGGGTCATGAATTTATGGGACGCGTCCTGAAGCTCGGTCCGGGCGCCGCCGAAAAATTCGGACTGAAGGAAGGCGATCGGGCCATCGCCGAGAACATTGTGCCGTGCGGAGAATGCTACTGGTGTAAACGGGGTCAATACAACCTTTGCGATCCCCACGCCGTCTTCGGTATCGTGGGATACAACGGCGGTTGGGCCAAGCACATGCTCTACCCCAGCGGCAGCCTGGTTCACAAGGTCCCTGAAAATGTCGCCTGGGCCGATGCAGCGGTTATTGAGCCCTGTGCCTGCGCCTTGCATGGGGTCAATCGGGCAAAAATTCAATTTGGTGACACCGTGGTTGTGATGGGCTGCGGTCCCATCGGAATGTTCATGGTTCAGGGAGCCAGGCTGAAAAATCCCGCGCGGCTGATTGCCGTCGATTTGGATGATCACCGCCTGGAGGTCGCTAAAGACCTCGGGGCCGATATGGTCATCAACCCCGCCAATGAAGATGCCGTCGCAAAAGTTAAATCCGTTACGGAGGACGGAATCGGCTGTGATGTGGTGCTGGAAGCTGCCGGTTCGAATAAGAGTGTCAAAGCGGCCATTGATATGCTTCGCCGCGGCGGCCGTTTGATGGAATTTTCAGTTTTTGCCGAGGAAGTCTCCTTTGACTGGTCGATTATCTCCGATATAAAAGAGCTGGAAATTTACGGTGGACATCTCGGTTTTCACACCTACAGCCCGACCATTGATTTTATGGCGCGCGGCCTAATCACATCCCGCGGGATCGCTTCGGATCCGTATCCCCTGGAGGATTATAAAAACGCCATCGATATTTCAAAAGGCCGCAAACAGGGATCCATCAAAGTGCTGATGCAGCCTTCCTGATCCCGGCCGGCATTCAGGTTCTTTCTGGCAACATGTTGTCTGAAACCGGAGCGCGAAATAAAATCACGGCGACTTTTATTTCTACTTGAATCTCAACTTGCGCATATCAGAAAAGTAATCTATGGCGGCTGGCGGCAGCTTTTGAATCTCCTCACCGGTCGCCAGCGCGTGATAATAGATCTGAGCAACATTTTCCAGCAGTTCCGAATTTCTCATGGCGCGCTGCATGTCGGCCCCCAGACTTAATGCACCATGATTTTGAACGAGGTAGCAATGACAGGCATTGCCCAGTTTGCCGGTGACGTTGGACACTAGCTCCGGACTGCCGGAAAATGCATACGGTATGATTTCCACCTCGTGACCAATTTCAACGGCAATCTCATCAAACAGGGCCGGAATCGGTTTGTTGATAATCGCCAGGGTGCTGGTAAACGGCTGATGGGTGTGAATGACGGCATTGACATCAGATCGATGCTGGTAAACGCCGACATGCATCGCCGCCTCAATGGATGGTGATAAGCTACCCTCGATGGAGTTGAGATCTAAATCAATGACACAGATATCCTCAAGGTCCAGCGAGAAATAGGACCGTCCCGAAGGCGTGATGGCAACGATTTTTTCACCCGGCACTCTCACAGAGATGTTTCCGCCGCTGCTCAACTGACCCAGATACCCATGCTCGGCCAGCCAGCGGCTGCTGTCTAACACCTCACGTCTAATACTGCCGTAATTTCTCATGACAAACTTCCTTTCATTATCTTTAGCAGTTTCAATAAGCATGATTGAATATCAGATCTTAAATACGTGCATCCAGTCATCTATCTCTACCCCCGGCAATTCAAAGTAACCCGTCTGGTAAAAATCAGTGACCACCTTGGCAATCTCTTTGACCGGCGAACCTTCGACGGCCGCCTCCAGACGGCTGACCGTGTTCTTCGGAAAACAAAAAAAGTCACCGGATATGGCCATTTCCTTAAACCGCCCGTCCTTAACGAAAAATTCAGCTCTTAGCAAACCGCCGGTTGCCTTGTGCATTCGCTGAACCACTTCAAACCCCGACCGGACTTTCACGACCCGCCCGCGGATTTGTTTACCCCTGCGGTAAAGCCAATCATCGCCCATCATCGTCAATTTCAACGCCTGCATCATATCGGTCAGCAGGCTGTCTTTCCCCGCAGGGTTCATGGGACCCAGCAACTTTTCGAATTCTTCGGCCAGCATATTGTTCAAGGTATCTTCATCCCATTGGTCGGATTGCGCCTCACCGAGTTCCCGGCGAATCGTGCTCAAGTTCTCTTCGATGGATTTTTTGACCTTATCGCGAAATTTTTCATCGGGAATTTTCAAGACCCGTGCCATGGTGTCATAGTCAAAATCCAAGATGAGGTTGCCGACAAACACAATGCTGTCACCGATTTCCCCGGCGCCGGTTCCCGAAATTTTACGGTTTTGGACGACCAGGTCATTGACCGGCTTATATTTGGCCGGGATGCCGATTCGGTGGTGAACATCGATTACGGGTTGTAGAAATTTTTGATAAAACGCGTCGATGCGTTTGGGGGCGATGGGGTTGTTGCGTTTGAGAATCAGGTGAAAGAACAGCTGGTTGCCATCCAGAAAGACAGCCCCGCCACCGACTTCACGGCGAAAGATCGGAATGTTGTGCGTACGACAAAATGCCAGGTCAACCTCCTGCGCTAAATCCTGCTGATATCCGATGCAGACGTAGGGAGAGGCCGGTGAGACAAGGCATAAAGCCTCTCTGCCCAGCAAAGCCAGGGAATGATAGATAAGCTGGGTTTCTGCCCAGGGGATCTTTCCTAAGTTAAATAATTCCATGGGATATACGGCTCCTCACATACGCTTTGATTGCATTACGGGCATATTTCCTACTAAGGTTCAATGGTTCAAGGTTCAGGGTTCAGCCCCGCCGCTGGTCGCGAGCGTCCAGTCTGATCGTAGAAAAAACTCTGAAAAAGCGAATATCGAATATCGAAAAATGAATGTCGAATGTCGAAGTAAGGTATTCTATCTATCTTTAAAAAGACTGAGAGAAGCGAAACCACTCTTCGACATTCTGCGGTTCGCTATTTTATTTTCATGTAGTTTCATAAGTTTACCCGTCTATCGCTTTTTGAACGAGCTGAACGATGTCCATCACTTCTATGCCCAGTTTGTTGCGGCGAACGTATGTGTTCATGGTGCGCACACACTGCTGGCAGGCGGTTACGACGGTCTGTGCACCGGTGCCCGTCACCTCATCGATCTTTGCTTTGGCGATCTCGCCGGACAGGCTGCTGTCAATCATCTCCAGGTTGCCTCCGCCGCCGCAGCACAGGCAATTTTCTCGATTGTGAGGCATCTCAACCAGCTCAACACCGGGAATGGCGCCGATAACCCGGCGCGGGGCATCATATTCCCGGCTGCCGCGACCCAGATCGCAGGGGTCGTGGTAAGTGACGGTCAGATCGAGCGCCTTGAGGATCAAATCACCACTGCTGATCAATTGGTGGAGATACTGGGTGACATGATAAATTTCAAAATCATGCGGATAATGTTCTCGCCACATCTGGTAACAGGAAGGACAGGCAAACACCACTTTGCGGGCACCTTTGGCCTGCACCGCTGTGATATTGTGGGCGATAAGGTCTTTAAGATTGTCGCGCAATCCGGCGCCCAACAGTGGAAACCCGCAGCACCATTCTTCTTCGGCCAGCAGGGTAAAATCCACCCCGGCGGCATCGAAAACGGCTGACAGCGCCAGGGGAATCTGCTGCGCCATGGGAAAATAGGCTGCCACACAGCCCGTAAAATAGACCACATCCGCCCGGTCTTTGACATAGCCGTGCTCGGGTGGATCCCGCAGATCCTCGACCCAGTCCGCACGTTCTTCATTGTCTTCGTCAAAAACATTGTGACTGCCGGCCACGTTTTGCCGGATCATATCCACTTTCTTGGGGTAAGCCGCGGAGTGCACCAGGTCCTGGCGCAGCGACAGCCACAGGTCACGCAGCATAATTCCGGAGGGGCAGCTCTGCTGGCAGCGCCCGCAAAGCGTGCAGCGGTAAACGGTTTCACTGAACTGCTTGAGCTGCTCGGCTGAAGGTGCCCTGCGGCCAAAGAACCGCCGCAATATTCCCGAACGCGACCGCATGATCCTGCGCAGCTCAGCAAGGCGATAGATACCGGACAACTGTCCATCTTCACTTGCCGACACCGCCGGACAGACATCAGCACACTGGCAACAGTTGGTGCAAGCCTCCAGCTGAAAAATTTCTCTAATGCTATAGTCGCTTTGGGACATAGGTTTTAGACATTAACCAATGGAAAATTATCATGGCTTTTACCACCCCAAGATCATTTACCTTCTCACAGTGGCGCAGGGCACACGGCGAAAGGCGCAGGGGAAAATCACATTAATAACAAGAATTGGCTATTTTATAGCTGATGAAAAATTCTCACCCAATTAGTTTAAATTAAGAAATTGTCCGCCTAAACCATTGCGGCGCAGCCGCAAGACGTAAAAGCGCGCAGCGATTTTATTTTTTATATTTTTCGATGTCGGCCAGCATCCATTTCTCCACCGCCTCCGGCCCACGAATCAACTCATCGATTTCAGCCATGTCGGAAGGTTGGATCTTATACATCCAACCGGCCCCGTAGCAATCTTCATTGATGATGCTGGCGCTGGCTTCCAGCTCTTCGTTGCTTTCGACCAGTTCCCCGTTGACCGGGGCGAAAATTTTCCCCAGCCACTTGCCGGATTCCACTTGAGCGAACTTTTTGCCTTTTTTAAGCTTTTTGCCTTCAAAGGGCAGCTGAACATACACGATTTCGCCGGCCATCTGCCGGGCAAAATCATCCATTCCCATCACCAGAATGTCGCCCTCGACCCGGATCCAGTAGTGATTTTCCTCATAGTAAAGATTGTCGGGCATGTTGTAACCCTGGATTTCCATAAATCAGTCTCCTTTTTTTGGACAGGATTGACAAGATTCACAGGATTCAGTTAAATTATTAGGTAATATCAACCTGGATATTAATAAAGCAATTGATGTTGTTCGAAAAGCCCCAATTGGTCAGATGCAATTCAATTCTTTACAAACAATCGTCATTGCTGGCTGTCATCAAGATCTTCACGAAAAAATATCCTGTTTATCCCGTTGATCCTGTCAAATAAGAAATGCTCGAATCCATTCATTTTCTCTGATCTTTCAATCAATTTTGGGAATTCGTTGCCGCATTCATCGCCATAACTATCGGTGCCATGATCATATGCAACATCCGGCTGAACGGGAGATAAACGATAAATGCGCCGGTGAGAACCGCGTGCAGGTACCACACGTACCCGTAAATGCCCGTCAGCTCGAAACCGGCCAGCAAACGGCTGATCGCGTCACCGACAAAGGCATAGGACGCACCATCCGGACTGCCCGTCATGGCCATCCGCATACCTTCCAGAACGAAACCGGCTATCATGATACCGCCCAAAAGGGCATAGGCCGGCCAGTCGGCCGCCGGCAATTTGGAAAATGCCGCATCCGACCGCTTCTCCACCCTGCGAATAATCATGCCGATAATGCCTACTATGACCATCATGCCGCTGAGGTCAAATAAAAAAGCGTTCAGCGAATCATTTTTGTCCAGCATCGCCCAGGTTGCGGACCACTGGGGCCACTGCAGTGAGGCGATCAGTGCCAACAACCCCCAGATGAACCGGAATAAGAACGGATAGAAAATCAAGGCATGCAACAACCAGCGTTCCTTTGATATCCGGAAAAGACGGCGCTGCAGCAATCCGTCCAAAATCAGGCTGTTAACTATCGCCAGGATCCGCCTTGAAAAAATGGCACCCGAAACCGCCCTGATCGATTGGGCCAGCTTGGGCCCGGTGCCGACCATTTGATTTCCGCCGGAAAACCACACGGATCCGATGACGATCAACCCGGCGCAAAAGAGCAGCAGCGATAGCGCCGTGACGGTGTCGCCGACGGATAAGGTCGCCGCATGGCACGGCATACAGATAATGCTTTTGGCCGGAAGGACCATGGCAGCCGCACCGATTTCATTGTCACGGGTGTGACAGCTGCGGCAGGATTCATCCTTTTGCGGCATTTGCATCTGGTGAATCGGACTGACCCGATCCGCACGGCGAGGACTGCGCCACCCAATCTGTCTGCTGTCTGGATCTCTTGCCGGCTCTATGCCGTTGAGGTGGCAGACGCCGCAGGTCACGGCGGCGTGCAGGTCGTGGGTTTTCTTTTCGTCGTGAGGCCGGTGGCACTGACTGCAGGCCCCCGGTGCCTGATCGCCGTGTTCGAAGGCCGCGGCCCGGGGGTGACAGACCAGGCAGTTAACATCCGTGTGCGGTGTCGAGGCATATCGTAGTTCATCAATCAAGGGAAATGAATCGACCTGACGATTTTCGGTGCTGTGGCAGTGAAAACAAAGATCAGCGGTTTGGCGCACGGTCCGGGATTCAGCGCCGGATACGGCCAGGTGACACGCCAGGCATTGCTGATCTACGCCTGCAAATTCAGGCAGTTTGGCTTGAAAATCGTGGCACTGGCTGCATTTTTCCTTGACCGGCCGGCTGAGTATCGCCCCGGCGGTATCCTCGCTTTCACGGACCTGATAGTGCGGATTGTGACACGCAATGCAAGTGTCAAATCGCTGCCAGGGCATCGCATCCTGACCGGCGTGGCTACCTTCGACGATCTCCTCAATTATATCTTCATGGCAGGCCGCACAGTGGTCAGCTTGAAAAAAATCCGTTACGCTTCGATTGACATCGGCCGGATCCGGATGGCGGCTTTTCATGCTGATATTGATGTGGCAATCCTGACAGGACAGCTGTCCGTGAACGGATATGTGAAAACGCTCATGGTCAATCAGCCACGAACCTTCAACGCCGGCCGGTAACCACAGCAGGTTAAGAACTGGAATCGTGACTATTATGAAATTTTTCCAGAGAGACATTGTTAAGGTTTCAGGTTTCGGGTGTCAGGTGTCAGGTGTCAGCAACTGAATTCGAACCACTGTGTCAAAATCGTTCGCGAAAAAACTCTCTTCCACCGTTGTTGGCCAATAATTGCAACCCAACTGGTGCTATTTATTCAGCTGTCAGGATTCAGTATTTACTGACACCTGAAACCATTGACCATTATTCCACTTTTCCGTTCCCCACAATATCCTTTACTTCTTGGGCAGGTACAAGGCCCATTTTTCAGCATCCCGGGCGGCATCGACCACGGCTTCCGAAAATGTGGGATGAATCCGCATACTGGCGGCCAGCTCATCCGTGGTATATTCCAGCTGCATGGCCAGCACGGCTTCACCGATCAACTCGGTGGCATGCGGACCGACAATATGCACCCCGTAGATGATCCGGTATTCGGAATCGGTGACAATCTTTACCGCCCCGAAGGTTTCATTGCGTGCGATGGCATAGCCGTTGATGGAGTATGGAAAATAGCCGACATCAATATCCAGGTCCTGATTCTCAGCCTGCTCTTCGGTCAGGCCCACCGAAGCCACTTCCGGAAAAGTCCAGGTGCCCCTGGGAATCAGATCAAAGGCAAACTTTTCTCTCTTGCCCAGAGCATTCTCGGAAGCCTTCAGCGCCATGGAGGATGCGGCGTGGCTTTGCATGGTACCGCCGGTAACATCGCCGATAGCATAGACAACACGATTGGTTGTGCTCAGATATTCGTCCACACGGATGGCGCCGTCCTCGTTGAGCTGGATACCGGCCAACGCCAGGCCCAGATCGTCGGTATTCGGTTTACGGATACCCGCCAAAACCCGTTCGACTTTAACGGTACGGCTTTTCTTTTTGCCGGCAAGTTCACAGGAAAATTCTTTTTTAGACGCCTTGACGGATGCCAGACTCGAGCGGGTGATGACTTCAATACCGTCATTATTGAGGGCTTGTCCCAGTCTTTGGCCCGAATCTTGATCTTCATGCGGCAGCACATGCCGGTTTTCGGTGGCCAGGTAAACCTTGCTGCCGAAAGCGTTCAGCAAAGTTGCCATCTCGACGTCAATGGTTTGGTCACCATAAACCAGGACCGAGGCGGGCACCTGCTGCATGTCAAGAATTTCGTCAGTGGTCAGCAGCGCTTTGGAAAGCCCCTTGATGTCCGGCACCTCGCTGTGCCCGCCGCTGGCGATGACAAATTTTTTAGCCGGGTAGGATTTGCCGTCGACCTCGATCTCGGCCGGGTTTTTAAAGGCAGCATGGCCTCTGATGACTTCGATGCCGTTATTTTGCAGCAGGCCCTCCATACCCAGCCGGATTTTTTCGCTGCAGCTGTTCTTGTTTTCAATGATGGTTTTAAAGTCAATCTTTTTGACTGCTGCCTGGATGCCGAAGGCCTCCCCCCCCTGCACGCGGCGCAGGGTTTCAGCAGCCTTCAGCCATGATTTAACCGGAATGCAGCCCCGGTTGACACACACGCCGCCCAGTTGATCTTTTTCCACCACAGCGACATTAGCTCCCAGCTGTGCGGCCCGAATTGCAGCGGCATAACCGCCAGCGCCGCCTCCGATAACAATCACGTCATGCATGAATTTCCTCCACTATAAAATTCGGGGCCACGCCCCGATTTTTAGTCCCGCTTTCAGCGGGTTTATAGAAAATATATATTTTAATCATTTCTTGAGCCAAACTTTAATCAATCGACACAGATTTCAGGCCAATGGTGGAGAATGTATTTTCCCTTCACGCGCAGCGGTTTGTACCCTATTCCGCGGGCCGTGCGCCTTATGCCGTGTGCCGTGCGCCGTACGCCGTATGACGTGTGCCACTGCAAATTCAGCAACGACCTTGGGATTAGCAATAACTATTTCATTACTACTTGGCTAGAGTCAAATTACTATCCGAGCAGTGTCTTTGGGTTTTCCAGACCGTATTTTATCCGGTTGACAAACTGCGACCCCAGAATACCGTCCAGCGCGCGGTGATCGGCCGACAGCGTCATGCTCATGGTGTCACGAACCTGAAAAGAATGGTCGTCCGCGACGATAATTTTTTTGCGAACCGATCCCACCGCCAGGATGGCCGTCTCGGGCGGGTTGATAATGGCTACGAAATTGTCGATATCGAGCATCCCCATGTTGGATATTGTGAAGGTGCCCGGCGTCAGACTGTCCTGCTTGCCGGCCCTGGCAAGGTTGACGAGTTCCTTGGTTTTTTGGGCGATGCCTTTCAGCGACAAATTATCCACTTCGCACAGGACCGGTACAACCAGACCGTCGTCCAACCCGACCGCAACCCCGATATTGATGTCTGCCAGGTAGACCAGGTTATCGCCGTCAATTTTGCAGTTAACCTGCGGAAAATCGCCCAGCGCGATGGCAGCCGCCTTGACCACCATGTCGTTCAGCGAAACTTTACTGTCATTGTCGACTCTGGAATTCAATGCCTCCCGCTGTTTAATGGCATCTGTCATATCCACGGTCACGGTGACATAAAAATGCGGGATGGTCTGCTTGCTTTGCTGCAGCCGCCGGGCGATCACCTTGCGTATCCGGGTCATCGGTACGGTCTGACCGCGCACAGCGGCTGCACCGGTCGGTGCCGGTGTAGCCGCCCCGGCTTGCGGGGCGGCGGCAGTGACCTTAGAAACTGCGGGGCCTTTCTCGATATAGGCCTGAACATCTTTTTCGGTGATCCTTCCTTTTGGACCGGTGCCTTCAACAATTGATATATCAATTCCCTGCTGATCGGCAAGCTTTCTGGCCCGCCCCGAGGCTTTGACCCGGCCTTTCTTGCCTTGGCTTTGGGCCGCGACTTTCTTTTTCAATGCGGAGACATCGATCCCGGTGTCTTTTTTATCAGGCGTTGCCTCCTTTTGATCTTCGGCATCATCCGCTTCATCTTCCAGTTCGATGCTTTCACCGGCTGTGCCGACATAGCCGATGGCTGAAAATACGCGGGCGACCTTGCCTGCGGCGACGGCGATTTTGAGCAGAACACCATCTATCGGTGATTTTACTTCAAAGACGGCCTTTTCGGTTTCAACCTCGCAGATGACTTCATCTTTTTGAACGGCATCGCCTTCGGCTTTGTGCCAGCGCAGCACGCGGCCCTCCGTAATATCCTGACCGCCCTGGGGCATTATGATTTTTTCAGCCATATTTGCTCCTTGGTATACTAGTACCATGCTCCTATATTAATATCTCAATTTTATCTTTAATCTTTCTGTGACCTGTTTAGTTGGTATCAGGTATCGATAGCATGGACCAAGTTTAAAAGCGAACCGCAGAATATCGAATATCGAACCGCAGAATGTCGAAGGATTGAATCGCTTCGCTCTATCTTTTGAATTTATAAAAATCGATAGAATTCCTTACTTCGACATTCGATATTCATTATTCGATATTCTACGGTTCGCTGTTATATCCAGCCCAAGCTGGATATTATACCATCTCCAAAATCCCCTCGATAATTTCCGCCACGGAAGGCACGCATACCTTTTCCAATTCCAAATTGTAAGGAATGGTGGTGTTCTTGCCGCAGATTCGTTTAACCGGGCCGTCCAGATCATCATAGGCCTCCTCCATGATCATGGAAGCAATGTCTCCGCCGACCCCCCCGCGTTTAACCGCCTCGTGAACCACGATGGCGCGGCCGGTCTTCTCAACCGATTCCAGGATGGTCTCCTTGTCCAGTGGCGTCAGGGTTCTCAGATCCACCACCTCGACGCTGAGGCCTTCCCCGGCCAGAATTTCAGCAACCTCCAGGCATTTTAAAGTCATGTATGAATAGGTAATGAGGGTGATATCATCGCCCGGCCGTTTGATTTCCGCCTGGCCCAGGGGAACAATATAGTCCTCCTCGGGCACCTCACCTTTGGTCATATACAGTAATTTGTGCTCGATAAAAATAGTTGGATTATCGTCGCGAATCGATGCTTTCAGCAGCCCCTTGGCGTCATAGGGTGTTGCAGGCAAAACGACCTTTAAGCCGGGTATGTGATAAAACAGGGCTTCCAGGCTCTGGGAATGCTGCCCGGCCAGACCATTGCCTGCCCCTCCCTGGGTTCTCAGGACCATGGGCACTTTGCCCTGCCCGCCGGACATAAATTCGTATTTGGCAGCCTGATTGATGATCTGGTCCATAATCAAGCCGGTAAAATCCACAAATAATATTTCCACCACCGGCCGTGTGCCGACCAGGGCGGCGCCTACCCCGCATCCGGTAAACGATGCCTCCGAAATCGGAGTATCCATCACCCGCTCGGGGCCAAATTCATTAAATAGACCCTCGGTTACTTTATACGATCCACCGCGTTCGCCAATGCCCTCCCCCAACGTAAATACGAGCGGGTCCCTGCGCATTTCTTCAAATAGAGCCAAATTTAGGGCTTCGCGATACATTAACTCTGCCATGGTATATCTCCGGTGTTATTTGAACCGCCTTTTTTATCGATCCGTAATCCCCGAGACAAAATCCTCAACGGATGGATTGGGGCTGCTCTTGCCGAATTCTAGAGCTGCCTCCATTTCCTGGTCGACCGCCTTTTCAACGGCCTCTACCTTTTTATCATTGTTGATATGGTTGCGAAGAACAATGACCGGATCCTTGGCTTTCCACTCCTTCAATTCGTCCTGCGGCATATATAGCCCGGGATCATTGACATGATGACCGCCATGGCGGTAGGTTTTAGCTTCGATCAAAGTCGGGCCCTCACCGTTGCTCGCACGCCGGGCGGCTTTCTTTGTCTCCAGATACACCGCAACCGCATCGTTGCCCTCGACGCATAGTCCCGGAACACCCAGGGCCGGCCCCCTTCCGGCAAGGTTACAATCACCGGCGGAGCATTCGATCCGGGTAGAAACTGCATAATGGTTGTTTTCCAGCATAAATATCACCGGCAGATTAAAAACTGCTGCCAGGTTCAGCGATTCAGCGAAAACTCCGTTATTGGAGGCCCCGTCACTGAAAAAGCTGACAACCACCTGGCTGGTTCCCTTTATTTTGATCCCCAGGCCGGCGCCGGTTGCGATGGGGATACCGCCGCCGACAATGCCATTGGCGCCCAGATTGTTGTCTTTCTTGCTTGAAATGTGCATGGAACCGCCGCGGCCGCCGCAATATCCGGTTGCCTTGCCCATTATCTCGGCCATCATCAATTTCAACTCCGCGCCCTTGCTGATGCAGTGACCATGTCCCCGGTGCGTGCTGACGATGTAGCCCGCTTCGCCGACAGCGGCACAGGCACCGGCGGCAATAGCTTCCTCGCCGAGATAAGGGTGCAGATAGCCGCGGATAAGACCCGCCCGATACAATTCCGCACACTTGAGCTCAAATTGCCGGGTCGCATAGACATTGCGGTACATCTGCAGCATAATGGCTTGATCCACCGGAGGGGCTGCGGCTTTTTTTGGGGCGTCTTTTTTGGCGGGTGATTTTTTCGCCATTTTGTCCTCCTGTTTTTGCAGGAAAAGAAAATAGTACAATATTACAATATTACTTCATTGGTCAAGGGAAAACTCCATTCAAATTAAACTTTGGCTTGACTATTAAAACAATATTGCAATAGTGTACTATTTAAATATTTTCTCTCGACAGTCTAGACCCGCAGCGCAATATCTTGAGGTCAATTTATGAACTTAAACATAGATTTTAAATCGAAAGTCCCCCTTTATTTCCAGCTAAAGGAGCAGATCAAGCAGAATATCCTGGACGGGAAATATAATGAGGGGGACTTGATCCCATCAGAGCGGGAATTCAGCGATAATTACGAACTCTCCTCCACGACCATCCGCCGGGCTTTAAACGACCTGGTTCAGGAGAATTTCCTGGCGCGCAAAGCCGGTAAAGGTACCTTTGTCAGGCGCAGGCGGGTAAAGCGTGATCTGCGCAAAGTGCTTGGATTCACCAAGAATATGACCGAAATGGGCCTTACCCCCACCACAAAAGTACTCACCAAAAAAGTAATCGCCGCCAATGCCTTTGCGCGCGAGCGCCTTGGACTCAAAAAGGGAGAAAAGGTGGTGCGGCTTGAAAGGCTGCGTCTGGCTGATGATGTCCCCATGATGCTGGAAACAAGGTACATCCGAACGGACCTGTGCCCCAACATCGAAAAGGAAGAGCTTTCTTCTTCATTGTGGCGCGTCTTCGAGGAAAAATATGGCCTCAAGCCCAACCGTCACTCACAGGGCATGAAAATTTCTACTGTATCCGGTCATGCCGCTGCCAATCTGACATTGAATGATAATTCCCTTGTTTTTATGATCAAGGGGGTCACCTACGTGCAGGACAACGAACCGATCGAATGCGAGGAATCCCTGTATCGCAGTGATAAATATGAGCTGACGTTTGAAGCCATTGTCGAATAAATCGCGGTTGAAAACCGCTCCCACAATCTATAATAGCGCTATGAATCGATGTAGTTTCTTTTTCGATTTGACTGGCCGCTTTTCAGACCAGCGGCGGCGCTGACACCTGACACCATCCGTTACTTTCAACATGCTGTCAGCAAAAAAGCCTTAAGGACCTATGACACAAAGATGAAAGTTAACCAAATGCTTCGCCTGGCATACAATACCAATGGGTTTAACTGCCACTCTCTGGAATCGGCCCTGGAAATAATTTCGGGCCTGGGGTACCGGGGTGTTGCCATAACCATAGACAATTACATTTTAAACCCCGGAGCGCCCGATCTGGACCGGCAACTGGAACTGACCCAGGCCATCCTTAAAAAAAATTCGCTGGCCTGTGTGATTGAGACGGGCGCACGATTTCTGCTCGACCCCTGGCGCAAACATGAACCGACCCTTATCTCCGCCGATGCCTCCGGCAGAAAGATCCGGCTCAATTTTTTAAAGCGCGCGCTCGACATAGTTGCCCGGCTCGGTGGGCAGGCGCTTTCGTTCTGGTCGGGTATCCGGCACGACGGGGTACCGCAAGCCGATGCTTGGGACTGGCTGGTCGCAGGCTGTCGGGAGCTTTCAGAATATGCCGGCCAATATGGTATTTTTCTGGCATTCGAGCCGGAACCCGGTATGTTTATCGAAAACTTGACCGGATATCAAAAGCTCAAGGAACATGTTGCAAACCCGTTGTTTGGTCTGACACTGGATGTCGGTCATGCCTTTTTAACCGAAGACAACAGCCTGGCCAACTGCATTCGCAATTTTAGAGACAGCATTAAAAACATTCACCTGGAAGATATGAAAAAGGGGGACCACAAACACCTCCAATTCGGCGAAGGTGAAATAGATTTTTCAGAAGTATTTGACGCATTAACAGAAATCCAATATGCGGGTCTGATAAACGTCGAACTCTCCCGCCACAGCCGCAACGCGGTGAAGGCGGCCGGGAAGGCATTCGACTACTTGTCAAAATATCTCTGAAATGGGGTATGCGTTTAGCGTGAGAGAAGACAGAAAGGTCGTCTTTATACCTGACACGAAGTGAAATAACGATGATCCATTAGGTCAAATAAAAGCTGTTGAGTTATCAAGCAAGGTGATAATTCCCTGCTTTTAATCCATCTTCTATGAATTAATAATACCTGCTAATTGGGCTTCGCTCAATTAGGGTATAATAGTAATCTGAAACCATAGTTGTTTGGTAGGTTTTCCCTTGACATTTCAAACTGCCTCCATTAAACGAACCATATAGCGGTATGGCTGCTTAGATAGATAGGGTTTTAAAAATATTCATGACTTTCCTATTCCACCTGACCTCAAGCGGTACTGCATCTCCTGCAACGATTCTGGTTCCCAATCTGGTTTTTGAATACCTTAGATTTCTCCTTTTGCTGATCTGGATTCGCCAATTAATCTGGACCTCTGATACTATTTCTCCCTGAATCAGATACTGACCTTCCTATAGCTTTGTATCAGATAATTTTTAGGAGTGTATCATGAGATTCAGAAGGTGCGTGAAATTGCGATGCAAAGCCCTCAAGGGGGTTAACTCTTTGGGGGCTTTTCATATAAAAGCATTGGAAAACGATCTGCTACCGTTAATCTTTTAAAAAGGGAGGTGAGTTATGAATTTTAATAGACTAGGCATCATATCTCTGATTGCAGCTGTAGTTTTTGTATTGCCTTTATTTGCTGCTGCTCAGGATGTAGTCCTCAGGTCTGATGGGAAAGTTCGTGGAAGACCATTTAAGGTTCTTCAGCAGCAAATTGACGATCTTCAACAGCAAATTAATGCTATTCAAGATAATAGTTAAATCTTCTCCTCCGAAATCAGCGCAAAATCTGTTAATGATCCACCGATATGCACGGATAGTATTTTTTTTTCGAATTGGTAACGTGGTAATCGATTCAAATTTTTGTAGCTTTAGATATTTTCATGGTTTACCTCCTATTGGTTTTGGATTTGACATTCATAAACCGCCTGAGGTAAGCATAATGTATTCATATCGTATCTGCAATAATTATGGTCAGTTTGATGGTTGGGCATCCGCCAGGAAATTCATGATTCTTTGAGCCCTAAATTGTTGTAGATCATCTACGTATCTTTAGTTTGCGGTAATTTGTGATATGATATGAGATTACAAGTTTTCGCATGCTTGATTTATATACATCACATCCAAAAGCGCCATTTGACTGTAATCCTAAAATTAACAGTAAGGAAAAAACCTTATGTGTGCAATAAAAAATAAGGACTCGACTGTAATCTTTTTGGTTGTTCTACTTTTATGGATATTTTTTGTCGGGTGTGCAACTACGCCCACTTCCGCTCCCGTTATGGAAAGTTCTGGTGATGCAGAATTTGCCAGATTGCTGGAATCGATTCGAGTTAAAGGTGACCTACCAGCTGTATTTGGTGCTGTAATCATTAACGGTGAAATTTACTTAACTGCCGCTGTCGGGACCCGAAAAATTGGAACTGAAAATTGGGTCACCGTTGATGACAAATTCTTGATTGGCTCATGCGGTAAAGCATTTTCAGCAACCTTAGCTGGAATTTTAGTAGAAGAAGGGCTTCTGGAATGGCATACCACTTTAAAGGACGTGTTTCCGGATATAATAATGCTTCCCGAATATGAGCTAATAACACTGGAGCAACTATTATCACACAGAGCAGGTTTGCATAAAAATTTTATTGCAGACCTTGATGAAAATCGCCCTACCACACCGGAAGGCGGAAGGCTGCAATATGTAGAACAGATAGTCAAAACTAAACTGAACAATCCACCTGGTCAATTTATGCACTATTCAAATGCTGGATATGTTATTGCAGGGGCTATGATGGAGAAGATCACAGGACAAACTTTTGAAGATCTTTTGTCAGAAAAGGTATACAATCCTTTAAAAATAGCAGATGCTGGATGGACTGCTCCTGCTGAGTTAGAACCCGATACCCAACCTTGGGGGCATGTAGTGGAATTAGGGTCATATAAAGCTGTAAGGAAAGACCATAATTATTGGTTAGATCCAGCGGGCGGAAATAGTATGACCATTAGAGGCTGGGTAAAGTTCATTTTACAAAATATGTATGTTGATCCAACAAATAGACAGGATATAATAAGTCGAATAACGAAAAATAGATTACATACACCACCTAATACTGTACCCTGGAAATATAATAATCAATATTTCAAAATATGGGAGAAACTTATTGGCTGGCGACTTACTTCAGCAAATTATGCTCTTGGGTGGTACGATATAAAAACCAAGGACGGTGAGAAAGTTCTTTACCATGGTGGAGCTACTAAATCTTTCATAGCTGACGTTTACGTTTCACCGAGTTACGGGAGTGGTATTCTATTAGCTACGAATGCAAGAACTTCGCATATCCCACTATATGAAGGAGCAAAAAGAATAAATACTAATTATTCGCTGAAAATAAGTTTGCCATAAAAATAAAATATTAAAACCGATGTCTCTGCAACGGATCAAATTACTCGAAAAATTATAGCACTCCGATTATCGCAGATGAACATCATTTGCAGATATCATGCAGTGGTATCTATAAAAAATTTGTCTTCTCAAAAATACCGATGCTGTATCTTGATGCATTGCTGTCCAAAATAATTTGAAAATCAAATACTGCCTTTAATAAAAACAGGCAGTTATAAACGGGAAATTAGTGATTTAGAAATCAGGTTGTACCT
>CACVKW010000422.1 GCA_902749685.1 Olavius sp. associated proteobacterium Delta 1 | reverse complement strand
TATAAGCAAAGAAAATACATTCCTTTATAAAAACCAGAAAAGTAGATCCAGGGTGTTCACAACATAACTAAAACTGGCACCGCAACTGCTATCTATCTCCGATGTTGATTCCGTTAAATCCCAGTGATATACAAAAAGTATATGAAATTTTCCGGTGACATATGTCAGCAGTCAGAAATAAGAGATCTGAAGGGAGTGATCAGGGTTCAGTAGCTAGTGATCAGTGACCCCCTACCAGCAAATCAACAACCTGCAAGCATCCCGCAGTGCGTGATACGCAACCCAAAAACCGTATCACGCATTCCGTAACTCGTACCTCGAACCTCATACCACGCAACTTGAAGCTCGCTTCACGAAACGCACAACTCGAAACGCATACCACGCACCGCGCAACCCGCAAAAATCGATCTTATCCTTAGACTTTGAGCTTTCAGCTATCAGCTGGCACCTCAGGGATCGCCCGCAACACGCACTCCGCCACTCGCAATAATTAACACGAAACCCGAATTTCACATTTCACATACCGCGTCCCGTACCTCTCAACCCAACTGAAATCCGTAGGTGTCTTTTACGCTATGCCCTTTGCGCTCTGCTCTATGCCTAATAGCCCGCACCCCGCCCTAGACCGGCGACGTTTCTTTGATCGGATGGGTTTTTAAGTATTCCAGCCGGTTCAACCCGTTGACGTAGGCCCTGGCGCTGGCTGTGATAATATCCGGATCAGCGCCTTTGCCTAACGCCGTCAAACCGTTTTCCCTCAGGCGCACGGTGACTTCACCCTGGGCGTCGGTGCCGCCGGTCAAGGCGCTGATTGAAAACCGCAGCAATTCCGAGCCGGTGTCGGTAAGATTGGCAATGGTATTGAACGCAGCGTCAATGGGACCGTTTCCGTAGCCGGCGCTCTGGACTGACCTGCCATGTATTTGAAGTTTGACGCTGGCCATCGGTAATACGGTAGTTCCAGCGGTCACATGCAGATATTCAAGCTGGAAGACATCCGAAGTACGCAGAATACCTTCGGTGACGATCACTTCCAGGTCTTCATCCACGATATGCTTTTTCTTGTCGGCCAGTTCCTTGAACTTTTCAAAAACCAGGTTGACCTCCTCGTTGGAAAGATCATACCCCAAATCCTTCAGGTGGGTGCGCAAAGCGTGACGGCCTGAATGTTTGCCCAGAACTAGTTTGTTGGCGCTCAGACCGATGGTTTCCGGCTTCATGATTTCATAGGTCATACGGTTTTTCAGAACCCCGTCCTGATGGATACCGGCCTCATGGGCAAAGGCGTTGGCACCGACAATGGCTTTGTTCGGCTGTACCATAATACCGGTGATCATGCTGACCAGGCGGCTGGTCGGATGAATAAACTCGGTATTTATACTGGTGCTGGCGGGTAGAATATTTTGCCGGGTGTGCAGGGCCATGACGACTTCCTCCAGGGAAGTATTGCCGGCGCGCTCGCCGATGCCGTTGATGGTTACTTCCGCCTGACGGGCACCGGCCTTGATGGCCGCAATCGTGTTGGCGGTTGCCAGCCCCAGGTCATTGTGACAGTGGACGCTAAAGACGGCTTTGTGAATATTGGGGGTGTGGCTGATGACATAGCTGACCATCTCGGCAAATTCTTCCGGTACGGCGTAACCCACCGTGTCCGGCAAATTGATGGTTGTGGCGCCGGCTTCGATGGCAGCCTCAAATACCCGGCACAGGTAGTCCCGGTCGCTGCGTGATCCATCTTCTGATGAAAACTCAACGTTGTCCGTAAAAGACTTGGCATATTTAACGGCTTCCACAGCGGTCTGGACAACCTCATCGCGGGTCATTTTTAACTTGTATTCCAGATGGATATCGGAGGTGGCAATAAAGGTGTGAATTCTTGGTTTGGCGGCGTGACTGATGGCCTGCCAGGCCCGGTCAATATCATCTTTAGACGTGCGTGCCAAAGCGGCAACTTGCGCTTTATCCAGTTTAGCGGCAATGCGGGAAACTGCATCCAAATCGCCGTCAGAGGCTGCCGGAAAACCGGCTTCAATGACATCGACGCCCAGTTTTTCGAGCTGGGTGGCCAATCTCAATTTTTCGGCGGCATTCATGCTGGCGCCTGGTGACTGTTCACCGTCTCTTAATGTGGTATCGAATATGATTACGCGGTTGCTCATCGTTATACTCCTGTTGATTAGTTAAATAGTTGATTCCCGGTGAAATCCACGGCGCTGTCAAATCCATGAATTTCACTGGATAAATTGGTTGAATACTGGAATAGGGTAGAGGATTATTGGCCCTCTCTCTGTGGCGCATTAACTAAAATGCAGAAGCATGGGCCGCAGGAAACGGTGGGGCACAATTCCTGCGGCATTTATACCTTCCTTGTTATACACGGTTATTCTCCTTATTTACACCTTGCTGAATATCGGTAATTCTTCCTGCTCCGGGATCTGTCCGCTGCGAATTTGTTTTTCGCCGGCCAGCTTGTACTGGAAGCTGTCTGCCAGGGCTTGCCAGCTGGCTTCGATAATATCTTCGGATACCCCGATCGTGCTCCAGATTTTATCCTGATCACGGGATTCGATGAAAACCCGTACCTTGGCTGCCGTGCCCCGGCTTCCGTCAATCACACGCACCTTGAAATCCACCAGACTCATGGTATCCAGGTCCGGATAAAATCGATCCAGGGCTTTTCGTAAGGCGTTGTCAAGGGCGCTGACCGGGCCGTAGCCCTCGGCGGCCGTGATCTCCTGCTTCCCGCCCACGGATATTTTTACGGTGGCCTGTGATGAACAGGGTTGTTCTTTGTCTTTCTCGATGGTGACCCGAAACGCTTCCAGCTCAAATAACGGATTAAATTGATCGGTGAATTTTTCCATCAGGATCTTAAATGACCCCTCGGCCACATCAAACTGGTAACCCTGCTGCTCCAGTTGCTTTATTTCTGAAACGATCTTGCTGCTGTCATATCCATTGTTGCCCAACTCAACCCCCAGTTCCCGAGCTTTATATTCCACATTGCTTTTACCGGACAAATCGGAAACCAGAACCCGTCTTTGATTTCCCACCAGGCCGGGTTCCATGTGCTCGTAAGCCTTGGGGACTTTCATTATGGCGCTGACATGGATGCCGCCTTTGTGGGCAAATGCACTTTTGCCGACAAACGGCCGGTTGTTTATCGGAACCTGATTGGCCATTTCACTGACATATCTCGAAAGCGTTTTTAACTTAGCGAGATTTTCGTCGGAAATGCATGGCCGGTTCATTTTTAGCTTCAGAATCGGCATGATAGAGTTTAAATCTGCATTGCCGCATCTTTCGCCGTAGCCATTAATGGTGCCCTGGACCATAACGGTGCCGGCCTGCACAGCGGTAATTGAGTTTGCCACTGCCAGTTCGCAATCGTTGTGGGTGTGAATTCCCAACTTTACGGGAGTCTTATCTGAATTTGGCAAATCCTTTGCAGCCAGAAATTGCTGGAGCTCTTTGACCATTGATTCTATCTCAAAGGGCAGGCTGCCGCCATTGGTATCACACAGCACGACAAAATCGGCGCCGCCTTCGATCGCGGCATCAATGGTTTGCAGGGCATAGTCACGGTTGTTTTTATAGCCGTCGAAGAAATGTTCGGCATCGTAGATGACTTCTCGTCCGTTCCATTTTAAAAATTTAACAGAATCGCGGATCATCGCGATATTTTCATCCAACGTGTTGCTCATGACCGCTTCAACATGCAGATCCCAGCTTTTCCCAAAAATGGTGACCGTGGGTGTTTCACTAGCCAGCAGGGCTTTTAAATTCTCGTCCTCGCCGGGTTGAATTCCGGGCTTGCGGGTGGAGCCAAAGGCCACAAGCCGGGCGGTTTTAAATTTAACCCGCTTGGCCAGATCAAAAAACTGCATATCCTTGGGATTGGAACCGGGCCATCCACCTTCGATGTAATGTATTCCGATATCATCCAGTTTCAGTGCGATCTTGACTTTTTCATCGGCCGAAAACGAGATATTTTCGCCCTGGGTACCATCGCGTAAGGTGGTGTCATATAGTAGGGTCGCTTCCATTGTATTCTCCATATTTTAAATGCAGCTGCTTTCTAAAGCTTGTTGCGGTTTTCCGGCCGTAATGATCGGACCGTTGCACCGGTTTGCCACATTTCTGATTGATTTAGTACTCCCAGCTCTTTGTCCAGTTTTTCACGGTAATCCGGTGCACTGTTGGCCTCCAGAACCCGTCGGGTTTCATCGCCGGCGATCACCCTCTGGTAGAGTTCATCAAATACCGGCGACACTGCATCCCGGAATTTCGGACTCCAGTCCAGTGCGCCGCGCTGGGCCGTCGTCGAGCAGTTGGAAAACATCCAGTCCATACCGTTTTCGGCCACCAGCCTGATCAGGCTCTGAGTCAATTCCTCAACGGTTTCGTTGAAGGCTTCACTGGGGCTGTGTCCGTGTTTGCGCAACAAATTGTATTGGGCCTCCATAACGCCTGCCAGGCAACCCATCAGAACGCCGCGTTCACCGGTCAGATCACTGTGGACTTCATTTGCAAAGGTGGTGGGAAACAGGTAGCCGGATCCCACGGCAATGCCAAGGGCCAGGGTTCTTTCTCTGGCACGGCCCGTGAAATCCTGGAATACGGCAAAACTGGAATTAATGCCGCTGCCGTCAAGATAGTTCAATCTCACGTTGCGACCGGAGCCTTTCGGCGCCACCAGAATGACGTCTACATTTTCAGGCGGGATAATACCGGTTTGATCTTTATAAACAATGCCGAAACCATGGGAGAAATACAGTGCATCGCCTTCATTCAGACATTCTTTTAGACTTGGCCAGGTGGCGACTTGTCCGGCATCGGAAAGCAGGTTTTGAATAACGGTTGCCCGCCTGGCAGCTTCTTCAATGGGAAATAATGTTTCACCTGGGACAAAGCCATCATCGATGGCACGCTGATACGTTTTGCCGCCTTCCCGCTGCCCCACAATAACGGGTATGCCGTTGTCTCTCAGATTCAACGCCTGTCCGGGTCCCTGAACACCATAGCCCAGAACAGCCACCGTCTCATTTGCCAGAATCTCCCTGGCTTTTTGTAAAGAAAATTCCTCCGATGTAATCACTTCTTCTACCACTCCCCCGAAATTAAATTCAGCCATGTTTACCCCTCTCCCTAATTTCTAGTTATGTTTTTGCATTTCGTTTCAAAATTAATGTACTAGGATATTTGCGCTATATTGCAGTAATTGAATATTTTCGATTGAAGATTGAATATTTATGGTCCGCCTCCGGCGGATTCCGTTTTAAAAAAAAGAAGGAGCGCAGCAACATCCACAAATCTTCAATCTTCAATTCTCAGTCTTCGGCGGATATCCGGCCAGCCATTACCGCTATTTCGGTTCGCGATACAAGGCCAGCGACCCGCTGCGGGCAATTTTCTCGATGCCCAGGGGTTTTAACAAATTTATCAGGGCCGTTAGTTTGCCCTGATCACCGGTAACCTCCATAATGTAATGCTCAAGTCCGACATCGACAACCTTGCACCTGAAAATATCTACAATACGCAATATTTCAGCGCGATGCTCAGGCCTGGCCCTGACGCAGATCAGCGCCATTTCGCGCTTAACGGCTCTGTCCCCGGTCATATCGCGCAGCTTAATTACATTAATCAGTTTCCTTAGCTGCTTTTCGATTTGTTCAATCACCGGGGGATTGGCCATGGTGACAATCGTAATGCGTGACACCAGGGGATCCATTGTTGGTGCCACACACAGACTTTCGATATTAAATCCTTTGCCGCTGAACAGTCCGACGACTCTAGACAGCACTCCCGGCTGGTTGTCGACCAGCATCGTCATAATGTGTTTTTTTTCTTCCATCTTTGTTAACCTCATTGCGTGTTGCAAGTTACGGGTTGCGAGTTACGGGTTGCGAGTTACGGGTTGCGAGTTACGCGTTGCGAGTTACGGGTTGCAAGTTACGGGTTGCGAGTTACGGGTTGCAAGTTACGGGTTGCGAGTTACGGGTTGCGAGTTACGGGTTGCGAGTTACGGGTTGCGAGTTACGGGTTACGGGTTACGGGTTACGAGTTATGGGTTGCGAGCTACGGATTTCGTATTAAGAGTTGCGCGCTTCGAGCTACGGGTTGCTATTTGCGCGATTCGTGTTTAATGTTGAGCGTTACGGTTTGTTGGTTACGAGTCGCTTATTGCGAAATAAGTTCATTTGATTAAATATGGTACAATTCCTTATTCAACCCCGGACCGCGCACCCCGTAACGCACACCGCGCACTCCGCCTACACCAGCAGCATCTCGGTAATGGCTGCCCCGGCCGGCACCATGGGGTAAACCCCTTCTTCTTTTTCGACGATAAAATCCATAATTACCGGTTTTGGAATCGAAAGTCCCTCTGCCAGGACCGATTCAACCTCAGCCGGATTTGTTGCTCGCAGGCCGACCGCGCCATAAGCTTCGGCCAGTTTCACGAAATCAGGGGCACAATCCATCGTGGTGCAGACGTAGCGCTTATCATAAAATAATTCCTGCCACTGCCTCACCATTCCCATGTAACCGTTGTTTAAGATGACAACCTTAACCGGCAGACAGCTTTGGACGGCTGTCGCCAATTCCTGGCTATTCATCTGGATGCTGGAGTCACCGGCGATATCAACCACGATTTTATCCGGGAAGGCCGCCTGGGCGCCGATGGCCGCCGGAAGTCCGAAACCCATGGCTCCCAGACCTCCTGAGGTGATATAATGATTGGGCTGATCATAATAATAATACTGGGCGGCCCACATCTGGTTCTGGCCGACCTCGGTGGTGATGATGGCCTGCCCCTTGGTCAGTTCATAAAGCTTTTCGACCACATATTGCGGTTTAATCGTATCCTCGCCTTGCTCATATGCCAGTGATTTGGTGCTTTCCCATTCATCAATTTGTGCGAACCATTTTTTTCTTTTCTGGCCGAGATCCCCCAGATCGACCTCATCGACAAGCCGGTTTAAATGTTCCAGGCTGATCTTGCAATCGCCCACGACCGGAACCGTAACCGGAATGTTTTTGCGGATGGTGGTGGGATCAATATCGATGTGCACGATCTGGGACTGGGAGGCAAACGCATCCGTTTTCCCGGTAACCCGATCATCGAAACGAACGCCAACGGATATCATTAAATCACAGACTGAGGTACACATATTGGCCCGGTAGGTACCATGCATGCCGATCATTCCCAGCGACAACGGGTCTGATCCCGGAAAAGCACCGAGACCCATCAAGGATGTGGTCACCGGAATCCGGGTTTTGCGGGCCAAATCAGTAAGCTCCTGAGATCCTTTTGCGAGAATGACCCCGCCGCCGGCAAAGATAATCGGTCTCTCGCTGCCTTCAATGAGTTTAACGATTTTCTTTAATTGCTTCATATTGGGATTGTAAGTGGGGTTGTAGGACTTGAGCTTAACTTCACCCGGCGGTGTATATTCCATCACGTCTTTGGTTATGTCTTTCGGAATATCCACCAGAATGGGGCCCGGTCGACCGGAGCGCGCCAGGTAAAAGGCTTCTTTGACAGTTGAAGCCAACTCCTCGATGCTCATCACCAGGTAGTTATGTTTGGTGCAGGGGCGGGTGATGCCGACAATATCGACTTCCTGAAAGGCGTCGTTGCCGATAAGTGCTGTGGGAACCTGGCCGCTGAGGATCACCATGGGGACTGAGTCCATGTAGGCCGAAGCAATGCCTGTTACGGTGTTGGTGACACCGGGACCCGATGTCACCAGGCAGACCCCCACCTTACCGGCGGCCCGCGCATACCCGTCGGCCGCGTGCACCGCTCCTTGTTCATGACGAACCAGTACGTGGTGGATATCTGTTTTTGCCATCTCATCGTAGATGTCGATGACGGCCCCTCCCGGATATCCGAAAATCGTATCGACTCCCTCTTCTTTGAGGACCTCCATCAGAATTTGTGCGCCGCTAAGCTTCATAGTCTTCTTCCTTTCAAAAAAAAATCCGTTACCGGCTCTCGGGGCTGGTAACGGATTTTTTAGTTTTTTTTGATGGCGAAGTTATACCATTACCAACCCCTTTTCTCGCCGGAGATAATAATGACTCCGACGAGTACGAGAATAAGGCTAATAAGGCTGTAAATGGTATTTACTTTAGTCATGGTCGTAACAGATCAATAATTTTTAGAATATTTAACAACTGTAAAACCGGTTGTCAAGGTTTTTCTTTGAACCCGCAGCCTTCGGTCAGGCAGGTGACAAAGGTGCCCTCTTTTTTGGTGGTTTTTTCAACCAGAAATTTGGCGTCACATACCGGACATTCCCGCTCGATTGGCTTATCCCAGGTTGCAAATGTGCATTCCGGAAAGCGATTACAGCCGTAAAAGAGCTTGCCGCGCTTGGAGCTGCGTTCAACAACTTCACCGGTGCAGTTCTTCTGCGGGCAGCTGACACCGATGGCGTTGCCGCTGCCGTTGGAATTTAATGATTGGGTATTCTTGCATTCCGGATAACCACTGCAAGCTAGAAAATCACCGTAGCGGCCTCTTTTGACCACCATCGGCATGCCGCATTTTTCACAATTTTTATCCGTTACTTCCTCCTCGGGAGGTGCCACGGGCTGAACTTTGCCCTTCTCATCCCGGGTGTAGTCGCTGGAATAGGTGCATTCCGGATAACCGCTGCAGGCCAGAAAATGGCCGTTTTTGCCGACCTTGATGCGTAGCGGTTTCTGGCACTCAGGACATTTCAATTCGGTCGGCATGCCGACACCCTTCACGCTGAGCATGCCCTCGGCGGCGGAATCCAGGTCTTTTTTAAACGGTTTGTAAAAGCCGCTTAGCACCTGCTGCAAATTGATTTTTTCGGATTCGACCTGATCCAGGTTTTCTTCCATCCTGGCGGTAAATTCGACATCGAATACTTCCGGGAAATTTTGCACCAGCAGGTCATTGACGATAAAGCCAAGTTCACTCGGTCTGAAATAACTCTTTACCAGGTCCACATACCCCTTGCCCCTGATGGTCGACAGGATTGAGGCATAGGTGCTGGGGCGTCCGATGCCGTTTTCTTCGAGTTCCTTTACCAGAGATGCTTCTGAAAATCGCGGCGGCGGCATGGTGAAATGCTGCTTGGGATCCAGTTTGTCGAGTTGCAAAATGTCACCCTCTGAAAGCACCGGCAGTTTGGGTTTTTTCTGTTCTGAATCATTGGCAACCTGATCGTCAACCGACATGTAAAGTGCCATAAAACCGGGAAATTTTACCGTTGAGCCGCTGGCCGTAAATACATAGGCACCGGCTTTAATTGATAAGGATAACTGGTTGATCAGGGCCTGGGCCATCTGGGAGGCTACAAATCGTTGCCAGATAAGCTGATATAAGGCATGCTGCTCGGATGAAAGATGGGATTTAACATTTTCCGGTGTATTTAAAACAGCGGTGGGGCGGATTGCCTCGTGGGCGTCCTGCACCTTTTTCTTATTTTTAAAAAACCGGGGCTTGTCCAAAGCATAATCTTGGCCGAAGCGATCCAGAATTAACTGCTGAGCTTCGACGGCCGCCTCGGCGGCAATGCGGGTGGAATCGGTGCGCATGTAGGTGATCAATCCGACGGGTTCACCGGGACCCAGATCGATTCCCTCGTAAAGCTGCTGGGCGATTATCATCGTCTTGCGGGCACTGAATCTGAGCTTACGGATGGCCTCCTGCTGCAGTTTGCTTGTGGTAAAAGGCGGTAATGGATTTTTCTTGATGGTCTTTTTCTGGATCTTTTCGACCACGAATTTTTCGCCGTCCAACTCCTTTAGGATGTTATTGGTTGTTTTTTCATCGGAAATCGTAATTTTTTCGCCCGCTTTTTTTACCAGCTTGGCGGTAAAGGGCGGGGGGGCATCACTTTCCAGATGGGCGGTAATCGACCAGTACTCCTCCGGCACAAACGCCTGGATGGCCCGTTCCCTTTCACAGATAATTCGCACCGCCACCGATTGCACCCGGCCGGCACTCAACCCGCCTTTTACTTTGCGCCACAAAAGCGGTGATACCTGATACCCGACCAACCGATCGAGTATGCGGCGGGCCTGCTGGGCTTCATACTTGCTGCGATCGAGGTCCTCAGGTTGCGCCATGGCTTTGCGGATAGAATTTTTCGTTAATTCATGAAAAAGCACCCGGTAAAAATTGCGGCCCTTTTTCTTCAACACCTCAGCTGTGTGCCAGGCGATGGCTTCTCCTTCGCGGTCGGGGTCCGGTGCCAGAAAAACGTCATTGGTGTCACCGGCGGCCTGCTTTAAGCTTTTGACAACTTTTTGCTTGCCCGGGATATAACTGTATTTGGGTTTGAATCCGTTTTCGACATCAATGCCCATTTCTTTGCCCGGCAGATCCTTGATATGTCCGACGGTCGCCGCAACGTTATAATTGTTGCCGAGATATTTTTTAATGGTTCTGACTTTTGTCGGTGATTCCACGACAACTAAGGGCTTGCTCACGGGTAATCCTCGCGTTAGGTGCAGTTATGCGCTGTATCGCTCTGGTTTGTAAGATGCTAAATCACCAAGCCTTCAAATCGATCAGACACAGCTATCGAGCGAACAGGCAAAATACTTAAGGCTTGTAAAATCTAATTGCCGGTTGTCAGTTGTCAATGGTATGATATCTTTTTTGTGAATTTTTAGTTTTGCATAATTGGGGGGTCGGTAGTTTTTCATGCCGAATCGCTGCATGGATAATCACCACCGAAACCGCTTGAACTCGACCCTAAATATTCAATATTCAATCGTACGGTGCAACCGTAAAAAATTTACCCGGAGATTGTTGTACCAGGCCGTTTAGCTCTAATTTTAGCAATATACTTGAAAGTCTGCCGGGTCCCATGGATATGGTCCTGGCCAGATCATCGATATGGACTGGATACGGGCCAAGGGCATCATATACCTGAAGTTCTTCAGCTGTCAGCAAGGCCAGATTATCTTCGTCAGGATCGCTGCGAGTATTGCCGGCGCTTTCCCTGTATTGGATCATCGGGGTTATCTCCTCGATGATATCCTGGGCATTTTCAACAAGTTTGGCGCCCTGTTTGATGAGTGTATGTGCGCCGATACTTTTAAATGACTGGATACTGCCGGGAACTGCAAATACCTCGCGGTTTTGTTCGGCCGCCAACCGCGCTGTGATCAGGGAACCGCTTTTTCTGGTGGCCTCCACGACGACGGTTCCCAGAGACATTCCGCTGATAATTCGATTGCGTATCGGAAAATTGTGCGCTTCCGGTTTCGTAAACAACGGAAATTCCGATACAACCGCTCCCTGCTCTGAGATCCGTTGAAAAAGTGTTGTGTTTTCGGCCGGATAAATATTTTGCAAACCACTGCCCAACACCGCAATGGTTTTTCCTCCGGCCGCCAGCGCCCCTTGGTGGGCGGCCGTGTCGATGCCGCGTGCCATACCGCTGACGATGGTAATGCCAAGGGATGCTAAGTTGGCACTCAAACTTTTGGTGGTCGTTATGCCATAGCCGGTTGCATTGCGGGAGCCCACAACGGCAATTTTCAAGGGCGATCTATCCAGCCGGCCGCTGACATATAAGAAAGGCGGCGGATCCGGAATCTGGCGCAACAGCTGGGGATAATTTGAATCCGTCAGGGTGACGATATGATAGCCTTTGCGGTCGACAAGATCCAGCTCGGCTTCAACCCTTTGGGACATTTTATGTGTTTTTATTGCGGTTACGTGGCGCCCGGTAACACCATCTACCCGAAGAAGTTCTTCATCGGATGCCTGAAAAACATTCTGCGGAGACTTGAAATGGTCAATCAGACGTTTGCCAAGAAGATTTCCGACCCCCGGTACACTTTTTAGATTAAACCACGGTCGAATGTTATCCATTTCAGTTTGCTGTTACCGTTTCTTTTTTGCCTGTTTTCCCTGCCAGGCCAGAAGAATTGGACTTGCCACGAATACGGACGAATAGGTTCCAACAGCAACGCCAACAATCAAGGCGAAGGCAAAGTCATGGATAATACCGCCGCCCATAACAAAAAGTGTGACGACCACAAAAAGGGTGGTTGCGGAAGTCAAAATGGTGCGGCTGAGGGTTTCATTGATGCTGCGGTTTAAGATAACTTCCAATGGCTTTTTATGATATTTTCTTAAGTTTTCGCGAATCCGGTCAAAGATGATGATGGTATCGTTCAGGGAATATCCGATGATGGTCAGCAAGGCCGCAATGATCGCCAGGGTGAACTCTTTGTCGAAAATAGAAAATAGGCCCACCGTAATGGTTACATCGTGGATCAGGGCTACAATGGCCCCCATGGCATATTTGAGTTCGAGAAACCAGAACAGAATCAGGGTAACAATCAAGGCCGCCACAATCAGGTACGGAATACTGACATTAAACAGCGTAAAGAGGTATACCGCACCGATTAGTGCCACCGCCACAACCCCGCTTAGCAGCCATTTTAATTCAAAACGCCCCGATATATATATGGTGATAAACAGCAGGGCATAGAACATGGCAAATAAGGCTTTTTCACGCAGGTCCTGCCCAACCTGGGGCCCGACCATTTCCACCCGCCGTATTTCCGCTACGCCACCGGTCTCTGCGTCCAGCGCTTTTTTAACATCATTGGTGAAGCCCTCGGTCGTCATAACGGAACTGTCGGTGCGAATCAGAAACTCAATATCTTGCAGTTCACCGAACTGTTGCACCGAGGATTTATCCAGACCCACGGTATTCAAACCTGTCTTTATCGTATTTATTTCGACCGGGGCCAGAAACTTGACCTGGATGAGGGTGCCGCCTTGAAAATCGATGCCCAGCCTGGGTCCACCGTGCAGAATAAGCGAACCGATGCTGATGGTGAGCATGACTATCGAAAAAACAAAGGCCAACTTTCTTTTGCCGATAAAATTTATATTAATGTCCGGTTTGATAAATTGCATTAATTTTCCTTCTAAATACTCAGCGTTTTAGTTTGGCGGTACATCAATAGATAATCAAAGATCAACCGCGACATAATCAGAGCGGTAAAAAGACTGGCGATGACGCCCAGGCTCAGGGTGACGGCAAACCCCCTAACCGCTCCGGTGCCAAACTGGAAGAGGACGACGGCCGCAATCAAAGTCGTCACATTGGCGTCCAGAATAGTCAGCGTCGCCCGGTTATATCCGGCATCAATCGCCGCCCGCGGTGTTCGTCCCAGGGTTAATTCTTCTCTGATTCTTTCAAAAATAATGACATTGGCATCGACGGCCATACCGATGGTTAGAATAATCCCGGCAATTCCCGGCAGTGTCAGTGTGGCTTGAAAACCGGCCAATCCGGCGCCAATCAGTACGATGTTAAGTGCCAGGGCCAGATCTGCGATCAACCCGGCCGTCTTATAGTAAATGACCATGAAGACAATTACCAGCAGTCCGCCGATGCACATGGAAAGCAAACCCTTGCGGATGGAATCGGCGCCCAGCGAGGGGCCCACAGTGCGTTCCTCAAGAACATTGACCGGTGCCGGCAACGCACCGGCGCGCAACACGATGGCCAGATCTCGTGCTTCATCAGTGGTAAATTGACCGGTAATGCGCGCCTGTCCGCCGGAAATTTTTTCCTGGATAACCGGGGCTGAGTAGACACTGTTGTCCAGCACAATGGCCAGGCGCTTGTTGACGTTGTCCGCCGTTATTCTTTCAAAGATGCGGGCTCCTTTTTTGTCAAATTCAATGGAAACGTAGGGCTCATTGAATTGAGAGTCAATCTGAACCCTGGCATCCGTCAGGTAACTGCCATCTAACATGGTTCGTTTTTTGAGAAGAAACGGTGTTTTCGTGGTTCGTTGGGTTTCCTGGTTTTCTTCTACCCGGTAAAGGACTTCCCTGCCCGGCGGAATATCGCCTTTTAAGGCTGCGTCCACCGACCCCGTATCATCCACCAGCTTAAATTCCAGTTGCGCAGTTTTACCGATCAAATCTTTGGCTCGCTGGGTATCTTTGATACCGGGCAGTTGAATGAGAATCCGATTTTCACCCTGGCGTCGAATGTCCGGCTCGGCGACACCGAACTGATCAATGCGGTTGCGGATGGTCTCGAGGGCTTGGTCAACAGCCAGTTTCTCAACATTGTCACGATCGGTATCGGTCAGGCCTAAGACGACGGTGTAAGTGCCGTTGTCCGTTTTTTCGGATATTTTTCGCA
Organism: Olavius sp. associated proteobacterium Delta 1; assembly: GCA_902749685.1. Classification (GTDB taxonomy): domain Bacteria; phylum Desulfobacterota; class Desulfobacteria; order Desulfobacterales; family JAFDCJ01; genus JAFDCJ01. Next base: position 17,299 of record CACVKW010000422.1, on the reverse strand, counting down.
AATCCCTGAAGTCATCGTCCAGCAGTTCTTTGAATTTGTCGATATTTTCCGCTTTTTTAACCCGGGCGGATATCCTGGTTCCCTCGATCCGATCTACCGAAACACTGCGCAGGCGTTTCTGTTTCAGTTGCTGCCGAATTTCCTGAGAAATCCGTTCGGCAGTGCTTTCAACAGCTTTTTCCGAATCCACCTCCAGGACCAGGTGCATTCCGCCTTGAAGATCAAGACCGAGATTGATCTTTTTGTGAGGCCAGAGGTCGGCTTTCAACGTCGGAAGGATATAGATGATCGCCGCTATCACGACGGCAAAGACTAGAACCAGTTTCCAAGAGATATTTTTCAATGATTTGTTCCCTTTTAATGTTGTGGTTTAGCCTGCCTGCGGCAGGCCGGTTACGCGTTATCATCACACGAAAGCCCCAGATAATTTGCTAAATGTTGCGGTGGTTAATCTGGCAGGCCACTAGCCTTGCAGGGCCTTTGTGTCGCTGGCACAGCTAACGCTTCCGGCATTTAACCAAATTGTATGGGGCTGAGATGATTAAACTATTAGTATTTTAATTAATCCGCCCTGAAAAATAGCATATTCGTGCTGTAATTGTTCTTTGTATTATTGTCAAATTTCATAGACCAAATACGGTCTGTCCACACCCGATCTCTCATATATCAGGGCGGAGTAATTAGGGTTATTTTTTATCCGGCTGGCTTTGAGCTGCCGGTTGAGCCAGGTTCGAAACGTTGCCGCGGGCAACTTTTACGCGGACCTTATCGGCAATTTCTACAGTTAATGTTGATTCATCCATTCCCGTAATACGACCGTGGATGCCACCGCTGGTGACGATGCGATCGCCTTTTTTAAGATTGGAGACCATTTGACGGTGCTCTTTAGTCCTTTTTTGCTGGGGGCGGATCAGCAGAAAATAAAATATGACGAACATTAAAATTAGCGGAATAAACCCTGTGAATCCACCGGCACCTTCACCGCCGGCTCCCCCTGCACCCATTGCATATGCTATATCAAACAAGATGAATCCTCCTTCCGGGTTGTTGACTGTTATTGTATTATAGTTATCGCTTGGTGACAAATGATTTAAGCATACTTTATGAAAATCACGAAGATATACTTTAAAAGATCGATTTCGTCAAATCTTTCTTGAATTTTTTTTCGATCCAGAGCCACAGTTCATTACTCACCGCAGATAATTTTGCTGTCTCCCGGGACCATTGATCGATTGCCTTCAATTTCAACACTCAGATCGCGTCTGACCTCAAGGTCGACAATCTCGCGGCGCTTTTTATTTAAAAGATACTCGGCCACTTCCAGCGGGACAATTCCTTTGACCTGGTGCGCTTTTTCCTTCAGGGTTTCCAGACTGAGTTTGCGCAAAAAGCCGATGCCGAGCGTCTCTGCAGACGGAACCAGCCCTTTGCCATGACATTTATTGCACGGCTGGTAGCTGCCGAATTCGATTGACGGACGAATTCGCTGCCTGGACATCTCCAGTAAGCCAAAACGCGAAATCTTGCCGACTTTGGCCCGTGCTTTGTCCTCCTTGACGTGTTGTCTCAGTTGCCGCTCGACTTCAGACCGGTGCTTGGGATCCTTCATATCAATAAAATCTATTACAATGAGACCACCCAAATCCCTCAGTCGCAGCTGCCGAGCTATTTCTTCAGCAGCCTCAAGGTTGGTTTGAAATGCCGTTTGTTCAATGGATTTTTCATGGGTCGCTTTACCGGAATTAACGTCAACGGACACCAGGGCTTCGGTCTGTTCAATTACCAGGGTGCCGCCGGATTTCAAGGCCACCCGGCTTTCAAATATGGAAGCGATTTGATCTTCAAGTTGAAATTTGGAAAAAATAGGTTTGGCGCCCTTATAGCGCCTGACGACTTTTTCCTGTCGGTGCGCAAATAGTTTTATGAAATCTCTGACTTCATTGAACACGGTGCCATCATCAATCAGAATCTCCGCAACTTCCTGGCTGAAGGAATCCCTTATCGAACGGATCACCAGGTGACGCTCTTTGTAAAGCAGGGCAGGGGATTTTTTTTTCATGACACTGCCCTTGATGTTTTTCCACAATCGGAACAGATAGTTTATATCCTTGGAGATAGCAGTTTTGCTTGCTTTTTCGGCGGCTGTCCGAACAATAATGCCAAACTCTTCCGGTATCTTTAATTTGCTGATGATGTCTTTCAGGCGCTGGCGCTCATCTTCACTTTCAATTTTGCGTGAAACACCTCGATTGTCGCTTCCCGGCCTCAAAACCAGATATCTTCCGGGCAAAGAAATATAAGTGGTCAGCATGGCCCCTTTTTTCATAAAAGGATCCTTGGTGACCTGCACCATCAATTCTTGTCCGCGTTTAACTAATTTGTCAATTGAATGTTGTCCTTGAGCGGTGTCCAGAAAATAATCGCTATGGATTTCATATTTTTGCAGGAAACCGTGCCGTTCTGCACCATAGTCGATAAAGACAGCCTGGAGACTGGGTTCGATGCGCGAGACAACTCCTTTATATATATTGCCGTGGGTAATCTCCTTAAGACTGCTTTCAATACGAAATTCTTCAAGTTTGTTTTTCTTAACCGTAGCAACTCTGCATTCTCCAGGGTCGACTGCGTTAACCAGTATCTTTATACTCATAAAATTTTATCCTTGCACTGCATTTAGTAATAATAATATTACCTAAACTGAGCGTTTCAAATTATAAATTAGTGGCAATCCTCCAGAGGCGGATCTGCGACCTCAACAACCGCTCAACTTTGGTATTCGTCATAGCCGGGACATTTCGGAGAAATGAACCAACTGGAAAGTATCTATTCGCTTGAATATTAAATTGTTAGATACAAGTCAAACGATTTCTGGCCGGTAACCAGGGACGGACAGTATGATTCTTGCCAAATTAATCCCTCTGGGGCGGGACTGTTGCACCCGATTGTAGGTGAATCATATCCAGCATGATGCGTGTCGACAATTCCGCGGGCATCATGGTCGCGGCACCGCTTTTGGCAAAAAAACGATCCACTTAGAAGCTCACTTTTTATATTTTAATATTTTATGCTTTTCTTTCAACGTTTTTGGAGTTAAAACAGGTCTTAGAAGTTAATTTGGTGCATTTTGTGATTAAATGTTCTTATTTTTGGCATTTTAACGCATGCTAGGCCCTTTAGACATTTTTCCGGTTTAGCCAGATTAGCTAAGGTATTAAAGGGATAAGTCGGAATCAGATCGATCTGATACCCTGGCATAGAACATTCGAACAGAGGAATAGACGCGTAATGGATCAGAAATACAAACCCAGGGAAATTGAAATCAAGTGGCAAAAAAAATGGAACACATCGAATTTATTTAAGGTCGCGGAGGATCCCGCGCGGCCCAAATACTATCTGCTTGAGATGTTTCCCTATCCATCGGGAAATATTCATATTGGACATGTCCGTAACTATACCATCGGTGATGTGGTTGCCCGCTATAAACGAATGCGGGGATTCAACGTGCTTCACCCCATGGGATGGGATGCTTTCGGTATGCCGGCTGAGAATGCTGCCATCGCCAATAAAACCCATCCAGCCAAATGGACCCATGCCAACATCGATAACATGCGTTCCCAACTCAAACAACTGGGTTTCAGCTATGATTGGGACCGGGAGCTTGCCACCTGCAGACCCGAATACTATCGCTGGGAACAGTGGCTGTTTTTACAAATGTACCGCAATGGCATGGCCTACCGCAAGGAATCTTTTGTGAACTGGTGTCAAGATTGTCAGACGGTTCTTGCCAACGAACAGGTTGAAGCCGGCTTGTGTTGGCGCTGCGGCGAACCGGTTCGGCAAAAGCAATTGTGGCAATGGTTTTTCAAAATATCAGACTACGCCGATGATCTTCTGTTGCACTGTGATAAATTACCGGGATGGCCCGAAAAAGTAATTACCATGCAGAAGAACTGGATCGGTAAGAGTATCGGAGCACAAATTAACTTTCCGCTAGAAAACCAGGAAGAAGCTATAGCGGTATTCACGACACGGCAGGACACGGTATTCGGTGCAACATTTATGGTTTTGGCTCCGGAACATCCCCTGGTAGCAAAGCTTTCCAGCGGAACTCCCCAGGAAAAAGCCGTTGCTGAGTTTGTTGAAAAAATTTCGCTGCAGGATCGTTCGGCGCGTTCTATCGAAGATTATGAGAAAGAGGGTGTATTCACCGGCGCTTATTGTGTTAATCCGCTCAGCGGCTGTCGAATACCTGTTTACACGGCCAATTTCGCCCTGATGGAATATGGAACCGGAGCCGTTATGTCCGTGCCGGCCCATGATCAGCGTGATTTTGATTTTGCTAAAAAGTACGACCTCGACGTTATTGTGGTCGTTAATCCCGAGGCTGAAGAACTTGACGGGCGAACCATGACCGAGGCCTATGTCGGCCCGGGCAAGATGATCAACTCCGGTCAGTTTAATGGTATAGACAGTCAGCAGGCACTTGATGAAATTGCTTCGTATCTGGAAAATAACAACCTCGGCAAGCGCGCTGTAAGTTTTAGACTGCGGGATTGGGGGATTTCCCGTCAACGGTACTGGGGTGCGCCCATTCCCATGATCCATTGCGGCGAATGCGGCATCGTGCCGGTGCCCGAAGCGGATCTTCCGGTAGTATTGCCGGAAGACGTCGATATGCTGGCGGGGGGCAGGTCTCCGCTGCCTGAATTGGACGATTTCGTCAAGGTAAAATGCCCCCAATGCGGTCATTCTGAGGCCAGAAGAGAAACTGACACCATGGACACCTTTGTTGAATCATCCTGGTATTTCGAACGATACTGCAGCCCGAGATGTGACACGCACATGTTTGACACGGCGGCCGTCGATTACTGGATGCCCGTTGACCAATACATCGGCGGGGTCGAGCATGCTATTTTACACCTGCTCTATTCGCGATTTTATACGCGGGTGCTGCATGACCAGGGACTGGTTAAGTTCAAAGAGCCTTTTACCAACCTGTTGACCCAGGGGATGGTTTGTAAAGAAACGGTCATGTGTCCGGAGCACGGGTTTTTGCTGCCGGAGGAAGTTGACAGCGGCAAAGGTAATCGCCAGTGTAAACTGTGCGGCAAACCGCTGACAATTGGCAGGGTCGAGAAGATGTCCAAATCAAAAAAGAATGTCATCGATCCCAATATCCTGCTTGATAAATACGGTGCTGACACGACGCGGTTTTTTTGCCTGTTCGCTGCGCCGCCCGAGCGGGATCTAGAGTGGAGTGAGCAGGGTGTTGAAGGCGGATATAGGTTCTTAAACCGGGTGTGGCGCCTGGCTGCGGTTCTGATGGATGCTATAAAAGATGTGAAATCTTTTGACGGAAATCCAGACAGCCTGAGTCGTGAGCTGCGGGAAGTGTATCGCAAAACGCATCAATCAATCTACAAGGTAACCAAGGATATTGAAGACCGCTTCCATTTCAATACCGCCATCAGTGCAATTATGGAGCTGTTTAATACCCTGAGCGGTGTCGATCTGAAAAAAGACCAGAGTGCAAAGCTGCCTGTTTTGAGATTTACCGTGGAATCCATGACCCTTCTTCTGGCACCCATCGTGCCGCATTTTGCCGAAGAACTTTGGCAGGCGCTGGGGAACCGGTCCAGCGTCTTTTTGGCCCCCTGGCCCCAACACCAGGAAGCGGCGCTTGAAAAAGATGAGCTGCTGATTGTCGTTCAGATCAACGGTAAGTTGCGCAGCCGGTTCCAGGTGGCGTCGGACACGCCAGATGACACCATCAAGGAGATGGCGTTGAAAGACGAACGAATTTTAAAATTCCTTGGCGCCAAAGAAATTAAAAAAGTTATCGTGGTGAAAAATAAGCTGGTGAATATTGTGATATAGGTGACCTCAGGGTATAAGGTGTAAGGTATAAGGTTAAAGGTGTGAGGTAAAAGGATAAAAGTACGGGGCGCAGTGCATGGCGCCTAAAGCAAGGCGAAAGATGAAAGGTGCTATGAGCCGGGTTGAAGGCGACAGGCATAAGGTTGAAGGTAAATGTCTTCTGAAGTCCAAGCCTTACATTTCCAACTTTCGACTTCGTTAAACCCTATACCCTATACCCTATACCCAGAAACCTATACCTTATACCTAAAATCTGGAGGTAGGGTGTTGAATCATCGTAGAATTGTCGGGTTGGTTGTGTGTTGTGCCATGGCCGTCAGCGCTTGTGGCTACCGGTTTGCCGGCCAGGGACAATTTCCCGAGGGTGTGGAGCAAATTTTTATAGAGGTTTTTGATAATCGTACGTCCAAGACCGGCATTGAAAGGGTCGTCACCAATCAGGTCGTTTTTGAATTCACCCGACAAAGAGAACAAAGCCTTGCGAACAGTGCGCAAAATGCCGATGCAGTTCTTAAGGGGGTGATCAGCAAAATTCGAACCCAGACGATCTCGCGGGTCGGTACCGAAGTGGCAAGCGAACGGGAAGTTATCATGACTGTCGACATCAGGTTGATAAAACAGGAAGGGGGAGAAGTCATCTGGGCCGCCAAGGGTATTACCGACCGGCAAACCTATGATGTGACCGACAGCAAGTTAGAAACGGATCGAAACGAAAGCCTGGCCCTGGCAAGGCTTTCGGAACGAATGTCGGAACGAATCTTCGGTCGGTTAACCAATGATTTCTAAAAATACACAGCCTCGTGGATCATTGTGTGTCGGCAATTTAAATGATTAGTTTTCAACTGCCATATGGGGTTGTATGTGCGAAACGCTGTGTATGTATGAAAAAAAGAACTGGTCGATCAGGATAGATTTTCCGCCGGAGGCGGAAAATCTATAATTGGATTTGATCTGACGTTATGCCCTGGCGGAATTGGCAAGTTTTGTGAGGCGGCTAATTTTTCTGGCGGCAGTTCGTTTGTGAATTACGCCTTTTTTCGAGGCCTTGTCAATGACCGATTGGGCAGCATTCAAATTAACCTTCATTTCCTCACCCGATGCTTCTCCGACAGAAGATCGTAAATCTTTGACGATACTTTTAACCCTTGTTTTAGTGCCTTTATTTCGTAAACGTCGTATTTCGTTTTGGCGAGCACGTTTGATCGCCGATTTGTGATTTGCCAAGAGTATCTACTCCTTTCCCGAATTTGTTTAAGTTTTTATAAATATTAATTAATCGAAACTCTGTCAAGGAATTTTCGTAAATTTACTCCATTATTCTGTTTTTTCCGGCCACGCCACCATCGAATTTAGCTCGTTTGCACCCAATTGGAATGTTGGAATTGTGGAATATTGGAATAATGGACTCTGGCCTCCCCACCAGCCTGGGGCCTTCAGGCTGGCAGCGGGTTCATAAAGCCAGCGGCTCGGAGCGCGTTCTGGCATGATGAGCCCAAAGATTAAAGGTATCAATTCTGAGATTTATGTATACGATGTGCAGCAATGTCTGAAAAATCCCGGGTGATAAAAGCTGCCGGTGTTGTAGGGGCGGCAACGCTTCTAAGCCGCATTTTGGGTTTTGTGCGCGATGCGGTGATTGCATGGTTTTTTGGGGCCGGGTTCAGCTCCGACGCATTTATCGCAGCGTTCAGAATTCCCAACTTATTAAGACGTTTATTTGCAGAGGGCTCCTTGAGTTCGGCATTTATTCCCGTGTTTACGGAATATGTCGTCCATAATGATCAAGACGAGGCTTTCTCGATGGCCCGCTCAGCTTTCAGACTGCTGGGCGTCGTTTTGTTCATTGTTACCCTAGGCGGCATATTGTTGTCACCATGGGTGGTTCGCTTGATTGCCCCGGGATTTGATGCGGAAAAAATCGCCCTGACCGTGACCCTGACCCGTTGGATGTTTCCGTATTTTTTCTGTATTGGTCTGGTGGCCCTTTGCATGGGCATACTCAACGTCCTGGGACATTTTGCCGCACCGGCCATTGCACCGGTTGTACTGAATCTTTCTGTCATCGGGTCAGTGCTTTATATTGCACCCGCCATGACAACACCGGTCATCGGTTTGGCTCTCGGGGTGTTGATCGGAGGCTTTCTGCAGCTGGCGCTGCAGTTACCGATTCTGATATGTAAAGGATTTCGCTTCTGGGAAAAGGCCAAGCTGATGCACCCGGGGCTAAAAAAAGTGGGGATCTCGTTTCTTCCCATTATCTTAGGCGGTGCTGTCTACCAGATAAACATCGTTGTCGGCACTTTGCTGGGATCACTGCTATCTGAAGGAAGTGTCACCTATCTGTATTTCGCCGATCGTCTTGTTCAATTTCCGCTTGGCGTATTTGCGATTGCCGCATCGACTGCTGTTTTGCCCAGTCTTTCCCGGCACGCTGCTGCCCGGGAGCTTGATGAATTGAAGCATACATTTGCGCACGCTCTGAAGCTGGTTTTTTTTATATCTATTCCAGCCATGGTAGGGCTGATCGTGTTAAGAGAGCATATCGTGGTCCTGCTGTTTCAGAGGGGTGAATTCGATGCGGCAGCAACACAGTTGACGACCCAGGCTGTTTTGTATTATTCTATAGGTCTATGGGCTTTCTCAGCCGTCAGGATTGTTGCGGCTGCCTTTTTTGCTTTGCAGGATGCCCGAACCCCCGTCCGCATAGCGATTATCTCAATTATTGCCAATATCTTCCTGGGGGTAATTTTGATGAAGCCACTGGCTCATGGAGGCCTTGCCCTGGCGACATCCCTGGCTTCGATGCTAAACCTGGGCCTTCTCATGCTCGCGCTAAGAACCAGATTGGGCTCATTGGGCTGGATTAATATTGCTCACTCAGCCGCCAAAACCTTTTTTAGTTCCCTGGTAATGGGAACGGTTGTTTGGGCGACCACCAGGTTCTTTATCCCGCTGGAGGGCAGAACGACTTCAGGGCTTCTTGTCGGAGTAGCTGCAAGTATCGGCATCGGTCTTTGCATATATGCAGTTACTTCATTTATGCTTAAAAGTCAGGAGTTGAGCAGTGTTTTGACGGAAGCCAGAAAGGGCATTCTCAATAAATGACCAGAAAACAAAATATCCTGTTATCATTCTCAATTCTGTTGCTGATTGCTTTGTTCATTTATATTATTTTCAGCAAGCACGGGTATTCCGATCTGGCGCTTCTAAAGCAGGAGCAGCGGAAACTAGTTCAAAAAAACGAGCAAATCACCCGGGAAAACCTGGCTTTCAGAATTGAAATCGATCGTTTGAAAAATGACCTCGGCTATATTGAGAATATTGCCAGGCAAGAGTTTGGAATGATCAGGAAAGATGAAATTATTTTTAAACCCAAAAATCAATCGGATCGGAAAAAATGAGTCAGGAAGTGGATATTTACACAGAAACAATGGCAAAAGTCTATGCCGACCAGGGCCACTGGTTAAAAGTTATAGATATTTACCGGCACTTGCTGGCAATAGAACCTGAGCGACTGGATTATGCCGATGCACTCGCTGAAGCTGAAAACAGGCTGAAGATGAAGGAGATGAACAGCCGGAAGGCGCCCGAGCAACTGGTACCCTTATTTCGGGAGTGGATCGAACTTTTGTTCAAATTTGACAAGTTGCAGAAATTAAAGAAGTTGAAAAGAATCCGCTAACCGTTAAGGGGAAAAAAGTGAATGTCGAATATCGAAGGAAGGTATTCTATCTGATTTATAGAATTGATTGAGCGCAGCCAAACCACCCTTCTACATTCGTTTTTCGAAATTCTGCGGTTCGCTACTCTTTTGGTTTTTCTACTTTGAAAGCTTCGGTAGCCTTGCCGCCTGAATAAATCGTTGCCTCCACGCGCTTCTTCTTGCCTCCCAATACCTTGAACCGCCCTTCTTTGCGATAAAGTACAATTTTAGAGCCGGTAACTGAACTTTTACCGCTGAAAACCTTGGAATTCTCGCCTGTTAAAACGATCATCATTGTTTGCGTATCATACTCCGCGTTTTCGGTATCCGCATTATATTGATCTGATCTTATTTTTACATTGCCGCTGGCGACAATTTTTTTCAGCATTTCCTCATCTTTATCACTTTTTTCTTCGGCATTGAGCAGTTCTCCCTCATAATAAATCCTCAATTTGTCGGAGGTGATCACAAAGTCCGCCTGGGTTGCTTTAACATTTCCGATAAATTCAGCATATTTTTCTTCATTATTCGAAATCAGCTGATCGGCTTCAATTAAAATGGGTTGATCTTCGGCGTTTTTATCCGGAGCGGCAGTTTTTGATTCATCAGCGGCGACGGCAACACCGGCAGTTAAAGCGACGGCTAGCAATGCGAACAGCCACAGTGACAAGATTCTGAATTTGGATGACCTCATGTATTGATTTGGTTGCATGTGATCCCTCTTGTTATTTTTTGAGATGAAAATCTGATCCTTAAATTACTTGACGGTGTTATTTATAACTGGCAGTGAGCCATTTTGCAATAGACAACTCTATTGGGTTCTTAACTAAATCGGAGTTCGGTAGATCGGGTGAATCAAAAACAGTGGAAAGTTTAATTGAAGCCGGAATCTAAAATCATTCTGATTCTTTATTCAAAGGCCGTGCCGGTGGTTTGCGCCTCTAAATCCGAGATGATTTCGAGGACCATTTCCTGGACCTCTGCCAGTTCGGCATCATCGATGGGATCCAGATCTTCGAGGGTATCCTTTAATGCATAGGCTGCTTTTTTCGACATGTTATAAAAAATTCTTATCTGGGCCTGCCCCCCCATGCCTTTAAGAGATTTAGCAAGATCACCAGTATTGATTTCCATGAGAAATTTTTCTATGGCATCATTATCGAGATTTAATATTAACTGGTCCAGCTTTGATCCTTTAGACGATGAGGCGGGTATGTCTTCAATTTCTTTCAGGTATGATTCCAGAGAATCCTGACTGCCCGCCTCGAATTCTTTTTGATACCTTTCATAGTTGTCTTCTCCCAGAAACGACAATAGGAAATCCTTGGTCACCTTGGGATGAAGACCTTGTTGGATTGCGGTTACGCCTTCCAGTATGATGCAGCGTTGCAAAAGATCTTTTCCTGTGTAATCTCCTGAAATTATGTAGCTTTCCATTATATTTCTGACTACTTGGGGATTGGCGCCATCAACTATCAGCTGAAGCCCTTTGTTTAGGAGAAAAAATGAGCTTTGTTCGGCGACTTGTATCAACGAGAGCAACCCGTTGCGTCGGGCCATCATCGACAGATTAACGAGATCGGCGACCAGATTCATGCATTGGTGTTTTTCCTTATCACTGCATTTGCTTTTTTGGCTGAATTGCCAATCATATTCCATATTGCCCGTCTCCTGCAAATCGACCTTGACACTGCGTATCTGTCTAATATACCACAAATCATGGTATTTCTTAACTAAAATATAGTATAACCCAATTCGGCAGATGTTCATCCGCCTAAAGACGCCGTGATCGGTTTTTTTCTTGCATCATGAAGCGATATTGAATATAATAGATTTAACCGCTAATACCTTTTGCTTACTCGAGTAGGATGGATAAAACCCTATTGCAGCCGATCTGTCTTCCGCTAATCTTGTCAATCTGGTGTAAACTCCCTTGGCTGACTATATGATTTATAAAAAACTGTCTGAAATAGCACTTCTGTCTATAAAAAGAGTGTTATTCAATACAACATTTATCTGGCCGCAACATTGTTCGCGGTCCGGTTTCGTCCTGAAGGAAAGAACCACTTGTCGCATTGGCAGCCTGAAGTATGGAACCGTGAAAACTCTAAAAGAAGGAGAGTGCCCCAATGGCAGATGGAATTGTCAAATGGTTCAATGAACGAAAAGGTTATGGCTTCATAGAGCAGGACGAGGGCCCGGATGTATTCGTACACCATTCGGGTATTAATGCGCCGGGTTTTAAATCTCTCAATGAAGGTGACCGGGTGACGTTTGACGTAGAAGAGGGCGGCAAAGGTCCTCGTGCGGTGAATGTCACGGTCGTCTAGTGGATTGGTCTTAAAAAGTTAAAGGGTATCTGCCAACCGCTTGCGGAGATCCTCATTAATTTGCGCCGACCATCCGGAACAGGCTAATAATACCTGAATTTTACACGCAACTGTCCTCTAGAAAAGTATGAGGATAAGTTGCCGCAATTCACTTGACGCGGTGATTGTTGCTTTAAAATTCAGGTATTATTCCTACTCATCAGGCTGCTCAGGATTGATTCTGTCGCTAGCGTTACTCTTGGTAATCGGGGAATTATCCTCGAGCAAACCATCTATGTTTTCTGCTTGACCATCTCCGTTTACGTCTTCTTCAATTTCGGGAATCGATATGTTTCCGGCCTCTGGCGGAGTGCCCAGCAAGATTTCTCTGTCATCCAAAACCAGATCTTTTCTCTGTTCACCTTTGGTAGCATACATCGTGGTGACGGCATCAGCGATTATATCCATGTACATTCCAGTCGGAAAAAAATGCTGATTCCGCATATATTGGATCAGCTCATCTTTGCCCCGTGAGGTTGCCTGCTTTATTTCATCTGCCGGATAAGTTTGTTCACAAAGTAATGAGAAATTTTCATCTATCAATCCTGGACGCTTTTGTTTTCTGGACTCGGCTGTTAAAACGGCATATTCCTGAATCAGCAGCGCTTTGCCTTCTTCCTTTTTCCAGATGCGATATTTTTGCTTCATAATCAACCTTCCTTTATTATTCAAGCGGATTTTTGAAGGATATATAGTGCCTAATCTTACATAAATCACATATACTGCTAAGCGCTGCGTTGCCAGGGGCAAATTATTTCATGTCATCGCATTCACATCAAGTTTTCAACGATAAAAGCATCAAAACCATCTGCCGGCCATTTTCAAACCTGAACGCTACCAGACTTGCCTCGGGTCCAAAAATCAGAAGGTCCCCGGTTTTTTTAAGATATCGGCGAGTGGTATTGACATAAATCCGGCCATCCAACCGGTGTCGCCAACTGACAGGTCCTAGGGGCTGATTTATGCTGGGGCAGTGTTTGGGTTGGTGGAAGATCCATCACTCGATTATTTCGAGAACGTATCGTTTGCGTGTTTTTCCCGATGCTGCGCTTAAAATGGTTCGGATGGCCTGGGCGGTTCGACCCTGTCTGCCGATGATTTTACCCATATCCTTCTTGGCCACTTGAAGCTCTAATACCGTGGTGTGTTCGCCCTCGACCTCGCTGACCGATACTTCATCCGGAAAATCAACCAGTGCCTGTGCAATGTAACCGATCAGATCTTTCATCGCTCTGCCTCCTTTGAGAATTTTTCAGTAGCGTGTGGGGATCAGGGTTCTTTACAAAGATTAATAAAGTATTTCGGCTGCCGATATTTCTGATAGGGTGTGCAGTTCATCCCGCGCCTGCATTCTCTAAAGATAGCGATATATTTTTTGGCTCATCCGTTGTACCGGGTGCAGCAGAGGTCTTTTGAGCGATAATCGGTCAATATATGACCTCCATATTCTTTGTTCTTATCAGATAGTTGTTATGAAGTTAAGCGTTTTTTTGCAATAAGTGAGGTGTCGGTGTGATTTTCAGGCACTATTAACTGTACACCGACTGCATGTCAAGCGTATCGGGTGTCACGCACGGATTCGTAAATTACTTAGCGGGAATCAGTCGGAAACTACCTTCCAGTGGTTGTATGGGGAAAAGAAAATGCATTGGCTTTGAAAAGCAGAAAACTCAGAAACTCAATATCTTCATTACTTAAACAGTTCAAATTAACAAATTGAAATTCAAGTGGACCGGGCATATTAAGATATCGATATTCAAAACGTTGGCTATGCCCAAAGCGGTTTATCAGACTTACGCTACCATCATACTCGACTTTCCAGACCTTGGTATTATGGACAGTCTTCATCCGCTGGACGGCATATGAGGTATTATGGAAAAAAATGCTATCCAGTACGTAAGGAATTTCCAATTTGAAATCTTAAAAAACACCCCGATCTCTCGATTAATTAGATGATGAAAAGGATATTGGTGCCCCCGGCAGGAATTGAACCTGCGGCACCCGGATTAGGAATCCGGTGCTCTATCCACTGAGCTACGGGGGCAGGTGGTTAAACCGATAGTGAGCGATGCTAGCTGGATTTACGGCGGCCTTGCGCATGTTCCGTTGGAAACGGTAATCCAGGCTGCCCGAAAGGGTGTGTCTATATACTTGAAACCTGAAATTATGTAAAGATCATTTTTTACCATTGAACCGGTGTATGAACAGGGAGTCGGCTGATAACAAAATTTATAGATATATCGAAAGGTTGTTGCATATTAAGTTCGTTTTATGATATAAATTCTAATTATAAAATTAGCTTTTTAAAGCTGGTGTGGTTTTTTCAGGTAGCCAAATTGTTCCAAATATAAGCCTATTCACTAATTATGGGAAATAATATGCATCTTCGAAAACGTGTTTTGGTGACTGGAGGAGCCGGATTCCTAGGTTCCTTTCTTTGTGAACGCCTGCTGCAAGAAGGGTGCGATGTCGTTTGTGCGGATAATTTCTACACTGGGACTAAGCGCAATATTATCCATCTGCTGGAAAATCCCTATTTTGAAATGATCCGACACGATATTACGTTTCCGCTTTACCTGGAGGTCGACGAAATTTACAACCTGGCCTGTCCCGCTTCCCCGGTTCACTATCAGAACGATCCTGTTCAAACCACCAAGGTCAATGTGCACGGTTCCATCAATATGCTGGGTCTGGCTAAACGACTTAACGCACGCATTCTGCAGGCCTCGACTTCGGAGGTTTACGGTGATCCCACCGTCCATCCCCAAACCGAAAACTACTGGGGCAATGTCAACTGCGTCGGCATCAGATCCTGCTATGATGAAGGTAAACGCTGTGCCGAAACCCTGTTTTTTGATTATCATCGGCAGCATCAGATAAACATCCGGGTGGTACGAATTTTTAACACCTATGGTCCGCGCATGCATCCCAATGATGGTCGGGTGGTTAGCAATTTTATCCTTCAGGCGCTGGATAACCGTGACATCACGGTTTTTGGGGATGGAGGCCAAACCCGGTCGTTTTGTTTTGTGGATGATATGATCGAAGGATTTATTCGTATGATGGCCGCGCCTGATGATTGCACCGGGCCGGTCAATCTTGGCAATCCCAATGAATTCAGCATCCTGGAACTTGCCGAAAAAGTCATTGCGCTGACCGGCTCCACTGCCAAAATCGTTCACCAGCCGCTTCCCGAAGATGACCCCCTGCAACGAAAGCCCGAAATAACCCTGGCAAAAGAGCAACTGGGCTGGGAGCCGAAAATCCAGCTTGAAGAAGGACTCAAGCACACGATAGACTACTTCAAAAATATTTTTGAGGTTTCCAATCGTTTAAAAATTATTTAGCCACGAATTGACACGAATAACCACGAATTATTGGAGTAGCCAAAAGCAGGGGCACTGATATTGAATCAATTAATTTCGTGAAAATTCGTGTTAATTTGTGGCTTCTTTTATATATTTAAATCGTCACTCTATATTAATACTTATCAGTCAATTCCGGCTTATCCGGATCAGGAGACTACAATATGAAACGAGCATTGGTCACGGGTGTAACCGGTCAGGATGGGGCATATCTGGCGGAATTACTATTGAACAAAGGTTATGAAGTCCATGGCATAAAACGTCGGGCGTCTTCCTTCAATACGGCCCGGGTGGACCATCTATACCGCGATCCCCACGAAGCGGATGTGCGGTTTTTTATGCACTATGGCGATCTTACCGATTCCACCAATCTGATCCGCATCATCCAGGAAATTCAGCCGGATGAAATCTATAACCTGGCAGCCCAGAGTCATGTTAAAGTCTCTTTCGAAACGCCCGAGTATACAGCCAACACGGATGGCCTGGGAACATTACGCATTCTCGAAGCCATCAGAATCTTAAAGCTGGAAAAAAAATGCCGCTTTTACCAGGCTTCGACTTCCGAGCTTTATGGTAAAGTTCAGGAAGTCCCTCAAAAAGAATCCACACCGTTTTATCCCCGTTCGCCCTATGCCGTAGCCAAGTTATACGCTTACTGGATTACGATCAACTATCGAGAGGCATACGGTATTTATGCCTGCAACGGAATCCTTTTTAATCATGAATCTCCGATTAGAGGTGAGACGTTTGTCTCCCGCAAAATCACCCGGGCGCTGGCTCGCATCAAAACCGGTCTGCAGGACACCCTTTATATCGGCAACCTCGACGCCCGCCGCGATTGGGGGCATGCCCGGGATTATGTGGAAATGCAGTGGCTGATGCTGCAACAGGATGCACCGGAAGACTATGTTATCGCCACCGGTGAGCACTTTTCCGTCAGGCAGTTCATCGAGGTGGCCGCCCAACAACTCGACATCGGTATCCGCTGGGAAGGCGAAGGCATCGATGAAAAAGGCTTTAACGAAGATACCGGCCGGATTGTCGTTGCCGTTGATCCCGGTTACTTCCGCCCCACCGAAGTGCAGGATTTGCTGGGAGACGCCGCTAAAGCCCGGCAAAAGCTAGGCTGGAAACCGCGCATTACCTTTCAAGAACTGGTTTCCGAAATGGTTGCGGCCGACCTCAAGGAGGCTCACAAAGATTATCTATGCCAGCAGGAAGGATTTCAGACATTTAACCATACCGAATAATTAATCCGAGCATGCTGGAATTGAAAATTGAATATTGAAAATTGATCGACCGGCGGAATGGATGTCGCTCCGCTCAAATTTTTAAAATTGAAAGAATTCCTTAAATATGCAATATTCAATCGAAAATATTCAATCGTTAAGGGAGGATTCATCATGCAAAAAATAAGTGGGCACCGCGTTTGGTTGATAATTTCTGGAATCATGGCGGCTCTGATGCTGTTATGTGTCGCCTGTTCGTCAACGCCGAAGGCAACCGACGGCTCTGAAGCCCAGGGAAAAGATGAGAAAAATGCCCCCCTATACTACGATTTCGATGATGTGCTGGTGCCACGTGATTTGAAGTTGAATACCAAATCCTCCTTTGTCTACCACACCTCCGGCTTGACAGCCGGCGTTCTGGTCTTCACATCTAAAGTAGAACGCAGTTCATTAATCCAATTTTTTGAAAACAATATGGCCAAGGACAACTGGCAGGGTGTCAGCAGTTTTAAATCCCCGCGAACCTTATTGATATTTCAAAAAGAAAACAGATGGTGCGTCATTAACGTCACGGACCATAACTGGGATACTCTGGTGGAAATCTGGGCGGCCCCCTTTGGCGGACAATCCGGTTCCGGTCTTTTGAAATAACCCTAGAGTTGCATAAAATTTTGAAATCCAACTTAGCTGCTGCAATGAAGACCATTGAAAGTATTGACTGATCCTGGATTCTGGTTGCTGGATCCTGGATGTCGT